>NZ_JACMYO010000036.1 GCF_020889685.1 Bradyrhizobium oropedii
CATCGCAGCCTGCTCGACGATCCGCTCGCAGTCGCCGTCGCGCTCGGCGGCCGCGAGCTCGCGGCCATCGCGGGCGCCGTGCTGGCAGCGCGGGCAAGATCGATCCCGGTGCTGCTCGACGGCTTCGTCGCGACATCGGCGGTGCTGCCGCTGGCGCGGCTTGCGCCCAACGGTCTCGCACATTGCCGCGCCGGGCATGTCTCGGCCGAGCTCGGCCATCGCCAGATGCTGCGCGAACTCGGGCTCGCGCCCCTGCTCGATCTCGAGATGCGGCTCGGCGAAGCCTCCGGCGCAGGGGTTGCGATCCTGCTGCTGCGCGCGGCGCTCGCCTGTCATGGCGGCATGGCGACCTTTGCCGAGGCCGGCGTCTCCGGCGCGGGCTAAAGCTGCAGGTTAGCCGAACAACTCCCCAAAAAGCCGGTGCATACCGCCCGCAAGGGCCGAATCTTCGCGTGCGCAGCATGACCTCTGCGCGCCAGAGGCCTAACGTCTGCGCCGGTGGGACGCCATTCGGCGCCTCAGCCATGCTGAACCAGATACCGGGGAGAAATCGCGTCATGTCGGGAGTCCTCATCAATCTGATCATTCAAGTCATCAGCGGAGCCGTCGGCGGCAATGTCGCTGCCGGAGCGGCCAAGAACATCGATCTCGGCACGCTCGGAAACACCATCGCAGGCGCCATCGGCGGCGGCGCGGGCGGACAGCTTCTGGGCATGCTGATTCCGCTGCTCGCCAATTCCGGCGCGACGCCTGACATCGGCAGCATCATCGGACAGGTCGCCGGCGGCGGCGTTGCCGGCGCAGTGCTGACGGCGATCGTGGGCGCGCTCAAGAACCGGGCAGCCTGAGCCCGCCGATCATGGCGGATAGGGCATCGGTCTTGACGATGCCCCATTCCGGCGCGAGCCTTGCGGCTTCGGATGCGGTGCGACCTCGACCGCATCGTCGGCAGGGATTGCGCTGATGAAAATATTTGTCGCGGCGGCAGCCCTCTGCGCAACGGTTGGCTGCGCGCAAGCCGACGTTCGGATCCTCGCCAGCCCCGGTGGCCAGGTCGGCCCGTTCATCGATCTGTTCGACAAGGTGCGCGAGTCCGGTGAGCGCGTGGTGATCGACGGGCCGTGCCTGTCGGCCTGCACGCTCGTGCTCTCGATGGTGCCGGGCGACCGCATCTGCGTGACGCGGCGCGCCGTGCTCGGCTTCCATGCCGCGCGCTCGATCGACCGGCGCGGCCGAACCTATGCGGAGCCGGAAGCCTCCGAGGCGGTGCTGGAAGCCTACCCGGCGCCGGTGCGCGGCTGGATCGTGCGCCGCGGCGGCCTGACCTCGCGCCTGCTGCTGCTGCGCGGCCGCGAACTCGCCGCGATCTATCCGCGGTGCAGGTAGGCTACGTGCGTCTCCTAGGGTGGGTTAGCGAAGCATAACCCACCGTCTTTGGTCTGCGTGACGGGCAGCGGGTTACGGCTTCGCCTAACCCGCCCTACGATTCTTTGTCCCGTCATCCTGAGGAGCCGCGCAGCGGCGTCTCGAAGGATGCACGGCCCCGGCTGGTGGCCGTCGACCCTTCGAGACGCACGCGAGTGCGCGCTCCTCAGGGTGACGGTCCGATTACCGGGCCGAGCAACCGCCTACATCCCCTGCGGGCAGTTCACCATCCAGGGGATGCCGAACTGATCGACGCACATGCCGAAGCCGTTGGAGAAGAAGGTCTTGCCGAACGGCATGGTGACCGTGCCGCCTTCGGACAGCGCCTTGAAGCGGCGTTCGGCCTCTGCGGGATCCTCGACCTGCAACGACACATGAAAGCCCTGCGGCTTCTGGAAGTGGCCGGGCGGGGCGTCGGAGGCCATGATGATCTCGCCGTCGATCGAGACCCTGGCGTGCATGATCTTGTCCTTCCAGCCGGGCGGCGTCTGCATCTCCGGATTGCCCTCGCCGTAGGGATAGGTTTCCTCGATCCGCGCACCGAGAACCTTCTGGTAGAAGTTCAGCGCGGCGCCGCAATTGCCGTCGTAGGAGAGATAGGGGTTGACCTGCATCGCATGCTCCCTGGGTAGATTCTCGTTTTGACGCGTTTTCTTCACGCGAACCGGAAACCACTTCGCTCGAAAACGCTCGCTATTTTTCAGTCAGCTTCTTCAGATTGGCGAGACCGGCCTCGAAATCCTTGCCGATCATGTGATCCAGGTTGATGAACACCTGCATCACCTTCGACATGAAGACGGCCGGACCATACATGGTCCATGTGACGCTGGTCGCATCCCCCTGCGGCAGCATTGTGAACTCGGCGGTGTTGTGGCCTTCGAACGGCTTGAAGAAGTCGAGCTTGATGACGATCTTCGACGGCGCGGCGGACTGCAGGATCTCCATGCGGCCGGAACCGACATTCTTGTTGCCGTCCCAGGCATAGGCCGCGCCCTGCCCGCGCTCGGCGCCGCTATAGACGCGCTTCATGGCGGCATCCCGGTTTTCATAAGGCGACCAGACCGTCCACTGACGGAAATCGTTGATCAGCGGAAAGACCCGATCGGCCGGCGCATTGATGCTGACCGCACGCGTGACCCGAAGCGTGCCCGGCTTGGTCGCCGCGATGACGAGGATGACGGCGATCGCGACGGCGAGGACAATCGCGATGATGGCAATGGTCTCGAACATAACTGTCTCCACAGGGTGAATTGAGGAATAGCTTAACGACGGAACGGCAGCAGCGCACGCAGATTGCCGTCCCGCAGATAGAGCCCGCCCCACACCATCAGGCCGAGATAGACCCCGAACAGCGTGTGGCTGAACAGCGGGCTGCCGATCCGCACATGGGACGCGATCGCACCGCCGAGATAGCCGGTGAGCAGGATGGCGCCGAGGATCGAGGTCGGCGGCACCGAGTACAACAGCGTGCAGACGATGGTGATGATGCCGAGGCTGCGCGCCAGCGTGTCGCTCGCACCAAAGCCCATCTTGTCCATGGTCTCGGTGACGACAGGCAATGGCAACAGCTTGATCGCGCCATCGAACAGCAGGAAAAGGATAACCACGCCGCTCATGACGCGGCCGGTGATGCGGGCGGGCTTTGAGACTTCGGTGTCGATGATCGTCGGCATGGCGGGCTCCGTAACGCTTGGTGATGCTCTGCCTCCATGACGAACGACAGGACGACGGGCCGACAAGGACGGTGAAGATTTTTTGAGATTCGTCATGGCCGGGCTCGTCCCGGCCATCCACGTCTTCCTTCTTCGCGGCATCCAAAGACGCGGATCCCCGGCACAAGGCCGGGCATGACGTGCAGCAATGTTGGGAGCTACTTCGCCTTCACGTTGCGCGGCTGGCTGTCGCGCATCAGGCGGTCGATATGCATGCGGATGTGGGCGGCTTCCGCGGTGGTGTTGGCGAGCGCGATGGCGCGGTCGAAGGTGACGCGGGCCTCCTCGTTGCGGCCGAGTTGCATCAGGAAGGCGCCGCGCACGCCGAAGTAATGGAAGTAATTGGAAAGCCGCGGCGCCAGCGGCTCGATCATCTCGAGCGCGGCTTCCGGCCCCTTCACCTTGGAGACCGCAACCGCGCGGTTGAGCGTGATCACTGGCGACGGCTGCATGATCTCGAGCGCACCATAGAGCAGGTCGATCTGGGTCCAGTCGGTATCCTCGGGCTTTTCCGCGCGGGCGTGGAGTGCGGCGATCGCGGCCTGCACCTGATAGGGGCCGCTGCGGCGATGGCGCATCGCCTTGTCGATCAGCGCTGCGCCCTCGGCGATCAGCTTCTGATTCCACAGGCTGCGGTCCTGGTCGTCGAGCAGGATCACCTGGCCATCGGCGTCGAAGCGCGCGGCGGCGCGGGCATGCTGCAACAGCAGCAGCGCCGTCAGCCCCATGATCTCCGGCTCGCTCTGGAACAGCCGCAGCAGCAGGCGGGCAAGGCGAATCGCCTCCTCGCACAGCGGCGAGCGGATTTGAGCGGTGTCGCCGCTCGCCGAATAGCCCTCGTTGAAGATCAGGTAGATCATCGCCGCGACCGAGACGAGCCGCTCGCTGCGCTCGACCGCGCCCGGCGTCTCGAACGGCACGTTGGCGTCGGCGACGCGCGCCTTGGCCCGCGTGATGCGCTGCTCCATCGCGGCTTCCGAGACCAGGAAGGCGCGCGCGATCTGCTTCACCGTCAGGCCGGAGACGATACGCAGCGCGAGCGCGATCTGCTGGGTCGCCGGCAGATCCTTGTGACAGCAGATGAACAGCAGCCGCAGGATATCGTCGCGGTAATGCGAGCCGTCGAGCCGCTCGGCAAGCTCGTCCTCGGCGTCGTCGAGGTCGGAGATCGCCTGGTCGTCGTCGGGCAGCGGTTGCTGCTTCTTGTTGCGGCGAACCTCATCGATCGCGACGTTGCGGCCGACCATGATCAGCCACGCCGCGGGATCGCGCGGCGGGCCGTTCTGCGGCCAGCTCTTGAGCGCCCGCAGGCAGGCGTTCTGGAAGGCTTCCTCGGCGGTGTCGAGATTGCGGAAGTAGCGCAGCAACGCGCCAACCGCCTGGGGACGCGCCGATGTCAGCGTGGCATCGATCCAGGCGGTGTCGGTCACGCTCACGTCTTTGCGCTCCCCGGAGTGAAGTGGCCGACCGGGCGAATCTCATAGGTGCCGCCGGGATTGGCCTCGCCGAGGTCGCGCGCGATGTCGAGCACCTCGTCGAGGTTCTTGCCCTCGACCAGATAGAAACCGAGCAGCTGCTCCTTGGTCTCGGCGAACGGGCCGTCCAGCACCAGCGGCGGGTTTTCCTTGCGCAGCGTGGTCGCGGCCGTGGTCGGCAGCAGCCGGGCCACCGGGCCGAGCTTGCCTTGCTTTGCGAGCTTGTCCTGCACGACGGACAGTTTCTGCATGACCGAGGCGTCGTGCTCCTTGCTCCAGGAACCGACCATGTCTTCGTCATGATAGCAGAGGATGGCGTACAGCATCGAAAAGGCATCTCCGTTCATTGCAAGAACGAACGATTATGCCCGCTGCCGACAGGCCGAGCGAAAGAAATTTAGGTTCCTGATGGCGGCGATGGATTTCGATCGAAGCCTCGTGGCGAGCCTCGGCAGACCGGACGCTGGACCGCGGCGCTGGCGCATGTCCAGCACCGCGACGGTCCTCGTGTGGCGATCCGGCGCGCCTTTGGTCGCATCGCTCTTCCGCTGACGAATGTGGCTCTTCGTCACCAGGCGAGATGCGTGCTGCCTTCATGGCTCCGGAAGCCGCAGGCCGAGCGAGAGCAACGGCCGGTTGTGCCTGCGCGGACGCGTCGGCATTTGCGAGCACGAGGCTGCGGCGATCGCCTGCGCAAGATGTGACGGCGACGACCGACGATCAAAGCTGAGGCCCGGATCAGTTTGTGCATGGAAGTTATCCCCTGTTGATGGCAGGAGACCCGAGACGGGCATGACCCGTTATGTGACGTGCATCACATTGACTTTGGAGGTATCTGGATGGGTAAGGGCGCACTCGCGCTGCTGATCAACGGCGGCTCGGAAAACTGGTCGTCGACGCGCTGGAAGGCGCGGTTCGACGCGGTCTGCCCCGACCGCTCTGTGGTGCTGCTTCCGGATGGCGCGCTCGACCCCGCCGAGGTGCACTATGCCGCGGTGTGGAAGCCGAAGCCGGGCGAGCTCGCGGCGTTCAAGAACCTGCGCGTCGTTTTCAACCTCGGTGCCGGAGTCGATGCGCTGATGGCCGACCGCTCGCTGCCCGACGTGCCGCTGGTGCGGGTTTCGGTCGGCGACCTCACCGACCGCATGACCGAATATGTCGTGCTGCATGTGCTGATGCATCACCGCCAGGAGCTTTATCTGCGGGAGTCGCAGCGGGCAAAGCGCTGGGCGCCGGACTACCAATGGGCGGCAAGCGCGATCACCGTCGGCGTGATGGGGCTCGGCACCCTCGGCGCGGCCTCGGCGCATGCGCTCCGCGCGCTCGGCTTCCGGGTCGTCGGCTGGAGCCGCAGCGAGAAGCGGATCGACGGCATCACATGCTATCACGGCACTGAAGAGCTCGATGCATTCCTGCGCGCAACCAACATCCTGGTCTGCCTGCTGCCGCTGACGCCGGATACGCGGCATGTGCTCAACCGCGATGCGTTCGCCAAGCTGAACCGCAACAGCCCGCTCGGCGCGCCCGTCATCATCAATGCCGGCCGCGGCGGCTTGCAGAACGAAGCGGACATCCTGCGCGCGCTCGACGACGGCACGCTGGGCGCCGCCTCGCTCGACGTCTTCGAGACCGAGCCGCTGCCCGAGGCGAGCCCGTTCTGGAGCCACCCGAAAGTGGTGCTGACCCCGCACAACGCCGCCGACACCGACGCCGACGAGATCTCGAAATACGTCGCGCAGCAGATCGCACGCTTCGAGGCGGGCGGCGCGCTGGAAAACATGGTCGATCGCAAGCGGGGATATTGAGGCCGGCGGGAGATATTAAGGCAGTGTCGTCCCGGGCAAGCGAAGCGCGACCCGGGACCCATAACCACCGATGCTAATTGATGAGCGATGCTGGAACGGCGAGTGCAGTTCACTACGCCGGCCGCAGGGTATGGGTCCCTGCTTTCGCAGGGACGACGAGGTTGATGGGGCAGCGCTTCACCGACGAAGCGCTGTCCTCGGCCGCGCCTCAGCCCATCCCCGCAACGATCTCCGCGAGCCGGTCGTAAGCCGGCTCGACGCCCTTCTCGATGCCGGAATTGAGATGACCGTCGCGCGCCTCCTTGGTCGGGTGGCGGATCGTGGTCGTCAGCGTGGTGGTGCCGCCGGCCTCGACGAACGTCGACGTCACCAGATACTCGTCGCTGGTGAAGCCGGGCATCGAGAAGGTTTCGCCGAATGCAAGCCGCTCCGGGCGCACCACCTCGCGATAGGTGCCGGTGAGTTCATGCTCGATGCCCTCGGACGAACGGAACACGAAGCGATAGCGGCCGCCGACGCGCAGGTCTACCTCGCACACCGGCATCGCCATCGCGTCGCAGCCAAGCCAGCGAACCAGATATTCCGGCTTGGTCATCGCGTCGAACACGAAGCGCCGCGGCGCGTCGAACTGGCGTGTCATGGCGAACTCGAAATCCGACGGGGTCGTGATCCTCAGCGTCTTATTCACGCGTGCGTCCACGTTGCTTCTCCTTGGTTACTCTGACTTTGCGGTTGCTACGCGGCGGGGCCTTCACGGCCTCATCCGCCTTCATCTCCTCGAGCAAGCCGTCGAGGCGGTTGAAGCTCTCGTCCCAGAAGCGGCGGAAATTCCCGAGCCAGCCGTCGACCTGCTTGAACGAGGCCGGCGCGATGCGGCACGGCCGCCACTGCGCCTCACGCCCACGCGAGATCAAGCCGGCATGCTCCAGCACCTTCAGGTGCTTGGAGATCGCCGGCAGGCTCATGTCGAACGGTTTTGCCAGCTCCATCACTGAGGTCTCGCCGAGCGCAAGCCGCGCCAGGATCGCGCGCCGGGTCGGATCGGCCAGCGCCGCGAAGGTCGAACTGAGGGGGTCCAGCGGCATGTACTTAGCTCATCGGTTAAATAACCTTTGGGTTAAGTACGCCCGAACGACGCGCGCGTCAACGGCCGATTTTGGCAACTGACGCAGACGACGGCAGTACCCTCCCTCTCCCCGTTCTTACGGGGAGAGGGTTGGGGTGAGGGGCTGCCTCCGCGAGTTGCGAACGAGGTTGGACCTGTCCCCCCTCACCCGGAATGCATCTCACGATGCATTCCGGCCTCTCCCCGCACGCGGGGCGAGATGAAGCGAAGTCCGATCTCGATCTTACGATTTGCGCGCGAAGGTGACGTGCGTGGCGTTCGGGCTCGCGACCTGTGAAACGACGGCATAGCCGAGAGCGGGCAGATCGATGCCGGCGAACAAATTCTCGCCGGCGCCGAGCAGCACCGGCGACAGCGCCAGTTGCACCTCGTCGAGCAGCCGCGCCTCAAGAAATTGCCGCACCAGCGACACGCCGCCGCCGACCCGGATGTCCTTGTCTCCGGCAACCGCGCGCGCCCGCTCGAGCGCGGCGTGAATGCCATCGGTCACGAAATGAAACGTGGTGCCGCCTTCCATCACTAGGTCGGGCCGTGCGTGATGGGTCAGCACATAGGTCGGCGTGTGATAGGGCGGATTGGGGCCCCACCAGCCTTTCCAGGCATCATCGGGCCACGGCCCGCGGATCGGGCCGAACATGTTGCGCCCGAGGATCCAGGCGCCGATATTTTCCATCGATTTGCGCGCGATCTCGTCGTCGAGCCCGGTGCTGCCGCCATCCTGGCCGAAGGTCTGGCGGAACGTCCGCGTCTGGAGGAACCAGCCGGGCAGCACCATGCCGCCTTCGCCGAATGGATTTTCGAGGCTCTGACGCGGCGCCGCGCCAAACCCGTCGATCGAGACCGAGAATGCTGAAGTCCTGACTTTTCCCATGAGATTTCGCTTCCGTGAGGGGGGAGACCTTACGGAAGACGGGTGGGAAAACCAGCACCCGACATTTGATCGGTAAGAAAATTTGCCGCTTCTATTTGGCCCGGCACATCACGTCGACGGCGCCCTTCACGATCGCCTCGAGTTCCCCGCGCGGCACACGTGCTCGGGCGCGGATGGCGATGGTGTGGATGGTGGCCGACGCAAGATGCGCCAGCGACGCCGGATCGGCGCCGTCAGGCAACTCGCCGCGCTCCTTGGCATGGCGGAAGCAGATGCCGAACGCCTTGTCGAGCTCGGTCAGGCCCTCCAGCACCATGGCGCGGATATCCGGATCCGACACCGCTTCCGACGCCGCGGTCATCACGGTGAAGCAGCCGCGCGGGCCGGACTCGCCGGACAGATAGATGTCGAGCGCGATCCGATAGATGCGCTCCAGCCGCTCGCGCAGCGGCGCATCGGCGCGGAAGATGTCGACCATCGCGGCGCGCGCGTCGTCGCGATAGCGCTGGTAGCTCTTGATGTAGAGCTCGCGCTTGTCGCCGAACGCACCATAGAGGCTCGGCCGATTCATGCCGGTCGCGGCACTGAGATCATCGAGCGAAGTCGCGGCAAAGCCGTCGCGCCGGAATAGATCGAGAGCCTTGCCGAGCGCGACATCCGGCTCGTAGGCGCGCGGCCGCCCGCGGCGCTTCGGTGCGACCGGCGCCTCGATTTTGGCAGCAGATGGCGGCTTCTTATTTTTTTGTACCATTTCGCATTAAATTCCTTGACCGGACAAATATTATCCAGGACAGTACAAAAATCAATAACGGCCGGCACGCCGCGCCAGACACCGCCAAGGAGGCACCCCATGGACCTTTATTTCTCGCCCCTCGCCTGCTCGATGGCGACCCGCGTCGCGCTCTATGAAGCGGGCCAGCCGGCCAATTATCTCGAGGTCGATCCGAAGACCAAGCAGGTGCGCAACGACGGCTCCGACTTCAACAAGGTCAACCCACTCGGCCTGGTGCCGACGCTGCGCACCGACGACGGCGTGGTGCTGACCGAGAACGCCGCGATCCTGCAATATGTCGCCGACCAGTTCCCGCGGGCCGGCATCGGCACGGCGTCGAATGCCGAGCGTTCAAAGCTGCATCAATGGCTGTGCTTCATCGGCACCGAGCTGCACAAGGGCCTGTTCCTGCCGCTGCTCGACAAGAAGGCGCCGCCGGAGGCCAAGGTCTATGCGCTGGAAAAATACGCCTCGCGGCTCGATTATGTCGAGGACCATCTGAAGGGCCGCGACTATCTGCTCGATCATTTCAGCGTCGCCGACGCCTATCTCGTCACCGTCATCAACTGGACCATGGCAACGCCGCCGATCGAGCTCGCGAAATGGCCGGCGCTGAAGGCCTATTACGAACGCCTGCGCACCCGGCCATCAGTTGCGAAGGCGGTCGCCGAGGAGTTCGATCTCTACAAGGCCGAGATCGCACGGCACAAGGCTGCGGCGTAAAGCACATTCTCGTTTCGAAGGTGACGGCCTCCGAGCGGGGGCCGTCCATCCTTCGAGGCTCGCTCCGCTCGCACCTCAGGATGACGGAGCGAGGACTCGCGCGTTGCAAGACTGGCAACGCACTCAGCCTTATGCCCGTCATGCTGAGGAGCCGCGAAGCGGCGTCTCGAAGCGCGACGGCCCGACTTTCACCAAGATGTCCCGTAGCCCGGATGGACGCAGCGCAATCCGGGAATAATGTATCCGCGGAAAGGCCGCCCCGGATTTCGCTTCGCTGCATCCGGGCTACGCGTCGCTAGAACGGCTCCTGCCCCAACCCCGGCACATCGGCTGGACGCGGGCCCGGCGCGGGCCAATGGAAGCGGCGGTCCTTCTCTGCGATCGCGATGTCGTTGATCGAGGCCTCGCGCCGGCGCATCAGGCCGTGCTCGTCGAACTCCCACTGCTCGTTGCCGTAGGAGCGAAACCAGTTGCCGCCGGCGTCGTGCCATTCGTACTGGAAGCGCACCGCGATGCGGTTGCCGTCGAACGCCCAGAGATCCTTGATCAGGCGATACTCCCGCTCCTTTTCCCATTTGCGGGTCAGGAAGGCCACGATCGCCTCGCGGCCCTCGAACACCTCGGAGCGGTTGCGCCAGCGGCTGTCCTCGGTATAGGCGCCGGCAACCCGAACCGGGTCGCGCGAATTCCAGGCATCCTCCGCCATGCGCGCCTTCTGCGCGGCGGTCTCGCGGGTGAAGGGCGGCAGCGGCGGACGTGACATCGGCGATCCCTCGCGGTTGGTTGGTCGCACGCAAATCTATCGCCGCGCCACGCAGAGTCGATGGGGCATTCCCTATCACCCGATAGCTAGGCCAGATCGGCCTTCATCAACGCGCGGATGGACTTCGGAATCGGCTGTGCCCTGCCCTGGCTGACGAAGGCAACACGCACCTGCGCCTTCACAAGCACATCATCGCCGCGCCTGACCTCCTGCGCGAGCATGATGGAAGCCCCCTTCACCGCGATCGGCCAGGTCACGACGTCGAGCATGTCGTCCATCCGCGCGGGCTTGAGGAAGTCGAGCGTCATCGAGCGCACGACAAAGGCGAAGCCGCCGGTCTCCTCCTGCGCCTCCTCGAACAGCGCGTTCTGTTCGGCGCCCATCAGACGGAGATGATTGGTGCGCCCACGCTCCATGAACCGCAGGTAGTTGGCGTGGTAGACGATGCCGGAAAAGTCGGTGTCCTCGTAATAGACGCGGACCTGCATATGGTGTCGGCCATCGCGGATCGCGCCGTCGATATGGGGTAAGGTCAATTGCGGCCCCTCGATTGCCTTCGGAACGGGAACGACAATCGTGTTGCGCAAATTGCTCGATCACGCAAGCGCGGTCAGGACACCACCGACCCTTTTGCGCCGAGCGTGACCTGCACGATCTCGGGCGGTACGCCGAGGCGGAACGGCATGATGCTGCAGCCAAGGCCGCCGGAGACGACGACGTCGCATTTCAGCTTGATATGGCCATAGGCGAGCCGCATGCCGTGCTTGACCGGCACCGCCGGCGACCAGCCGAGCAGCCGGATCTGGCCGCCATGGGTGTGGCCGGAGAGTTGCAGCGCAACGCGCGAGGGCACGCGAAGCGCAACATCAGGCTCATGCGCGAGCAGGATCACCGGCGCATCGTCGGTGACCTTTGCGAGTGTCCCGTTGAGATCGTCGACGCCGATGCGCCTGATCTCGCGATAGCGTCGCGCCGCCATGAAGGCGAGCTGGTCGCCGAGGCCGGCGAGCCAGAACGGACGGCCGTCCTTGACGAGCCGCACCGCGTCGTTCTCGTAGACCGGGATGCCGGCCCGCTCCAGCGCGCGGCGCGCAACCGGCGTGCCCTGGCCCTGACGTTGCACCGTCTTGTCGTCCCAATAATCGTGATTGCCGAGCACCGCATGCACGCCGAGCGGCGCCTTCAGGCCCCTCAGCACCGCAGCCCATTCTGATGCCGGAATGAAGCGGGTGACGTGGCGCAGCCCGGCGACATAATCACCGAGCAGCACGATGATATCGGGATTGAGCGCATTGGTCCGCTTCACGATCTCTGCGATGCGATCGAGCGACATCCAGGGATCGCAGGCGTGAATGTCGGCGAGCGCGGCGATCTTGAGCGGAAAATCCGACGGCCATTGCCGCGGCGACAGATCGTAGCGCGTCAGCGTGAGGCGGACGACCGGCTCGCTCAGGCCATAGGCCGCAGTCGAAGCCGTGGCGGCGGTCAATCCGCCGGCGGTGCGTAGAAAATTTCGGCGTGAAATCATGGACGTTTGATCGGTGATGCCTGGCGCTTCCTAAAGCGCCGTGAACGACCATAGGCCTTTTGATTGGAGCGAAATTGGGCCGTGTTTGTGCAGGCGGCCAGCAGACGCTTCGCAATGGTTAGCGCGCACGGTTACCGGCAGCGGAATGCGCTGCACCAACACGTCTGTTCACGTCTTCGAGAGCGAGGCTCAGTCCTCGTCGCCGTTGCCGCCGAACAGGCCGAACTGCGAGGGATCGCGGTTCGGCTCGGCGAGGTCGAGATGGCGGAAGGCGTGCGAGGTCAGCAGCCGGCCGCGCGGGGTGCGCTGCAAATAGCCGCACTGGATCAGATAGGGCTCGATGATGTCCTCGATCGCATCGCGCGGCTCCGACAGCGCCGCCGCCATCGTCTCGACGCCGACCGGCCCACCGCCATAGTTCAAGGCGATGGTGGTGAGGTAGCGCCGGTCCATCGCATCGAGCCCGGCGCTGTCGACCTCGAGCGCGCTCAGCGCACGGTCGGCGATGCCGCGATCGACGGAATCGGCGTCCGCAGCGGAGGCAAAGTCACGCACGCGGCGCAGCAGGCGGCCGGCAATGCGCGGTGTGCCGCGGGCGCGGCGCGCGATCTCGTTGGCGCCGTCGGGGCTCATGCCAATGTTGAGCACGCGCGCGCCGCGGGTGACGATCTTCTCCAGCTCTTCCACGGTGTAGAAGTTGAGCCGCACCGGAATGCCGAAGCGATCGCGCAGCGGATTGGTGAGCAGGCCGGCACGCGTCGTCGCGCCGACCAGCGTGAATTTCGACAGCTCGATCTTCACCGAACGCGCCGCGGGGCCTTCGCCGATGATCAAATCGAGCTGGAAATCCTCCATCGCGGGATAGAGCACTTCTTCCACCGCCGGGCTGAGGCGATGGATCTCGTCGATGAACAGCACGTCCCGCTCTTCGAGATTGGTGAGCAGTGCCGCGAGGTCGCCGGCCTTCGCAATCACGGGGCCCGAGGTGGCACGAAAGCCGACGCCGAGTTCGCGCGCGACGATCTGCGCCAGCGTGGTCTTGCCGAGACCCGGCGGACCGACGAACAGCACGTGATCGAGCGCCTCGCCGCGCTTCTTGGCGGCCTCGATGAAGATCGAAAGATTCTTGCGCGCCTGCGCCTGGCCGACGAACTCGGTCAGCGACTGCGGACGCAGCGCGGTATCACCGACATCGTCGGAGCGGCGTTCGGGCGTCACCATGCGGGGCGGCGTGTTCATATAGGATATTTTCCAACCATCCTGCTGCCCACACGAGAGAGCTGAACTCCGACAAACAGTACCAAACCTTGGGCTAGAAAGAGCGAAGCTGCATCGTTGAACTTCGACAGCGCAAACTCAGCAGTACAAACCAGTGCCACGACCGCAAGAACGTTCCACCAAGCGACTGAGCCACGAACTTTGGCGATGAACGCGACCAAAACCCCGACCACGAGCGCGGGAAGGGACCATATTTGGATCATCTTGAGGAAGAATCCAGCAAAGTCCCGAGAGAACGAGAAACATCGAATGACACGGCTCAAGAAGCACAACGAAGCCGACCAACCCAACATGACAAGACTTCCGGTGATCAGAGTCCCGAGGGAGACGACGACCGTCGTGTAGCCGAACCGAGCCAAGCCGGATCTGGGGAGGCTTTGTACCACGCTCACTTCGACAATTCCTTCAGCCCCAGCCGGATCAGCTGCGCGGTCTCGGCGCTCTCACCGGCGCTGCGCGAAGCGGCGGCGATCGCGGCGGCAGCCTGCGGCTGGCCGTAGCCGAGATTGACCAGCGCGGAGATCGCATCCGTCACCGGGCGCGGCGCGCGGTTGTTGTCGATTGCACCTGACAGCTGCACCACCGCGGGATCGACATCGGCAAAGCCCGGCGCCTTGTCCTTCAATTCGCTGACGATGCGCTCGGCGACCTTCGGCCCAACTCCCGGGGTCCGTGCCACCGCCGCCTTGTCGCGCAGCGCGATTGCATTTGCGAGGTCGGTCGGCGGCAGCGTGCCGAGCACCGCGAGCGCGACCTTGGCACCGACGCCCTGCACGGTTTGCAGCAGGCGAAACCATTCGCGCTCATGATCTGAGCGGAAGCCGAACAGCTTGATCGCGTCCTCGCGGACATAGGTCTCGATCGAGAGCACCGCGGCACCGCCCGGCTGGGGCAGCGCCTGCAACGTGCGGCTGGCGCAATGCACCTGATAGCCGACGCCGCCGACGTCGAGGATCACGTAGTCCTCGCCGTAGGAATCGATCAGGCCCTTCAGCTTGCCGATCATAAGTTCGCCACCCTGAGCCGCAGCGCGGCGCTCTGGCGGTGATGCGCGTGCGTGATCGCGACTGCGAGCGCGTCCGCGGCATCGGCGGACGGCGGTTCGGCTTTCGGCAGCAGGATCTTCAGCATCACCTGGATCTGGTTCTTCTCGGCATGACCGGCGCCGACCACGGTCTTCTTGACCTGGTTCGGTGCGTATTCGGCGACCGAGATACCGAACATTGCGGGCGCCAGCATGGCGACGCCGCGCGCCTGGCCGAGCTTCAGCGTAGCGACGCCGTCCTTGTTGACGAAGGTCTGCTCGACCGCCGCCTCCGCCGGTCTGAAGTCGCCGAGCACGGCGGCCAGCCCTTCATGGATCGCGAGCAGCCGGTTCGCCAGCGGCAGATCGTCGGGCGGCTCGACCGAACCGCAGCCGATATAGACCAGACGGTTGCCTTCGGTCTCGATCACGCCCCAGCCGGTGCGGCGGAGACCCGGATCGATACCGATGATGCGGACGGGAGAGCGAATCGGCTGGGATGTCATGGGGTAGTGATACCGCCTGCGCCGGGAGAACGAAACACAAACGGAATGCTCATACCCGGGAAAGCGCAACACCTACAGTCGTCATGCAGTCGTCATGCGCGGGCTTGACCCGCGCATCCATCGATCAAAATGCTTTTGTCTTGATGGATTGCCGGTCCTCTAGCGCGAAGACGCGCTTCGCGCTTTAGCCTGGCAATGACAACCAGCTAGCCGCCCATCTTCGCGATCAGCGCGTCGGAGACCTCGAAATTGGCGAACACGTTCTGAACGTCGTCGTGCTCATTGAGCAGGTCCATCAGCTTCAACAGCTTCTCACCGGTCTCGTCGTCGACCGAGACGGTGTTCTGCGGCTTCCAGGTCAGTGCCGCCTTGCGCGGCTCGCCGAACTTCGCTTCCAGCGCCTTGGCAACTTCGCGGAAGGTGTCCTGCGAGGCGTAGACCTCATGGCCGCCCTCGCTCGAAACCACGTCGTCGGCGCCGGCCTCGATCGCGGCATCCAGCATCGCGTCGTCGGAGGCAACCTTGGCGTCGTATTCGATGATGCCGGTGTGGTCGAACATGAAGGCGACCGAGCCGGTTTCGCCGAGATTGCCGCCTGATTTCGTGAAGAAGGAACGGATGTCGGAGGCGGCGCGGTTGCGATTGTCGGTCAGCGCTTCGACGATCACGGCGACGCCACCGGGACCGTAGCCCTCATAGCGGATCTCGTCATAGTTCTCGCCATCGCTGCCCGAGGCCTTCTTGATGGCGCGCTCGATATTGTCCTTGGGCATGTTCTCGACACGCGCCGCCACCACGGCTGCGCGCAGCCGCGCGTTCATCGCCGGATCCGGGGTGCCGAGCTTGGCCGCCACGGTGATTTCGCGGGCCAGCTTGCCGAAAAGCTTCGACTTCTGGGCATCCTGCCGGCCCTTGCGGTGCATGATGTTCTTGAATTGGGAATGGCCGGCCATGCGACGTCTCTTCGGAGCTTAGGGTCTGAACACGGGTGGAAAACGCGGCCTTATAGGCCCCTGGCGACCAAAATCAAAGGTCGGCAGGGACCGTCCGGCAGAGGAATACTACCGCAAGCCGGAATATGAGGCACTTGTTAACCATGACTTCATGCCCGGATGCGAGGATCGCCCCGGTCCCGCCGTAACTCTCCAAGAACCCCCAAAGAGCTCCCATGGCGTTCGGTTTGTTTCGAAAGCAAGTGCCGGAGCAGGCCGCGCCTGCCGTCGCGCCGCAGGTTCCGACCGCGGCTGCGCCTGAAGTCGCAACCGAGACTGATTCGACCAGGGATTCGTCCAGGGAGATCCTGGAACTGCTGGAACTCGAGCTCGGCGCGATGATCCGCCAGCTCGAGCGCGCCGCGGGCTCGGTCGCCGACGGCGCCGAAGCGACGGCAGCCAAGCTCGCGACCATCCGCTCCCGCACCGACGCCCTCACCGGCCGCAGCAGCGATGCGCAGAGCACCGCAACGACGTTCTCCGAGGCCGCCGACCGCTTCACCCATTCCGCCGAAGGCATCGGGGCGCAGGTGCGCAGCGCGAGCCAGCTCGCCGACGATGCCGCCGCCGCGGCGCGCGAGGCCACCGCCAACGTCGATCGGTTGCGCGAATCCTCGGCCGCGATCGGCAATGTGGTCAATCTGATCGCGCAGATCGCGCGGCAGACCACGCTCCTGGCGCTCAACTCGACCATCGAGGCCGCGCGCGCCGGCGCCGCCGGCAAGGGCTTTGCGGTGGTCGCCACCGAGGTCAAGGCGCTCGCGGTGCAGACCCAGAGCGCGACCGAAGAGATCACGCGGAAGATCGAGGCGTTGCAGAAGGACGCCACCGGATCGGCGGACGCCGTGCATCGCATCTCGGAGGCGATCGAAAAAATCCGCCCGGTATTCGACAACGTCAACGGCGCGGTCGCCGAGCAGAACCAGATCACCGGCGAGATGGGCCAGAATGCGGCCTCCGCCTCCCACTTCATCGTCTCGGTCGGCACCAGCGCCGGCGAGATCGATTCGGCAACCCAGGAAGCCGCCGCGCATGGCGACAATGTCGCCAAGGCCGGCAAGGCGGTGACCGCCTTCGCCCAGAAGCTGAAGGCGCGCTGCGCGGTGCTGCTGCGCCAGGACGAGCGCGGCGATCCGCGCAAGAACGAGCGGCTGCCTTGCAGCCTCACCATCGAGGTCACGACTGCGCGGGGCATCGTCACCGCGCCGGTCTACGAGATCGCGATGGACGGCATCCTGATCGGCGGGCCAGACGCCGGGAAGTTGCCGGCCCACGAGACCCTGAGCGCAACCCTGCAGGACGTCGGCGCGTGCCGGATCAGGATCGCCGACCGCGCCAAGGCAGGTAGCCAGGCGCGGTTCGAGGCGGCGACATCAGAGCTGCGCGAGAAGATCGAAGACCGGATGTGGGCGATCCACGAGGAGAACGCCGAACTGGTCACCCGCGCGATGGAAGCAGGCAGCGCGCTGAGCAGGATCTTCGAGAACGGGCTCGACAGCGGCGCGATCGCGATCGCCGACATGTTCGACACCAACTATGTCGAGATCGCAGGCACCAACCCGGTGCAGTACCGCACCAGGATGCTGGACTGGGCGGATCGTTCGCTGCCCGCTTCGCTCGAGGCGTTCCTTGCCAAGGACAAGCGCCTGACGTTCTGCGCGACGGTCGATCGGAACGGCTACCTGCCGGTCCATAACAAGATCTACTCGCAGCCGCAGCGGCCGGGCGACGTGGCATATAACACCGCCAATTGCCGCAATCGCCGCATCTTCAACGATGCCGCTGGCCTTGCCGCCGCGCAAAACCAGCGCGCCTATCTGGTTCAGAGCTATGCGCGCGACATGGGCAACGGCACCACCGTGATGATGCGCGAGATCGACGTGCCGATTCGCGTCCGCGGCCGGCACTGGGGCGCCTTCCGCACCGCCTACAAGCTTTGATCGGAATTCTTGTAGCCCGGATGGAGCGAAGCGTAATCCGGGACACGCAGTGCACGCTCAGGCAAGACCGGCGACGCGAATCACGCTTTAGATCGGAATGGGAATGCTGCGGCGGCTCGACAGGCCGCTGTGACGGGAGGACGTGCTGACATGTCGGCTGCGCAGCTTGCAGTGCTGGATATCTCATCGGACCGGACGCTGGCCGAACGGCTGGTCGACCAGCTTGCCGACCGCATCGGCGGCCTCGGGGTCGAGCTTGCCGACATCGCCGGCAACATCCAGGAGGTCGCGAATCGCGTCAGCAGCCAGTCGGAGCGGTTCCATCATCTGCAGGAGACCGCCGAGATCATGGTCTCGGCCAATCACGACATCGCCAATGCCTCGCAGGCGGTGCAGACGACTGCATCCGCCGCGGTCGGCCAGATCGCGGAATCGCGCAACGCCGTCGAGACGGCGGTCAGCCACATCGCTGAGCTCGTCGCCGCCGTCGGGCGGATCGAGGCCCGGCTCGCCGCGGTCGGCTCCGCGCTGAGCCAGGTCGCCAAGGTTTCCGGTTCGATCGAGGCGATCGCCAAGCAGACCAATCTGCTGGCGCTCAACGCCACCATCGAGGCCGCGCGCGCCGGCAACGCCGGGCGCGGCTTTGCCGTGGTCGCAAGCGAGGTGAAGAACCTTGCGGAAGCAACGCGCCAGGCGACGCACCAGATCTCCGACACCGTCCGCGATCTCGACGGCCAGATCGGCAGCCTGATCGGCGAGAGCAGCGATGCCTCGCTGCGCGCCAAGAGCGCCGGCGAAGGCGCCCAGCAGATCTCGGGCATCATCACGCGCGTCCAGGAAGGCTTCTCATCCGTCGGCGCCGAGATCGGCAGCGTTGCGCGCGCCGCGACCTCCAATCTCGGTCATTGCGACACGGTGATCACGGAGCTGAACGAGCTTGCCAAGGGCGTCGATCTCTCCTCGCGCGACCTCAAGCACGCCGACGGCCGCGTAGCGAAGCTGCTCGAGCTTTCCGAGAGCCTGATCGTGACGATCGCCGACAGCGGCGTGGAGACCTCGGATGCGCCGCTGATCCGCGTCGTGATCGAGACCGCAAAGCGGATCTCCGAGCTGTTCGAGGGTGCCGTCGCACGCGGCGAGATCACGCTCGCGCAATTGATGGACGAGAAGTATCGCGAGATCGCGGGGACCAATCCGAAGCAGTATCTGACCGACTATGTCAGCTTCACCGACCGCGTGCTCCCCGCGATTCAAGATCCGATCCAGAAGACCGATCCGCGCATCGTGTTCTGCGTCGCCTGGGCATGCAGCGGCTATCTGCCGACCCACAATCCGAACTACCGGCTGCCGCAGGGGCCGGACCCGGTGTGGAACAACGCCAATTGCCGCAACCGCCGCTTGTTCAACGACCGCGCGGTAAGCAAGGTCGCGGCCAACACCAAGCCGTTCCTGCTGCAGACCTACCGCCGCGACATGGGCGGCGGCAATTTCGTGCTGATGAAGGACCTGTCATCGCCGATCGTCGTCAACGGCCGCCACTGGGGCGCGTTCCGGATGGGCTTTCGACAGGGGTAGTTGCCGCAACCGTCATTGCGAGGAGCGACAGCGACGAAGCAATCCATCGCTCCGCGAGTGCCGAGAGATGGATTGCTTCGCTCCGCTCGCAATGACGAGCAGAGCTGCAATTCTATCCTCACTTCACCCAAAACCCCGGCACCGCGGGCTCGAGCCGCCCGCCGGCGCGCACCGGCGCGACCTTGACCGCAAGCCCGGTCGTATCGTCGGTCTCGACCGCGATGCCGCTCAGCGTCGCAACGCCGCCGGCCGGCTCGAACCGGCCGGAGGGAATGCCGGTGAGGAAGCGCTGCAGCGGCTCCTCCTTCTGCATGCCGATCACTGAATCATAATCGCCGGTCATGCCGGCATCGCTCATATAGGCGGTGCCGCCGGGCAGCACCTGGTGGTCGGCGGTCGGCACATGGGTATGGGTCCCGACCACGAGGCTGACGCGGCCGTCGCAGAAGAAGCCGACGCCTTGCTTCTCGCTGGTGGCCTCGGCATGGAAATCGAGCACGATGGCATCACAGCCTTCGCGCAGCGGGCAGGCCTCGAGCTCGCGATCGATCGCACTGAACGGATCGTTGGAGGACGGCTCCATGAAGACGCGGCCGATCGCGTTGAGAACCAGCGCGCGCTTGCCGCTCTTCGTGTCGACCAGCGTGGCGCCACGGCCGGGCGAATGACGCGGGAAATTCAAGGGGCGGATCAGGCGCGGCGCGCGCTCGATGAAGACCAGCGCCTCCTTCTGATTCCAGGCATGGTTGCCGAGCGTGATCGCGTCGGCGCCGGCATCGAGCAGCTCCTGATAGATCGCCTCGGTGATGCCGAAGCCGCCGGCGGAATTCTCGCCATTGACGACGACGAGGTCGAGCGACCAGTCCCTGATCATGCCGGGAAGGTGGTCGGCGATGGCGGTGCGGCCGGTCCTGCCGACGACGTCACCAACGAAAAGAATACGCAAGGCTAGGCACTCCGGAAATCGAACGTCTTGCGCTCCGTTAGCACATAATCGAGCGGGACGTCGTGCGACAGCGCCGGAATGGCCTTGGTTTCCTGTGCAGCAAAGGCGACCCCGACCCCGATCACATGCTTGGCCTTGCGCAGATGTGCAAAGGTATAGTCGTAATAGCCGGCGCCATAGCCGATGCGGTGACCGAGCTTGTCGAATGCGGCCAGTGGCACCAGCATCACGTCGGGATGCACCTCGGCCGCGGCCGGCGACGGCTCGGGAATGCCGAGCGGCCCGAGCATCAGGCGGTCCTGCGGCGACCAGTTGCGGAAGGTCAGCGACTGGCCGCGCGCATTGATGCAGGGCAGTGCGAGCCGTGCCCCCTTGTCGGCAAGCTTCTTCATCAACGGCGCCGGATCGAGTTCGCTGCGGATCGGTGCATAGCCGGAGATGATCATGCCCTGCGTGATCTCGAACGGCGCGCCGCGCTTGGCAAGCGCCTCGGCAGCAGTCGCGCGCTGCTCGTCGCTCAGCGCGTCGCGCTTGGCGAGGGCAAGCGCCCGAAGCTCGGCCTTCGATGGAGACGCGTGCATGATCCATCTCCGCTGTCGTCGTCCGCGACAACGGACGATCCATCATTCCACAGACGCTAGCTTTCGTAAGACCAGCCGCGGCGCGCCGGACGCCCTGCTTCGCAGGGGACAGCGCTGCACCACAATCGAACCGCCGCCGCGCGACGACAAGGCAACAGCAAAAATAGTGCGAAGCCGCAGAGGCCGTTGGAGCGCTCGATCCCGGAGTTCCCTACGAAAGTAGGTGGGCACCATATGTCCGGGTCCACGGACCCGGCCAGGGACAGTTCCCTAAAGGATCGATAAGGCCCCGGGGATATATGGCTCCTGACGCACGACGCAGCTTCGCGGGGGCTAATCTAGCTATCGTTGCCGCAATCCGCCAGCGGTAAGGCAGACGCAGAGCTCATGCTTTCTCTTCACCCTCCCCTGGAGGCCACTTGCGGGGAGAAGCGTTGCCAAAATATCGAAAACAACCCCATGCAAAGTAGCCGGCGGTGGCCGGCGTTCGACCAGGCGACTTGACGTGTCGGGCAACTCACGGATACTCTTCCAATATTCCGAAATCCAGGAAATGCACGCTCGCCCCAAGGGGGCTTATGGCATTTGCGTGCTTCTGTAACCGACGTTTCCACGTCGCCATAGCTGATCGCCATATGCGATAGGCCTGCCCCTCCACGGGAGGGTGGAGCAAAATCATCCGATCGCGATGCCGCCGCCGACGGTGCGGTTGAGCACCTGCGTGGTGCGCTCGATCCGCTCGGCGGCGGCGTTGAGCGCATTGGAGACCGCGGTCTGGGTCGCGCGGGCACGGTCGGTGGCGGCGACACGGGCATTGCGCAGCTGCTCGACCTCTTCCTCGAGGCTGCGGATGCGCGCGCTCGCATCGACCAGCTCGTCGCAGGCGGTGAGCGCCGCCATCACCGTGAGCCTGGCATCGCCGATCTCGCCGAACTTGCCGCGCAGGGATTCGACGCGTTGCTGGAGATTTTCCGCGAGCTTCAACAGCCGCACCTCCTGGCCCTCCTCGCAGGCCATCCGGTATTGCCGGCCGTTGATGGTGACGTTGATGTGGCTCATCTGCCTTCTCCGCCCTCGAGCACGGCGCGAATCGTGCCGATCGCCGCGTCGAGCTTTTCCGCGATGTCGCGATTGACGCGCTCGAGCTTGCGCGACTTCACCAGCGATCCGTCGAGCTCGTCGGCAAGGCGGGAGCGATCGGCGCCGAGTGCCTGGATCCGGCTCGCCAATTCATTCTCGTCGCGGTCGGCCTCGCGCCGCCGCTCCACCGAGCTTTCCAGCGCATCGAGCGCTGACATCAGCCGCTTGGTCGCAGCATCGATATCGGCAAGCGGTGCCTCGGTATTGCCAGACCCGTTGGCGAGACGATCACTCATGACACGCGGCGCGGACCCCTCAGGTAGGCCATTAGAGATGGCTGCCGCACGGCAAAACTGGCGGTTCGGCAAGCGTTTACGGGACGAAATTTACGTGGCAAGCGAGCCCAGCGCAACGGCAGTCCAGAACTATGCACCGTTCAATGAAATGGGGCGATTTCGAGCAACTTTTCCCCGTTTTGGGTGGTTTCATCGCCTTGGACTTGCGGAATTGAGGTGCTAATCCACCCTCCAACCCGTAAGGCCATCCACGCGCGTATCGCGGCTGCCCGCCCCGATGCGTCCAGCAATCAGCTCCTCATTCCAGGCGGACTTTTCATCATGACGCAGGTCGATCACACCCGTATGGCCAATGCGATCCGTGGCCTTGCCATGGACGCCGTCGAGAAGGCGAATTCCGGCCATCCCGGCCTGCCGATGGGCGCTGCCGACATCGCGACCGTCCTGTTCACAAAATTCCTGAAATTCGATGCCGCCGACACGGCATGGCCCGATCGCGACCGCTTCGTGCTGTCGGCCGGCCACGGCTCGATGCTGCTCTACGCGTTGCTGTATCTGACCGGCAGCAACAAGGACATGACACTCGACCAGATCAAGCATTTCCGCCAGCTCGGATCGCTGACGCCGGGCCATCCGGAGAATTTCCACACCAAGGGCATCGAGACCACCACCGGTCCGCTCGGCCAGGGCATTGCGACCGCGGTCGGCATGGCGCTCGCCGAGAAGATGCTCGCCGCCGAGTTCGGCAAGAAGATCGTCAGCCACCACACCTATGTGCTCGCCTCCGACGGCGACCTGATGGAAGGCATCTCGCAGGAAGCGATCGCGATGGCCGGCCACTGGCGGCTCAACAAGATGATCGTGCTGTACGACGACAACGGCATCTCGATCGACGGCCCGACCTCGATCGCCGATTCCGTCGACCAGGTGAAGCGCTTCAAGTCCGCCGGCTGGGCCGCGGAGCTCATCGACGGCCATGATCCGGAGGCGATTGCCGCTGCGATCACCCGCGCGCAGAAATCCAGCAAGCCTTCGCTGATCGCCTGCAAGACCACGATCGGCTTCGGCGCACCGACCAGGGCCGGCACCGCCAAGGCGCATGGCGAAGCGCTCGGCGCCGCTGAGCTCAAGGGCGCCAAGGAAAAGCTCGGCATCTCGCTCGAGCCGTTCTCGGTGCCCGACGACGTGCTGAAGGCGTGGCGTGAGGCGGGTGCCCGCGGCGCGGCCGAGCACAAGGCTTGGGACGAGCAGTTCGCGCAGCTCGGCAACCGCAAGCGCGCCGAGTTCGAGCGCCGGATCCGTCACGAGCGGCCGCAATCGCTGGCCAAGGGACTGCGCGCCTTCAAGAAGGGCCTCCTGGAAAATCCGCTCAACGTCGCGACCCGCAAATCGTCGGAAGCTGCGATCGAGGTGATTGCGGCTGCGATGCCGATGGAATTCGTCGCCGGCTCTGCCGACCTCACCGGCTCCAACAACAACAAGGCGAAGTCGGCAGTGGGGTTCGCCGCCAAGACGCCGAAGGGCCGCTTCATCCATTACGGCATCCGCGAGCACGGCATGGCGGCGTGCCTCAATGGTATCTTCCTGCACGGCGGCTTCGCGCCGAACGGCGCCACCTTCCTGGTGTTCACCGACTATGCGCGCCCCGCGATGCGGCTGTCGGCGCTGATGGGCACCGGCGTCGTCTATGTCATGACCCACGACTCGATCGGCCTTGGCGAGGACGGCCCGACCCACCAGCCGGTCGAGCACCTCTCTGCGCTGCGCGCGATGCCCAACATGCGCGTGTTCCGTCCCTGCGACGCGGTCGAGACCGCCGAGTGCTGGGAACTGGCGCTCAACCGCATCGACGGACCGACGGTGCTGGCGCTGACTCGCCAGAACCTGCCGCAGCTCCGCACCACGGCGCCGAACGACAACCCGTGCAGCCACGGCGCCTACGAGCTGGTCGCGGCGCAGGGTGACGCAAAAGTGTCATTGTTCGCCTCCGGTTCCGAGGTCCAGATCGCGGTCGAGGCGCAGAAACAGCTCGCCGGGCGCGGCATCGCGACGCGGGTGGTCTCGGTCCCGTCGCTGGAATTGCTGCTGCAGCAGCCCGCCGAGCGGCAAAATGCCATTATCGGCAACGCTCCGGTCAAGATCGCGATCGAGGCCGCGGTGCGCTGGGGCTGGGATGCCGTGATCGGCCGCGACGGCGAGTTCATCGGCATGCACGGTTTCGGCGCCAGCGCCCCGGCGAAGGACCTTTTCCCGCATTTCGGCATTACCGCTGAAGCCGTCGTTAACGTTGCCACGAAGCGCGTCTGACGCTGGCCTGACACAAGCGGGCCAAGGTTGAGCTTGACGCGAAAAAGGATTACCAAAGCTCCATCTTTTCCGTACGCGCCCGGCTGAACCGGGCGTTCCGCCGTAAAAACCTCGTGGGAGCCCTCCCGCGGGGCTGACAACAGCATTAGAGGAGACGAGCATGGCAATCCGCGTCGCGATCAACGGGTTTGGGCGTATCGGCCGCAATGTGTTGCGCGCCATCGCCGAGTCCGGCCGCAAGGACATCGAGGTGGTCGGCATCAACGACCTCGGCCCGGTCGAGACCAACGCGCATCTGCTGCGCTTCGATTCCGTGCATGGCCGCTTTCCGGGCACCGTGACCGTCGACGGCGATTCGATCAGCGTCGGCGACAACAAGATCAAGGTCTCGGCCGAGCGCGATCCCTCCAAGCTGCCGTGGAAGGCCCTCGGCGTCGACATCGCGCTGGAATGCACCGGCATCTTCACCGCCAAGGACAAGGCCTCCGCGCATCTGACCGCCGGCGCCAAGCGCGTGCTGGTCTCGGCCCCGGCCGATGGCGCCGACGCCACCATCGTCTACGGCGTCAACCATGACACGCTGAACAAGGATCAGCTCGTCGTCTCCAACGGCTCCTGCACCACCAACTGCCTCGCGCCGGTTGCCAAGGTGTTGAACGAGACGGTCGGCATCGAGACCGGCTTCATGACCACGATCCACGCCTATACCGGCGACCAGCCGACGCTCGACACCCTGCACAAGGATCTCTATCGCGGCCGTGCCGCTGCCATGTCGATGATCCCGACCTCGACCGGCGCCGCCAAGGCGATCGGCCTGGTGCTGCCGGAGCTGAAGGGCAAGCTCGACGGCGTCTCGATCCGCGTGCCGACCCCGAACGTCTCGGTGATCGACCTGAAGATCGTCGCCAAGCGCGCCACCGACGCCAAGGAAATCAACGAGGCGATGAAGCGCGCCTCTGAGCAGCAGCTCAAGGGCATTCTGGGCTTTACCACCGCGCCGAACGTCTCGATCGACTTCAACCACGATCCGCACTCGGCCACCTTCCACATGGACCAGACCAAGGTGCAGAACGGCACGCTGGTGCGTGTAATGGCCTGGTACGACAATGAGTGGGGCTTCTCGAACCGCATGGCGGACACCGCCGTCGCGATCGGCAAGCTGCTCTAAAGAAAGACCACCCGCGATGCCCGGCCCTGTGCCGGGCATCTGCGTCTTTGCCCCCGCATTCGCGACCTCGACGGCCGCGACCTCGGCAAGCGAAAAGCGACGCCGTCCCCGGACGGCTGTGTCCGGCCGCACAGGAAACGCTCATGACAAAATCGTTCCGCACCCTCGACGACGTCAACGTGAAGGGCAAGCGCGTGCTGCTGCGCGTCGACCTCAACGTCCCCATGGACGGCGGCCGCGTCACCGACGCCACCCGGCTCGAGCGCGTTGCCCCCACCATCACCGAAATCTCCGACAAGGGCGGCAAGGTGATCCTGCTCGCCCATTTCGGCCGTCCCAAGGGACGCGATGCCAAGGACTCGCTGAAGCCGGTCGCTGAAGCACTGTCGAAGGTGATCAAGCGCCCGGTCGCCTTCGCCGAAGATTGCATCGGCGAGCCTGCGGCCAATGCGGTTGCGGCCCTCAAGGACGGCGACATCCTCTGCCTCGAGAACACCCGCTTCCACAAGGAAGAGGAGAAGAACGACGCCGGCTTCGTCGCGGAGCTCGCAAAGCTCGGCGACATCTGGGTCAACGATGCCTTCTCCGCCGCACATCGCGCCCACGCCACCACCGAAGGCCTCGGCCACAAACTGCCCGCCTATGCCGGTCGCACCATGCAGGCCGAGCTCGACGCACTCGGCAAGGCGCTGGAAGCACCGACCAAGCCCGTGATCGCGATCATCGGCGGCGCCAAGGTCTCGACCAAGATCGACCTCTTGGAAAACCTCGTGAACAAGGTCGACGCGCTGGTGATCGGCGGCGGCATGGCCAACACCTTCCTGCACGCGCAGGGCATCGCCGTCGGCAAGTCGCTCGCCGAAAAGGACCTCGCCGCGACCGCGCTGCGGATCATGGAGAAGGCCAACGCGGCGAATTGCGCGATCATCCTCCCCGTCGATGCCGTTGTCGCCAACCAGTTTGCCGCCAACGCGCCGTCGCACGCCTATGGCCTCGACGCGATCCCGGCCGACGGCATGATCCTCGACGTCGGCCCGCAATCGATCGCGCGCATCCATGCCGCGATCGACGATGCGGCGACGCTGGTCTGGAACGGGCCGCTCGGCGCCTTCGAATTGACGCCGTTCGACCGCGGCACCGTGGTGTCGGCCAAGCATGCCGCCGAGCGCACCAGGGCCAAAAAGCTGATCTCGGTCGCCGGCGGCGGCGACACCGTCGCGGCGCTGAACCAGGCGGGCGTGGCCGGTGATTTTTCCTACGTCTCGACCGCCGGCGGCGCGTTTCTTGAATGGATGGAAGGCAAGCCGCTGCCGGGCGTCGAAGTTCTGAAAAAGGGTTGATCCAGAGCATGATCCGGAAAGGCGTGAAGCGGCTTTCCCTCGCGACAAACGCGAAGCGTTTGCGCGGAGATCATGCTCAAACAATGAGCTAAAGCGCGATGACGATTCAATCTAAGCTCATCGCGCTTCAAATCCGCGAACGCGCACTACAGGGAGAAATGGAATGGCTCGCATCACGTTGCGGCAACTGCTCGACCACGCGGCCGAGCATGATTACGGCGTACCTGCCTTCAACATCAACAACATGGAGCAGGCGCTGGCGATCATGGCCGCGGCCTCCGAGGTCGACGCGCCCGTCATCATCCAGGCCTCGCGCGGCGCGCGGTCCTATGCCAACGACGTCATGCTCAAGCACATGATGGATGCCGTCACCGAGATCTACCCGCAGATCCCGGTCTGCGTGCATCTCGACCACGGCAACGAGCCCGCCACCTGCATGACCGCGATCCAGGCCGGCTTCACCTCGGTCATGATGGACGGCTCGCTGAAGGCCGACGGCAAGACTCCCGGCGACTGGGACTACAATGTCGGCGTCACCAGGACGGTGACCGGCATGGCCCATCTCGGCGGCATCTCGGTGGAAGGCGAGCTCGGCGTGCTCGGCTCGCTCGAGACCGGCATGGGCGACAAGGAAGACGGCCATGGCGCCGAGGGCAAGCTGTCGCATGACCAGCTGCTGACCAATCCGGACGAAGCCGTGAAGTTCGTCCAGGAAACCAAGGTCGACGCGCTCGCGATCGCGATGGGCACCTCGCACGGCGCCTACAAGTTCACCCGCAAGCCCGACGGCGACATCCTCGCCATGAACGTGATCGAGGAAATCCATCGCAAGCTGCCGAACACGCATCTGGTGATGCACGGCTCCTCGTCGGTGCCGCAGGAATTGCAGGAGATCATCAACGCCAATGGCGGCAAGATGAAGCCGACCTGGGGCGTGCCGGTCGCCGAGATCCAGCGCGGCATCAAGAACGGCGTGCGCAAGATCAACATCGACACCGACAATCGGATGGCGATGACCGGCCAGATCCGTAAGGTGCTGAAGGACAATCCGGAAGAGTTCGATCCGCGCAAGTATCTGAAGCCGGCGATGGAGGCGATGACCAAACTGTGCAAGCAGCGCCTGCAGGAGTTCAACACCGCGGGCCAGGCCAGCAAGATCAAGAAGGTGCTGACCACGGCGGAGATGGCCAAGCGCTACGCCGCGGGCCAGCTCGACCCCAAGGTGGCCTGACAAGGTTGCCTGACAACTTCTTGCCTGAATCATTAAGGCGGGACACCGGCTCCGACGCAGTTGGAAACGGTGTCCCGAGGCTTGATTGCCGGCTGCGACAAACACCAGCCGCGACCAACGTTTTCTAGGCATTTGCCCGAGAACCGCCTATTTTGGTTTGCAAAGGCAATGGCTCTGGAGGACGCTTCCGATGAACCTCGCTGACCTCAACAGAATTGCGCTTGCCATGGTCACCCCGGGCAAGGGCCTGCTCGCTGCCGACGAATCCTCCGGCACCATCAAGAAGCGTTTCGACGCCATCAAGGTCGATTCGACCGAGGACAGCCGCCGCGACTATCGCGAGATGCTGTTCCGCTCGCAGGAGGCGATGAGCAAGTACATCTCCGGCGTCATCCTGTACGACGAGACGATCTGGCAAAATGCCAAGGACGGCACGCCGCTGGTCAAGCTGATCGAGCAGGCAGGCGCGATCCCCGGCATCAAGGTCGACGAAGGCACCCAGGCGCTGCCGAACTGCCCCGGCGAACTCGTCACCGTCGGCCTCGACAAGCTCGCCGAGCGGCTGAAGAAATATTACGAGCGCGGTGCGCGGTTTGCGAAATGGCGCGCGGTGATCGATATCGGGCCGCGAATCCCGACCCAGACCGCAGTCCGCGTCAACGCCCACGCGCTGGCGCGCTACGCCGCGCTGTGCCAGGCCGCGCAGATCGTCCCGATCGTCGAGCCGGAAGTGCTGATGGACGGCGATCATGACATCGACCGCTGCTATGAGGTGACGCAGCGCGTGCTGAACCGCACCTTCCAGGAATTGCGGGTGCAGCGCGTCGCGCTGGAAGGCATGATCCTGAAGCCGAACATGGCGATCTCGGGCAAGAAGTGCCCGAAGCAGGCGTCGGTCCAGGAAGTCGCCGAGAAGACCATCCGCCTGCTCAAGAGCTGCGTCCCGGCCGCGGTGCCCGGCATTGCCTTCCTCTCCGGCGGACAGAGCGACGAGGAAGCGACCGCGCATCTCGACGCCATGAACAAGATCGGCCATTTGCCCTGGCGGCTGACCTTCTCCTACGGCCGTGCATTGCAGGCTGCGCCGCAGAAGGCGTGGTCCGGCAAGCCCGACAACGTCCCCGCAGGCCAGCGCGCCTTCTCGCATCGCGCCCGGATGAACGGGTTGGCGAGCACCGGCAATTGGGAAGCCGGCCTCGAAAAACAGGCGGCATAGTTGGCCACCAAGCCCGTTCCGCCGCGGCCGGCGCCGCGCCTCTATCTGGCAACTCCGCCGGTCGACGAGCCTGCGCAGCTCGCGGCCGAGCTCGCCGAGCTGTTGGCTGCGGCCGATGTCGCGGCCGTTCTGGTGCGGCTGCGCGACACCGATCCGCGCAGCATGATCTCCCATGTCAAGGAGCTGGCGCCGGCGATCCAGAACGCAGGTGCGGCGCTGTTGATCGACGGCCATCCCGACATCGTGGCCCGCGCCGGCGCCGATGGCGCGCATCTGACCGGCCTCGCCGCGATGGAAGAGGCTGCGCCCGCGCTGAAGCCCGATCGCATCGTCGGCGTCGGCGGGCTCGCGACGCGCCACGATTCCATGGCTGCCGGCGAGGCCGGTGCCGACTATGTGCTGTTCGGCGAGCCCGACGCCAAGGGACAGCGGCCTTCGACCGAGGCGATCGCCGAGCGGCTGGAATGGTGGGACGAATTGTTCGAGCCGCCCTGCATAGGCTTTGCGACCTCACGCGAGGAGGCCGCGGCGTTCGCGGCCGCCGGCGCGGATTTCGTGCTGGTCGGAGATTTCATCTGGTCCGATCCGCGCGGCGCAAAAACGGCTCTCGTCGAGATCGGCGAGGCGATCGCGCAGGCGCATGCCGGCACATTCGGCAAGGCCAAGGCCGAGGGATGACGGTGGAATGAAATGCCTGCGTCCGATAGGTGTTGCGCTCGGCTGCACGATGCTGGCGAGCGGCGCGATGGCGCAGCTCTCGATCACGCCGCCGGCACAGACGCCGCCGCCTGCGAAGAAGGAGGCTCCGAAGGAGAAGCCGAAGGTGCACGCGCCGGTCGCAAAGAAACCCGCGCCGAAGCCTGCCGCGACCGCAACGCCCAGCCCGACGCCCTCGCCGACCCAGGCAGTCGACGATCCCAATGTCGACCTCGTATTCGGCGCCTATCAGCGCGGCATGTACAAGACCGCGTTCGATCTCGCGACCACACGCGCGCAGAACAACTATGATCCCAAGGCCATGACGATGCTGGGCGAGCTCTATGCCAACGGGCTCGGCGTCAAGCGCGATTACGCCAAGGCCGACGACTGGTACAAGCGCGCCTCCGACGCCGGCGACCGCGAGGCGATGTTCGCGCTCGCCATGATGAAGATCGCCGGCCGCGGCGGCGCGGTGGACAAGGACGGCGCGGTCAAGCTCCTGGCATCGGCGGCCAAGCTCGGCGAGCCCAAGGCGGCCTATAATCTCGCCCTGCTCTATCTCGACGGCCAGACCCTGCCGCAGGACCTCCGCCGCTCCGCCGAGCTGCTGCGCATGGCCGCGGACGCCGGCAGCCCGGAGGCGCAATACGCGCTGGCGACCTTCTACAAGGAAGGCACCGGCGTGCCGAAGGACCTCGAAAAGGCGGCGCGGCTGCTGCAGGCCGCCTCGCTGGCCGACAATGTCGATGCCGAGGTCGAATACGCCATCGCGCTCTACAACGGCGCCGGCACGCCGCGGAACGTGCCGGCGGCGGTGGCACTGCTGCGCAAGGCGGCCCGGCAGAACAGCGCGATCGCGCAAAACCGCCTCGCCCATGTGCTGGCGACCGGCGCCGGCGCCCCGGTGGACAAGGTCGAGGCGCTGAAATGGCACACCGTCGCCAAGACCGCCGGCAAGGGCGACCCCGATCTTGACGATATCCTCGCCGATATGAGCCCGGAAGACCGCGCCAAGGGCGAGGCAGCCGCGCGAAAATGGATCGGAAACAACGTCAAATGACGCCTTGACGGCGCCACTTCCAGAGGGCACCCAGTCCGGAAATCCGGTGCGGCCACGCCGTTCCCGCTTGACCCGTCATCCTGAGGAGCGCGAAGCGCGTCTCGAAGGATGAACGGCCCGGTCCGGGGCCGTGCACCCTTCGAGGCTCGCTCCGCTCGCACCTCCAGCGGCAAAGGCGTAGCCTTTGCGCGGGGATGACGGACTAAGATTTGCGCGCGCCGCCTTATCGACTTTCACATTCTCGAGTCACAAGTTCTCATCATGCTCTACTCCGCCCTCATCAATGTCATGGTCAAGGCCGCGCGCCGCGCCGGCCGCAGCCTCAAGCGCGACCTCGGCGAGATCGAACATCTCCAGGTGTCGCTGAAGGGACCGGCGAATTTCGTCTCGCTGGCCGACAAGCGCGCCGAGGAGATGCTCTACACCGACCTCGAAAAGGCCCGGCCCGGCTACGGGTTCCTCGGCGAGGAAGGCGGCAAGCGCGAAGGCTCGGACAAGAGCCACACCTGGATCGTCGATCCCTTGGACGGCACCACCAACTTCCTGCACGGCATCCCGCAATTCGCGATCTCGATCGGGCTGCTTCGCGAAGACACCGTGATCGCGGGCGTGATCTACAATCCCGCCAATGACGAGCTCTATATCGCCGAGCGCGGCAAGGGCGCGTTCCTCAACGACCAGCGGCTGCGCGTCGCCGGCCGCCGCCAGCTCAACGAATGCGTGGTCGCCTGCGGCCTGCCGCATATCGGCCGTGGCAATCATCAGCTCGCGCTGCAGGAGATGGCCGCGCTCCAGAGCAAGGTCGCGGGCTTCCGCCGCTTCGGCGCCGCTTCGCTCGACCTCGCCTTCGTCGCGGCGGGTCGCCTCGACGGCTATTGGGAGCGCAATCTGCAGGCCTGGGACGTCGCAGCCGGCCTGTTGATGGTCCGCGAAGCCGGCGGAACGGTTTCCGGCATCCAGGGCAATGACGATCCGCTGCAGACCGGCCATGTCGTCTGCGGCAACGAGTTCGTGCACGGCGAGCTGATCAAGATCCTCAAGCCGCTCGGGCAATAGCGAGACGGCGCGATCTAATCGTCGTCGTCATCTTCGTCGTCGTCTCGACCGTCACGAAATTCACCGCCGAGGGTCAGGCCCTCGATGGTCGTGGCGCCCTTCGCCTTGATCACCCGGCGCAGCGGCACCGAGCTCTCGCTGCGCAACGCCTCCATCAGCTGCTCCGAATGGGTGACGATCCAGATGTCAGCGCGGCGCGACGCCTTGGCGATCAGCCGGGCCAACGCCGCCAGCAGCGACGGATGCAAACTGGTCTCGGGTTCGTTCAGCGCGATGAACGGCGGCAGCCGATAGCCCATGAACACGGCGAGCAGGCAGATATATTTCAGCGTGCCGTCGGATAGTTCGTGCGCCTTGAACGCACGCGGCATGTCTGCCTGCCGCAGCTCAAATTCGCACTGCCCACGCTCTTCCCACGCCCGGAGCTCGGCGCCCGGGAATGCATCCTCGATCGCATCCTGCAGGTCGGCTGCATCCTGCCGGATCGTGCTGAGCGTTGCCAAAGCGGCTGCCAGATCGCTGCCATCGGCGCTCAGCGACGGCGTCGTGATCGCCAGACAAGGCTTGCGGATCGGCGACGCCGGATCGGTGCGGAAATCGTGATAGAAGCGCCAGCTCTGCAAGGCGTTCCTGATCAGGCCGACTTCGGGACATGTCTGGCCGTCGAGGAAATCGGCGAGCGCGGTTTCCGACGGCAGCACCGCATTCTTGTGCTCGCTCCAGGCACCGCTCTCGCCGCGGACGCTGACGTGCGAATTGGTCCGCTCCATCATCAGGACTTTTCGCTTGCCGTGGATCGCCTCGATGCGCTCGGACTTGATCATCGGCTCGCCGGGAAACGCCGCCTCGACCGGGCCGGGATGTCCGAGCTCGATCGCGTAATTGACGTGCTCGAATCTGACCGCCAGCCGCAACCGTCCATCCTCGCCCCGCCGGCGCATGCCCGACCAGCAGACCGAGTTCAATCCACCCTCGTCGGCGATCGTGCGCGTGATCCGGCCCGTGGCCGCGTCGCGCAGCAGCGACAGCGACTTGTAGAGATTGGATTTGCCGACGCCGTTCTCGCCGACAAAGACCGACAGCGGTTGAATGGGCATCGAGAGCCGCCGGATCGAGCGATAATTCGAGATCGCAATATCGCTCGGCCGCATCACATGCTCTCAATCCCCGGGTTGCCTGCGCGCTTCCCGTTCAATCCAGAGCTGCAATCTGGATTGACTATGTTGTGAAAGCAAGCCGCCGACTTGATGGCCACCGATCTCGGACATCACTGGCCGCCCGTTACCGGCGCAGGCGGGCCGTAGATTTCGGGCTTCTCGACCTTCTCCCGGTCACCGGCCAGCACGCGCTGCACGCTGACGAAGAACACCGGTACCAATAGCAGCGCGAGGATCACCACGGCGATCATGCCGCCCATCACCGAGGTGCCGAGCGCCTGCTGGCTGGCACCGCCGGCGCCGGTGGCGATCGCCATCGGCAGCACGCCGCAGACGAAGGCGAGACCGGTCATCAGGATCGGGCGGAATCTGAGGCTGCACGCCTCGATGGTGGCCTCGACCAGCGGCTTGCCCTGCGCGCGCAGGTCCTTGGCGAACTCGATGATCAGAATCGCATCCTTGGCAGCGAGGCCGATGATGGTGATCAGGCCGACGGTAAAATAGACGTCGTTGGACAGCCCGCGCAGCGTCGCCGCCACCACGGCGCCGAGAATGCCGAGCGGAATGGTGAGCAGCACCGCGAGCGGAATGGTCCAGCTCTCATAGAGCGCGGCGAGCAGCAGGAACACCACCAGCACCGAGAGCGCGAGCAGGAACGGCGCCTGCGAGCCCGACAGCTTCTCCTGCAGCGACTGGCCGGTCCATTCATAGCCGAAGCCGCGCGGCAGCTTGTCGGCGAGCCGCTCCATCTCGGCGATCGCATCGCCCGAGGTGAAGCCCGGCTTCGCCTCGCCGGAGATGCGCACGGCCGGATAGTAATTGAAGCCCGCGATTTGCGTCGGCCCCTTCGACCATTCGATGGTGGCGAAGGCCGAGAACGGCACCAGCTGGCCGCGGCTGTTTTTGACATTGTAATTGAGAATGTCGTCCGCGTTCATGCGGCTGGTCTTGTCGGCCTGCACGATGACGCGTTGCATCCGCCCGCGGTTCGGGAAGTCGTTGACGTAGTTCGAGCCGAGATTGGTCGAGATCGTGTTGTTGATGTCCTCGAAGGTGAGGCCGAACGCGCCCGCCTTCTCACGGTCGATCATCAAATTGACCTGCGGCGCCGACGGCAGACCCTCGACATAGACCTTCTGCAGCACGGGACTGGCATTGGCCTCCGTGATCAGCCGGTCGGACGCTGCGATCAGCGCGGCATAGCCCTTCTGGCCGCGGTCCTGCAGGCGGAATGAGAAGCCCGAGGAGTTGCCGAGATTGTCGATCGGCGGCGGCTGCAATGCGGAGATCCTGGCGTCGCGGATCGACGACGACAGGTCGCGGTTGATGTCGGCGACGATTGCGGCCGCCGAATCCTTCGGGCCGCGCTCCGACCAGCCCTTCAGCGTGATGAAGGCCTGCGCGGTGTTCATGCCCTGGCCAAGGAAGCTGAAGCCGGTGAGGAACGTGACGTTCTCGATGCCGGCGCGATCCTTCAGATACTTCTCGACCTGCTCGACCGCAGCTTCGGTGCGCGCATAGGACGACTCCGACGGCGTCTGCACGTCGGTGGTGATGAAGCCCTGGTCGTCGACCGGCAGGAAGCCGCCGGGCAGCCGCACGAAGCCGTAGGCAACGCCTGCGAACAGCACGAGATAGATCAGCATCAGGCGGCCGGTGCGCTTCAGCGAGCCCTGCACGGTGCGCGTATAGCCTGCGCGGCTATTGTCGAGCACGCGGTTGAACCAGCCGAACACGCCCTTGCGGGCATGGCCGTGGCCCTTCTCGACCGGCTTGAGCAAGGTCGCGCACAGCGCCGGCGTCAGCGACAGCGCGAGCAGCGCCGAGAACGCGATCGCCGCCACCATGGTGACCGAGAACTGGCGATAGATGATGCCGACCGAGCCCGGGAAGAACGCCATCGGCACGAACACCGCCATCAGCACCAACGTGATGCCGATGATGGCGCCTGATATCTGCGACATCGCCTTTCTGGTGGCTTCCTTCGGCGGCAGGCCTTCCTCTGCCATGATGCGCTCGACGTTCTCGACCACGACGATGGCGTCGTCCACGAGGATGCCGACCGCCAGCACCATGCCGAACATGGTCAGCATGTTGATGGAGTAGCCGACGACCATCAGCGTGGCGCAGGTGCCGAGCAACGCCACCGGAACCACGATGGTCGGAATGATGGTGTAGCGGATGTTCTGCAGGAACAGGAACATCACGATGAACACCAGCACGACAGCCTCGACCAGCGTCATCAAGACCTTCTCGATCGAGGCCTTCACGACGGGCGTGATGTTGTAGGGGATTTCGTAGGAGATATTGGCCGGGAAGAAGCGCGACAGCTCCTTCATCTTGGCTTCGACGGCGCTCGCGGTCGCCAGCGCATTGCCCTTCGGCGACAGCAGCACCGAGAGACCGGCCGTTGGCTTGCCGTCGAGACGGGTGTTGAACTGGTAGCTGAGGCCGCCGATCTCGATCCGCGCGACGTCGCGCAGGCGGACCGTCGAGCCGTCGGCGTTGGCGCGCAGGATGATCGCGCCGAACTCGTCGGGCGAGGAGAGCTGGCCCTTCACCAGCACCTGCGCGGAGATCTTCTGCGTATCGGTGCTCGGCTCGGCGCCGATGCTGCCGGAGGCGACCTGGGCGTTCTGAGCCGTGATCGCCCGGTTGACGTCGTCGGCGGACAAGCCGTAGCCGACCAGCTTGGCCGGATCGATCCAGATGCGCAGCGAACGCTCGGTCGAATACAGCGTGGCGCGGCCGACGCCGGGGATGCGGCGCACCTCGCCCAACACGTTGCGGATCATGAAGTCGCCGAGGCCGACTTCATCCAGCGAGCCGTCGCTCGAATTCAGCGTGATGATCTGCAGCACCGCCGAGGAGGCTTCCTCGACCAGGATGCCCTGTTGGATCACGGCGCGCGGCAGCCGCGCCTCGACGCGCTTGAGGCGGTTCTGCACCTCGACCGAGGCCTGGCTGGTGTCGGTGCCCGGCTTGAAGTTGGCGATGATCTCGACCTGGCCGAGCGAGTCGGAGGTCGATTCGAAGTTCAGGATGTTGGCGGCGCCGTTGAGCTCCTCCTCGATCAGCCGCGTGACGCTGTTGTAGAGGTTCTCAGGCGACGCGCCGGGATAGCTCGTCGAGATCGAGATCGAGGGCGGCGCGATGATCGGATATTGCGCGACAGCGAGCAGCGGAATCGAGATCGCGCCGACCAGACAGATGAACAGGGCGACGACCCAGGCGAAGATCGGCCTGTCGATGAAGAAGCTGGGCATGTCGGATCAGCGCCCCGCGTGCGCGGTCTGCGGCGAATCCGACTGCGCTGCAGCAGCGTCGACCTCACGCCACGCCAGCGGCCGCACCTTGTCGCCTGCGGCGAATTTCTGGAAGCCCTCGACGACGACCTTGTCGCCGGCCTTGAGGCCTTCGGTGACGAACCAGTGGCCGCCCTGCAACGAGCCGGTGCGCACCGGCTGCACCGCGACGTGATTGTCGTCCTTGACGACGAACACCTCGCTGCCGCCGCCGCCATTGCGCTGGATCGCCTGCTGCGGCACCGCGATCGCGTCGGTGTCGATGCCCTGCTCGATCAGCACGCGGACATACATGCCCGGCAGCAGGATGCGATGCGGGTTCGGGAACTCACCGCGCAAGGTCACCTGCCCGGTATGGGCATCGACCTTGGCGTCGGAGAACAGCAGCTTGCCTGCGACCTGATAGATCGAGCCGTCGTCGAGCACGAGATGGACCTTCATCGCGTCGGGCGCGATGCGGTCGAGATCGCCGCTCTCGAAGGCGCGGCGGAGCTGGTTCATTTCGGTCACCGACTGCTGGAAGTCGGCGTAGATCGGATCGAGCTGCTGAATGGTCGCAAGGCTCGCGGCGTCGTTCTGCACGACGAGCGCGCCTTCGCTGACCAGCGCGGCACCGATGGTGCCGTCGATCGGTGCACGGATCGTCGCATAATCCAGGTTGAGTTTCGCACGCGCGACGTCGGCCTCGCGGCCCTGCACGTCGGCTTCGGCCTGTTTCAGGTTGGCGATCGCCTTCTCGTTCTCGGCCTCGGAAGTCGCGCGCTGGTTGGTGAGGGTTGCGATGCGGCGGGCCTGCAGCGAGGTCTGCTCGAGCACCGCCTTGGCGCGCGCCAGCGCCGCCTCGGTCGACTGCAATTCGACCTCGAACGGGCGCGGATCGATCTGGTACAGGGGATCGCCGAGCTTCACCTCGCTGCCTTGATGGAACATGCGGTTGACGACGATGCCCGAGACGCGCGGGCGCACCTCGGAGACACGGGTCGGCGCGATGCGGCCCGGCAGCTCGCGCACCATCGCGCGCGCCTGCTGCTTCACAGTGACGACACTGACGTCCGGCTCCGGTGCTTGTACGGCGGCGGTTGCGGTTTTCGGTTCGTCGCAGCCAGCAAGCAGTGGCGCCGTCACGGCCAGCATCAGAGCAATGCATGCCGATTGCGCGCGAAGTCCAGACATTGAGATGATCGCCCCTGAAGGTTTGAACAAACGAACGGCGGTGTCACGGCGACAGCGCTCGCGTTGCTGCGGTGAAAATAAAATCTGCTTGCTGCGACGCAATGCGTTTGTCAGGCGGCTCATTGTCACAGAACGCTATCACCCTGATTTCGCGGCGTCTTTTATCCTGTCACTGCATTGTGAGCGGGTTCCATCGGAGGCTGTGGGAGTACGTTAAGGACTGCGTGAGCGGGAACGCGGCCTGTTGCCTGCGCGGGAATGCCGCAGATTGCAAACTCGTCATGCGCGGCGCGCGAATCGCCGATCGCCGCCGTGCACCCCACCCAGCGGTGCAACCCGCGTTCGTCTCGCGATCCCCGCGTGGGATTGGCACCTTCTGCACACGCAGACGCGCCGGCGCCCCGGAAAGCTGCGCAAAGCGGCAACACTCCACTCCGTATCAACCCGAGGTTCTACCGACAGCCTTTTGATTCGGCTTTCCTCACTCCGCCGCTGTGCCATATTGCTGGCAGATGCGGCCTTCGCGAACGGATGACCCGGCAATGCCCCCCTCCCGATCCGAGATGGAGATCGAACTGAGCAAGCTGTCCTCGCCCAGGATCTTCCTGGTGCGGATGCTGGTGTTCCTGGTGCTCTGCGGCCTGGTCGGGGTCGTGCTGTACAAGCAGATCGTCACCGCCTTCTTCGCCAATCCCGGGCTGAACGCCCTGATCGGCGCGGTGCTGCTGATCGGCGTCATCCTGGCGTTCCGACAGGTGATCCGGCTCTACCCCGAGGTCGCCTGGGTCAACAATTTCCGCATCGCCGATCCCGGCCTTGCGATCGAGCGTCGCCCGACGCTGCTTGCCCCGATGGCCGCGATCCTCGGCGGCGAACGCACCGGGCGGATGTCGATCTCGCAGCAGACCATGCGGCATCTGCTCGATTCAATCGCAACCCGCCTCGATGAGGCCCGCGACATCTCGCGCTACATGACCGGCCTGCTGGTCTTCCTCGGCCTGCTCGGCACCTTCTGGGGCCTGATCGAGACGGTGGGCTCGGTCGGCAAGGTGATCGACGGGCTCAAGGTCGGCGGCGACGCCGGCGCGCTGTTCGATACGCTGAAGGAAGGCCTCGCCGCCCCGCTCGGCGGCATGGGCATCTCGTTCTCGTCCTCGCTGTTCGGCCTCGCCGGCTCGCTGATCCTCGGCTTCCTCGATCTGCAATCGAGCCAGGCCCAGAACCGCTTCTACACCGACCTTGAGGACTGGCTCGCCACCACCGTGCGCGGCATTTCCGGCGACGACGCCGGCGTCTCCGGCGACATGCAGGGCGCGATCGACAGGCTGCGTGCCACGCTCGAGGAAGGCGGCGCCGGCGGGAGCGGCCGCAGCACCACGGCCGCGATGGCCAATCTCGCCGAGGCGATCCAGGGGCTGGTTGCACATATGCGCACCGAGCAGCAGATGATCCGTGAATGGGCCGACGGCCAGGGCGAGCAGAACCGCGAGATCAAGCGACTGCTCGAGCGCCTCGCCCGCCAGCCCGAGAAGAACTAGAGCGTCTTCGAGCGAAGCAAGCCCAAGGAGACATTCATGGCCCTCGCCCGCCGCAGCGAATCCGGCTTCAACTACTGGCCCGGCTTTGTCGACGCGCTGTCGACGCTGGTGCTGTCGATCGTGTTCCTGCTGTCGGTGTTCCTCGTCGTGCAGTTCTTCCTGTCGCAGGAGGTCACCGGCAAGGACAAGGCGCTGGAGCAGCTCACCGCCAAGATCGCCCAGCTCAACGACCTGCTGTCGCTGGAGAAGCTCTCCAAGCTGACGCTCGACGACCAGGTCTCGCAGCTCCGCGCCGGCCTCGCCTCCGCCGAGGGCGAGCGTGATCGCATGAAGGGGCTCTATGAGGGATTGGCCAATTCCGGCAACGACGCGCAGGGCCGAGCCAACGAACTCAACAAGGCTCTGGACTCCGAGAAGAGCGTGTCGTCGCGCGCGCTGGCGCAGATCGAGGTGCTGAACCAGCAGATCAACGCGCTGCGCCGCCAGCTCGCCGCGCTCGAGGAGGCGCTCGACGCCTCCGAGAAGCGCGACAAGGAATCGCAGAACCGGATCGCCGATCTCGGCTCGCGCCTCAACGTCGCGCTGGCGCAGCGGGTGCAGGAACTGTCGAAATACCGCTCGGAATTCTTCGGCCGCTTGCGCGCGATCCTCGGCAACCGTCCTGACATCCGCATCGTCGGTGATCGCTTCGTGTTCCAGTCGGAAGTGTTCTTCGACACCGGCCAGGCGACCTTGCTGCCGGAGGGCAAGACCGAGCTCGATACGGTGGCGAGCGCGCTCATCGATCTGGACAAGCAGATTCCGGCCGAGATCGCCTGGGTACTCCGCGTCGACGGCCATACCGACGTGCGGCCGATCACCAACAGCCCGCTGTTCAAGTCGAACTGGGAACTGTCCTCCGCGCGCGCGATCTCGGTGGTGCAATATCTGATCTCGCTCGGCGTGCCGGCGCAGCGCCTGGTCGCCGCCGGCTTTGCCGAATTCCAGCCGCTCGACACCGCGCAGACCGAAGACGCCTACAAGCGCAACCGCCGTATCGAGCTGAAGCTGACGGAACGCTAATCGCCGTGAAGGCGGCGGTAACGCCTAATCATCCGTCGTCCCTGCGAAAGCAGGGACCCATAACCACCGCATTCGGCGATGAAGCGGATGCCCCAGCCTCGTGTAACAGTGAGCATTCGGGGTAATGGGTCCTGGCCTTCGCCAGGACGACGCCGAGTGTGCGGCACGGCCTGCATCCGCAATCGTCGTCCCTGCGAAAGCAGGGACCCATAACCACAGGGATGCGTTGTTGCAGAGCGCTGTGGCCCCAGCATCGCACGACCATTGCCGCTGGTGGTTATGGGTCCCGGGTCAAGCCCGGGACGACATCGAGTGTGTGGCTCGACTTCCTCAACGTCCGACCATCTGTTGCAGTTGCTCCGGATAGCGGGCGCCCTGCACCTCGACCGCGGCGACCGCTTTGCCGATCTCAGCCAGATCGGCGGCGGTCAGTTCGACGCGGGCGGCGCCGATGTTTTCCTCGAGCCGATTGAGCTTTGTGGTGCCCGGGATCGGCACGATCCACGGCTTCTGCGCCAGCAGCCAGGCCAGCGCGATCTGCGCTGTCGTCGCGCCCTTGCCGGCGGCAATGCTGGCGAGCTGATCGACCAGCGCCTGGTTGGCGCGGCGGGCTTCCGGCGTGAAGCGCGGCACGAGGTTGCGGAAATCGTCGCTTGCGAATGTCGTGGACGCGCTGATCGCGCCGGTAAGAAAGCCGCGGCCGAGCGGGCTGTACGGCACGAAGCCGATGCCGAGCTCTTGCAGCAACGGCAGGATCTCCGCTTCCGGTCCACGTTCCCACAGCGAATATTCGCTCTGCAGGGCCGTGACCTTCTGCACCGCGTGGGCGCGGCGGATGGTCTGCACACCGGCCTCCGACAGGCCGAAATGGCGGACCTTGCCGGCGGCAATCAGGTCTTTCACGGTGCCGGCAACATCCTCGATCGGCACCGCGGGATCGACGCGATGCTGATAGAACAGATCGATGACGTCGATCTTCAGCCGCTTCAGCGAAGCGTCGGCGACCGCCCTGATGTGCTCGGGCCGGCTGTTCAGCGACCGGTGCCGCTCGGCCATGGAGCCGATATCGAAGCCGAACTTGGTCGCGATCACGACCTGGTTGCGGACCGGCGCCAGCGCCTCGCCGACCAGTTCCTCGTTGACGTAAGGGCCATAGACCTCGGCGGCATCGAAGAAGGTGACGCCGCGCTCGACGGCGGCACGGAGCATGGCGATGCCCGCATTCTTCTCGACCGCCGGGCCGTAGGCGAAGCTCAGGCCCATGCAGCCGAGGCCGATCGCCGAGACTTCGAGGTTGCTGCTGCCGAGTTTACGTTTCTGCATGATGTCTCTCCGCATCGATGACTGGAATTCGTCACGGCGGGATTTAGGGCGTGCACCGGCAGGCTATTAGACGTAGAAGTCGGGATAGACTTATGAGCAGGACTCATGAATGTCGCGGCATGACGTCAATGACCTGATCGCCTTCCTCGCCGTCGCGCGCGACCGCAGCTTCACCCGCGCCGCAGCGCGGCTCGGCGTGTCGCAATCGGCGCTCAGCCACACCATGCGCGCGCTGGAGGAACGGCTGGGCGTGCGGCTTCTGACCCGCACCACGCGCAGCGTCGCGCCGACCGCCGCCGGCGAACGGCTGCTGCAGGGCATCGGCCCGCGCTTCGAGGAGATCGAGGCCGAGCTCTCGGCGCTGACCGCCTTGCGCGAGAAACCCGCCGGCATCATCCGCATCAACGCCGGCGAGCACGCCGCCGAGACGATCCTGTGGCCGGCGCTGGCCGAGTTCCTGCCGCGCTATCCCGACATCAAGGTGGACCTGACCGTCGACAACGGGCTCGCGAACATCGTCGCGGAACGCTTTGACGCCGGCGTTCGGCTCGGCGAACAGCTCGCCAAGGACATGATCGCGGTGCGGATCGGGCCGGATTTCCGCATGGTCGTGGTCGGCGCCCCCACCTATTTCAAGCGGTGGGAGCGCCCGAAACGGCCGCAGGACCTGACGCAACATGCCTGCATCAACATCCGCCTGCCGACCCATGGCGGCATCTATGCCTGGGAATTCGAGCGGCGCGGCCGCCCGCTCAAGGTCCGCGTCGACGGACCATTGGTGTTCAACAGCACCACATTGCGGATCAAGGCGGCGTTGGCCGGCCTGGGGCTCGCCTACGTGGCCGAGGACCAGGTGCGCGCGCAGCTCGCCAAGGGACAGTTGATCCAGGTGCTGGACGACTGGTGCGCACCGTTTCCCGGCTATCACCTCTACTACCCGAGCCGGCGGCAATCCGCGCCGGCGTTCGCCCTGCTGGTCGATGCGCTGCGCTATCGCGGCTGATCGCGAACGGCGGCGCGCCGGGTGATGCCGAACCTCCTGCCTGACGCTGCGTCGAGATCCAGCGCACGGAGATTTGCTTCACAGTTGTGCGACGGCACCTTGGAACGTGACCAACACGACCGACGTTATTGGATGTATAATCGCGCGAGCTTGGCGGACGTCCCGTCTTCGCCGGGGCTTTGCATCCCGCTCCAGCCTCCGCGCGCCATCTTGGACCAGCACATGCTCAAGACCAGATTCGCCATCATCGTCGCCGCCGGCCTGACGCTCGCGCCGGCCCAGCTTCTCGCGCAGAGCACGGGAGGCTCGCCACCGCCGCCGAGGCCGGGCGACCGCGCCGCTTCATCGAACGGCATCGGCGGGACTGCGCTGCCGGCCCAGAGCGGCCAGCGCTATGCACCGTCATCCGGCGGTAATTTCAGTGCGGCGCCGGCCCCTCCCGGTGGTTCGGTGAGCACGACCGGCAATGCCAACAATGCGACGGGACGCTGACGTCGGGTACGCCCGCGTGAGCAGCTGAACGCCGCACCGCTGCGACCGGCGACGGGTCGGCGCCCCCGCAGGGTGGCCGGCGTCTCGCAGTGCCTGCGAGCTCAAATTCGTAACAATGGAACCTTCACACCGAACGCGACCCTGGTCGCGAGCCGCCGGCGTGCAAATCACGGAACCCACGGGGCTTGAAGGTTCCATTTTTCAAATCCAGAGGTTGTATGTTACCAAACGTTTCCGAGTGTAACTGAGTTTTAACAACCTGCGCGCGACATGGCCGCGTGACAACCGCAGGTAATGTAACGGAGCACCACAACCGTGAGCATGTGCTCGGCGCGGTGCTCTGGGTTCCAATTTCGCTGTTCTTGATCGGCGCGTTCGCCATCTTTCACGCTTCGGGATTCCGGCACGTCGCGATCGACTGGAACGGATACGGCACGATCTGCGCAGTGCTTCTCGCCGGCTATCTGGTCGCGAGAGGATTTCGCATCCGGTTCATTCAGGCGTTCCTGAATGGCTGGTTGCAGAACCTGATTGTCGCCATCGCTGCAACGATGCTGACTTACGCAGCGGCGACGGTCGGCCGTCCGCTCGTCGATGACCAGTTGCTGCGCGCGGATCAGTTGATGGGGTACGACTGGATGGTCTTCGCGGCATTTTTCGCGAGCTCGGACCTGATGGTTCGCATCGTCACCGAGTCCTACCAGTCGGTCTTCTATCTGCCGAGCGTCGTGATCCTCTGCCTGGCAGTGAAGGGAGATATTGCGACCCTCGAGAAGTTCATCCTGGCGGCAATCATCTCGCTGATCATCACGATCGCCGTGTTTGCAGTGCTGCCTGCGACCACGGCGTGGACGCATCTGGGCCTCAGCGACACCGAGGTGGCTTCGTTCCGGACCCTGCCCCGCTCCTCAGAGGGCTGGATCGACGAGCTGATCAGAATTCGAGAGGGCAGCCTGCGAAGCCTGCACAATTTTCACGGCAGGGGACTGATCGCGTTTCCAAGCTTTCATTGTGTTGCAGCGCTGCTGCTGATCTGGGCGAGTTGGAACGTTCGCTGGCTGCGCATTCCGATGGCTCTCGCGAATCTGTGCATGCTGGTCTCGACCCCGCTGATCGGCGGTCACTATCTCGTGGACCTGATCGGCGGCGCAGTGGTCACGGTCGTCAGCGTGATCATCGCCAAGCAGCTTCATGCATGGATGCTGTCGTGGGCAGCCGCCTTCCAACGCGCAGCCTGGCTCCAGCCGTCGGCCAGCCGCATCGAAGCGGCCGTCCGGCGGCAGCGCGTTTCGGCTATACCGCGCCGACCGGCTCCACGGCCGGTTCGTCCGGCTCAGCGTCCGCGGTCACGAATTTGAGCCCGTAGGTGTTGCCGCGACGCCAGACCACCTCACACGGGTAGCGCTTGGCATGATCGGCGAGCAGCGTCAGCGCGAGGCGGTCCTTGACGACGAACTCGACCTCGGTCGTGATCTTGGCACCGCCGGGCGAGATGTCGACCACGGCACAGGCATTCTCGGTCGCGCCATCGTCGACCGTGATCCACGCCGCACGATTGTTGAGCTGGCGCCGTGGCTCGCGACTGACCTTGATCCGTGCTCCGTTGCTCGCCATCGTCATTCGTCCTTGAAGACATTGGTGCTTGAAAACATTGGTCCTTGAAGAGATTCGAGACCGCGCGCGTCGATCGACGCGCCCGGCACACAACCGCAGGCGCCACAATGGCGTTCCCCCGTAAAGTCCGGCTTAGCGCGATCGCTTGAACTTTACCGGAATCTTGACCGGGCTTTTAGCAAACAGGGATTCTACAATTCCATCAGCGGGATACCGGCCGCGCGAGCAGCCGTCGGCTTGACATGGCGGCCGCACTGTTGGTGAAGTGGTGCCGTGGCTTTGGCCACATCCCTGCAACAAGAGCGCCTCAAGCCGCCCCCTTCAGACGGAAACGACCCATGCTGATCCCCCTAGCCGACGTGCCGCGCTGGTATGCCGAACGCAAGCCTGCTGACGCGATCGCCGTCAGCCACGGCGCGGATGCGCTGACCTGGCTCGAGCTCGAGCGCCGTGCCAATGCGCGGGCGCGCGCCTTTGCCGCCAAGGGCGTCAAGCCCGGCGACTTCGTCGCGATCGGGCTGCCCAACAGCAACGCCTTCTTCGAGACGACTTTCGCGGTGTGGAAATGCGGCGCAACGCCGACCTCACTGTCATGGCGGCTGCCGCGCGGCGAGGCCGCCGCGGTGCTCGAGATCCTGAAACCGTCGCTGGTGGTCGGCGGCGAGGCCGACTGGAATGCGCCGAATTCGCTGCCGGTGAATTTCGTGCCGGAGGGATTTTCCGAGGAGCCGCTCGATGCACCGGTCGCGCGCTACTGGAAGGCGATGACGAGCGGCGGCTCGACCGGACGGCCGAAGGTGATCCTCGATCACAACCCCGCCGTGATCGAGACCACGACGCCGCTGATGCTCGGGATTCCGCATCAGGCCTCGCTGCTCAACCCGGGCCCGCTCTATCACAACGCGCCGTTCATCCTGTCGCATTCGGCGCTGTTCGGCGGCGGGCGACTGACCGGCATGGTGAAGTTCGACGCCGAGGAGACGCTTCGGCTGATCGCGCGCGAGCGCGTGCAATGGGTCAACTTCGTGCCGACCATGATGCACCGGATCTGGGCGCTGCCCGAGGAGGTGCGCAACCGCTACGACGTCTCCAGCCTGCAGATCGTGTTTCACATGGCAGCCCCGATGCCGCCCTGGCTGAAGGAGAAGTGGATCGAATGGCTCGGGCCGGAACGGGTCTGGGAGCTCTATGGCGGCACCGAGCGGCAGGGCGCCTGCGTGATCTCGGGCGTCGAATGGATGGCGCACAAGGGCTCGGTCGGCAAGATCGGCGAGACCGCAAAGCTCCGCATCATCGGCGAGGACGGCAACGACGTTGCGCCCGGCGAAACCGGTGAGATCTATTTCCTGCCCAATGACGGCGCCGGCTCGACCTATCACTATCTCGGCGCGGCACCGAAGCGGCGGCCGGACGGCTGGGAATCGCTCGGCGATATCGGACGGCTCGACGAAGAAGGCTATCTCTATCTCGGCGACCGGCTCGCCGACATGGTGCTGCGCGGCGGCGCCAACATCTATCCGGCCGAGGTCGAGGCCGCGGTCAGCGAACATCCCGAGGTGCGCTCCTGCGTCGTGGTCGGATTGCCTGATCCGGAATTCGGCCAGCGCGTGCATGCGATCCTCGAGCTCGCCGACAACGCCGATGCGCAAGAGATCGCCGACGGCATGGGCGATTTCCTGAAGGACCGGCTCAGCCGCTACAAGCATCCGGAAAGTTTCGAGCGCGTCGGCACCGCGCCGCGCGATGATTCCGGAAAAGTCCGCCGCACCATGCTGCGCGACGAGCGCGCTGCGTGGATCAAGGACAACCGCAGCTTCCGCATCGTGCCCGCGCGCGCGGCGGCGAAAAGCGAGTAGGTTCATTTGTCTAGCGAGGGGCAGGTCTGCACGCCACATGAGCTGTGCAGGCGCCCGCGCAAGGTATATCATTCCATCTTCCCTGCCGGCAGAACCTCGGATTAGCTTGAGGTTCCAGCGCCCTGCACGCCAGGAGATTCTAAATGCCCTCCACGACCGAATGGAAAGTGCCAGCGGCCTTTCAGCCTCGCTCCGAAGATTACCGCTACGATCTCGATCGCGCGCTGATGAGTGTGGTCGGGCTGCATTCGATCATTCCGCCTGACGCTTTCAGCGCCGAGACGCTCGGCACCGAGCGCGCCGGCAACGGCGTGTTGATCGACGACGGGCTGGTGCTGACGATCGGCTATCTGATCACCGAAGCCGCAACGGTGTGGCTGCATCTCGGCGACGGCCGCGCGGTCGAAGGCCACGCGCTCGGCTTCGATTTCGAATCCGGCTTCGGCCTGGTGCAGGCCCTCGGCAGGCTCGACATCGATCCGCTGCCGATCGGCTCATCGGCGGCGACGCAGGTCGGCGACAATGTGGTGCTCGGCGCCGCCGGCGGCCGCACGCGCTCGGTCGCAAGCCAGATCGCGGCCAAGCAGGAGTTCGCCGGCTACTGGGAATATCTGCTCGACGAGGCGATCTTCACCTATCCGTCGCATCCGAACTGGGGCGGCACCGGGCTGCTCAACAATGCCGGCGAGCTGATCGGCGTCGGATCGCTGCAGCTCGAACGCGAGCGCTCGGGCCGCGCCGAGCATGTCAACATGATCGTGCCGATCGATCTGCTCAATCCGGTGCTGAGCGACCTGCGCAAGTTCGGCCGTGTCGACAGGCCGGCGCGGCCGTGGCTCGGCATGTACACGACCGAGATCGACAACCGCCTCGTGGTGGTCGGTGTCGCCAGCAAGGGACCGGCGGCGCGCGCCGAGCTGAAGACCGGCGACGTGATCATCGCGGTCGCCGGCGACAACGTGACCAGCCAGACCGGCTTCTACCGCAAGCTCTGGTCGCTCGGCGCGGCCGGCGTCGACGTGCCGCTGACGGTCTACCACGAGGGCGTCACCTTCGACGTCACGCTGACCTCGATCGACCGCATGAAGCTGTTGAAGGCGCCGCGGCTGCACTGATCACAATGGAAGAGGCAGCAGCGATGAGCGAGGCCGTGGTTGACGACATCGTGGCCGTGCTGCCGCCGTTGTTGCAGACGCTGGAATCGCTGTCCTTCGTCGCGCGCAATCTTAACCCGCCGGACTTCGATCGCGTGATGCAGATCGCGGGCGAGCCCGAGCAGGCCCTGCAGGCGGTGCGGCCGCGGCTGACCGATTGGCCGGAGAAATTCGCGCATATCAAGACTGCACTGGTAGCTGCGATCGAACCGGCCCTGGCCGGCTATGCGGGGCTACGCGCGGTGCAGAACGGTGAAGGCGACCTGGTCAGCGTATTCCGCGCGCTGCGCTATCTGCCGCGGGCGCAGGAGGCGCTCTATCCGCTGACCGAGCTGCCGCCGGTCAGCGGCTTCTTCATTGCGCCCGATTTGCGCGAGGATACCGAACTGCAGGCCAAGCTCGCGGCGACGCCCAATGCCGACACCGGCATCTTCCATGAGCGCAACGAGCCGGGCAGCCGCGGCGGTTTCTCGATGTATGTGCCGGAATATTATACGCCGGATCGCGCCTGGCCGCTGGTGATGGCGCTGCACGGCGGCAGTGGCAACGGCCGCGGCTTCCTGTGGAGCTGGCTGCGCGACGCACGCAGCCGCGGCGCCATCCTGGTGGCGCCGACCGCAACCGGCCAGACCTGGGCGTTGATGGGCGACGACGGCGACACGCCGAACCTCAACCGCATCCTCGACCAGGTGCGCGAACGCTGGCGCATCGACGAGACGCGCATGCTGCTGACCGGTATGAGCGACGGCGGCACCTTCAGCTATGTGACCGGGCTCGACGGCGCATCGCGCTTCACGCATCTTGCGCCGGTCGCGGCGACCTTCCATCCGCTGATGGCCGAGATGACCGATGCGGAGCGGCTGCGCGGCCTCCCGATCTTCATCACCCACGGCAAGCTCGACTGGATGTTCCCGGTGCAGACCGCGCGGCAGACGCAGGGTTTGCTGTCGGCCGCCGGTGCCAGGGTCACCTATCGCGAGATCGACGACCTCAGCCACACCTATCCGCGCGAGATCAATGCGGAGATCATGACGTGGTTGAATGGTGAACAGGCCGGCAGCGCGTGAGCTCCCCTCTCCCCGTCACCCTGAGGAGCGCGAAGCGCGTCTCGAAGGGTCGACGGCCCGGCTGCGGCTACATCAGGGCCGTGCATCCTTCGAGGCTCGCAAGCGCTCGCACCTCAGGATGACGGTGATGGATAGTGCGCGCGGCACTCTCCATCACCGTGCCGTGGATAGGGCGCAGCGGATTACTCGTTCACCCGCGGCTTGAGCAGGTCTGCGATCAACGGCGTGCTCAAGCAGTTTCCCCTGCCGGCGCCGATGTCGGTGACCGGTCCCGAGAGTTATCTGGCGAGCGCCAAACTCGGCCTCGGTCTCGTGCAGGTGCCGCGCTTCCATGCCGAGGCCGATCTTGCCAACGGCATGCTGATCCCGGTGCTGCAACAATGCGCACCGCCATCGGTGCCGGTATCCCTGCTCTATCCGCGCAACCGCCACCTGTCGCCGCGCGTGCGCGTGTTCATCGATTATGTCATGCGCGTGTTCGCGCGCAGTTGATCGATCGCCGGAACCACAGCGAACCCCACGACGTTATCCTGCCGACACCGGAGGGATTAAGCGATGCGGACGTTTTTCGGCATGATTTTGGGCGCGCTGCTGCTGGTTTGCGGCGTTTATGTCTATGATTCGATGCGGACGTCGAGCGTGGCCAATGGCGAGGTGGCGCAGGACACGCGCACCATCGTCAATTGGGACGTCGCTGCCCATGACTGGAATCTGTTGAAGACGCGTACCCGCGAGCAGTGGGACAAGATCGCGTCGAAATAATCGCCGACGTCACCATCCGATCGCGGATGCTGCCAGCGCGGCGCCGAACCCGGCGCCGAGCGCGGCCCACTCTCTCGCCGTGATTGCCATTGTCACGAGGGCGACCACGGTCCCGACAAGGCCTGCCGGCCCGCCCGAGAGGCAACCGCCGACAATGAATGCAATGAACAGATTGCCGGGCGCGAGCCGGAGGAACCGCGCGGCGATGCCGTCGTCGCGCATCGATGCGGCGAGAACGTATCCGCCGGCGCGCATGGCATAGCATGTGACGCCGAGGGTGCAGATAACGCCGAACACTTCTAGGTCGAGCACTTGCAGGTCATGCATCGCTCGGCTCCATCATGCTCACGAGCGTGCCGCATCCACCTCCGATCAGCATCGACCAGCTGGGATCCCCGAACCGCGCAACGAGCAGCGCAGCGACGGCGGAGATCAACCACGGCCACGGCGATCGCACGTTCTTCCATTGGCTGGGAAGCAGGGTCGCGATGAACATCGTCGGCAGCAACGCGGCGGCGAGCCTGAGCGGTCCGTTTGCCGCGAGCGGGGCGGCATAGGCGAGCGCGGTGCCGCCAACCCAGCCGACCGCCATGGGGATGCTCGATCCGAGCAGATAGCCCGCATCAGGTCCGTTGCGGTCAGCGTCCGCGCTCGTCATCAGCCACGACGCGTCCGCGAGCAGAAACAAGCTGGGCAGCATCTTCCGGGGCGCCAATCCGCCAAACAGCTGGCGCAGATGGGCACCCATCAGTAAGTATCGAGAATTCGTGGCGATGCAGGCGACGACCATGGCAACGATCGGCAGCGGACTGGCCCACATGCTCAGCGTGATCGCTTGTGCCGTGGCGGAGTAGACCAGCAGGCTGAACAGGATTGCATGCGCCGCTCCCAGCCCAAGCCCCTTGTAGGTCAGTCCCATCACGAGGCCGGCCGCGCCGTTGCTGAGCAGGAAAGGCAGCGCTGCGACCAGGCCCCGCCTGAATCCGGCTGTTGTCATCGTTGGGACGGGTCGGGATGACTGAGCGCTTGTAATGGTCATGACCATTAGATTAGACTTTGTGAGAGGCCGTGATGTCAAGAGACCCCGCGCGGGCAGCGACGCAGTTTTTCGGTGGACGGGTCTGCCTTGACTTCGCCAACACGCTGGACTGGCGCACCTCAAACGATCCGCAGGAGCTGATCCCGGATTATTCTGCGTTGTTGTCCTGGAGCGAGCGCCGCGGGACCTTGCCGCTTGCCGCGACCAGGAAGCTGAAAGCGCGCTCGGCAAGCAGCGAGGCCGCCACCGCGATGCAGAAGGCGTACGACTTGCGCCGCGACATCTGGACCATCTCGGACGCGCTGCGCGGCGGCCGCGGCGCGAACCTTGGTCTCGTCAATCGATTGCTTGCAGCAGCGCCCCGGCAACCCGACCTTGTGCGGCAGGATCGCGGCTATCGCCATGCGCTGGCGGGGATCGACGTGACGGAGCCGTTATGGCCGGTGCTTTGGTCGCTGACGGCCCTGCTGGCGTCCGACGACGCCAGGCGCATCGGATGCTGCGAGGCTGACGGCTGCGGCTGGTTCTTTGTCGACGAGAGCCCGAACCGAACCCGCAGATGGTGCTCGGGCGAAGTGTGCGGCAATCGCGAGCGCGCGCGGCGCGCCTATGCCAAGCGGAAGGGCTCCGCGTGAGTGAACGCCAAGGAGCTTAGTTCTGCTCGGTCTTGCGGCCCATATTGGCCTTGCGGGCGTCGGCGATCACCTGCTCGAACTGATCGATGCTGAGCACACCAGGCACGCGATACTTGCCGACGATGAATGACGGCGTGCCGTTGAACCCGAACGCCATCGCCTGCTCGTTGTTGCGCGCCAAAACCGCGTCGATCGCCTTGGCGTTGGCATCGAGGTCCTTCGTCAGCCGGTCCATGTCGAGGCCGGCGCCCGAGAGCAGCTCGGCGATACGCGGCTCGGTGATGCGCGAATTGACCGAGATCATCGCCTCATGCGCGGCGTCGAACTTGCCCTGGTATTTTGCCGCCAGCGCCATCCGCGCCGCCACCTTGGAGACCGGCCCGAGGATCGGCCAATCCTTCAGCACCAGGCGGACCTTGCCGTCGTCCTGCACCACCTGACGGAGTTCCGGCGCGAGCTTGCGGCAATACGGGCAGTTGTAGTCGAACCATTCGACGATGGTGATATCGCCCTTGGGATTGCCGATCACCGGAATATCCGGATCGCGCAGCACCTGCTCCTCGGTCAGGACGTTGTCGTCCTCGGCGCGCGCGGCTCCGGTAGCCAGAAGCGCGATGCCGGCACCGACAAGGCCGATCGCGGTGCGGCGGGTGGTACCGGCGTTGATCAGGGGCGATTTCATCAGGTGGTTCATAGCAGGCTTTCGCAAGGGCTCCTCGCCCTTCTACGTTCAGGACACGTTGATGTTACGCAGCAGCATATAGATCGCCACGGCGATAATCACAGTCGCAAACACGATATTGAGGGCGCCGCGCCGCTCCGACAGGTGCCGGGCGCTGCGTGTGCCCAAAAGGCCGCCTGCGATGCCGCCGGCGACGAATAGCCCCGCCAGGCTCCACGACACCAGCCCCGACCACGCATAGCTCAAGGCCGTGGTCATGCCGAAGGCGGTGACGGCCACCAGCGAGGAACTGACCGCGTTCATGATCGGCATCCCGGTCGCCAGCATCAGGGCCGGCACGATCAGAAAGCCGCCGCCGATGCCGAAGAAGCCGGACATGGTTCCGGTGGCAAGCCCGAGACCGATGATCGCCGGCATGTTGGACGTCGAGATCTTGACGTCGGTCAGCCCGACCCGCGCGCGGGTCTTCAGCATCAGGCCTGCGATGACCAGCATCACGATCGAGAACAGCGCAAGCAGCTTCTGCCCTTCCAACATCTTGCCGAGGATCGAGCCGCCGAAAGCGCCGAACATGCCTGCCAGCGCGAACACCAGTGCGCAGGACCAGATCACGGTGCCGCCGCGGGCGTGGTTGGACAGGTTGATCGCGGCATTGGCGGCGACCGCGATCGCCGAGGTACCGATCGCGATATGCGGTTGGGGCACCCCGACCACATAGACCATCAGCGGCACGGCAAGGATCGACCCGCCGCCACCGACCAGGCCGAGCGAAAAGCCGACCAGCATGCCCGATGCCAGTCCAAGCACACTCTGAGTTGCGGAGAAGACCAAGGGGAACAGACTCGCGTTTTGCGGGCGACCCTAGAAGGATTTGCTGCCCAGCGCCATACCAATAGCACAAAACTGCCCTGCAATGGCGCTCAACGCAGCAGATATGTCACGGCCAGCGGCACCAGCAGCGAGGTGACCAGCGCGTTCAGGCTCATCGCGATGCCGGCAAAGACGCCGGCGACCTCGTCGACCTGGAACGCCCGCGCAGTGCCGATGCCATGCGCGGCGATCCCGGCGGCAAAGCCGCGGCCGCGAAAATCGGTGATGCCGGTGAAGTTCATCAGCGGCGTGACGATGATCGCCCCCATGATGCCGGTCAGGATCACCGACACCGCCGTCAGCGACGGATCGGCATGCAGCGATTCGCTGATCCCCATCGCGACGCCGGCCGTCACCGATTTCGGCGCCAACGACAGGATGATCTCGCGCGGCAGGCCGAAGGCCCGCGCCAGCAGCACCACCGAGACGATCGCCGTGAGCGAGCCGACCGCGAGCGCGACCAGCATCGGCAGCACCGCGGCCGCGACCCGCTTGCGGTTCTCGTAGAGCGGCACCGCGAGCGCCACCGTCGCCGGGCCGAGCAGGAAGTGCACGAACTGCGCACCGGCGAAATAGGTGGTGTAGGAGGTGTTGGTCAGCAGCAGGAATGCGCCGATGATCCACAGCGAATGCAGCACGGGATCGGCGAGCGGGTGCCGCCTTGTCTTCAGCGATACCGCATCGGTCGCGGCATAGGTCAACAGCGTCACGGTCAGCCAGAGCAGCGGCGACTGTGAAAGATAGACCCAGAGCGAGAACGGATTGTCGCTCACGGCGTTTCGTCCTCGCGCGAGAACAGGCTGCTCGCCGCAACGAAGGTCGCGACCGTCGCCAGCAGCGTGACGATGACCGACACTGCGAGGATCACCAGGATCGCTGTGCCGTGCTCGGCGAGCAGATCGAGTTTCTGCACCACGCCGACACCCGCCGGAATGAACAGCAGCGAGAGATTGGCGAGCATGCCGCGGCTGACGCTCTCGACGCCGTCATTACCGAGCGGCCCGCGCGCAAGCGCTGGAAACCGGTCGCGCGCCAATAGCAGCAACAGCAAGAGCACCAGCCCAACCACCGGGCCCGGCACCGGCACGGCGAGCGCACGCACCGCGACCTCGCCTGCGAGCTGGCAGAGCAGGATCAGACT
>NZ_JACMYO010000037.1 GCF_020889685.1 Bradyrhizobium oropedii
GCTGCGATGACGATTCCGGCGCGAAGGGTTGCCGCCGCCTAAGGTCGTCGCCGCGATGGCGATTCCGGCACGAAGGGTCGCCGCAGCCCGAAGTTTCGTCCGCCGAACAGCATCAGAACGCCGGCATCCCGCCGGACTGAGGCCGACGGCCTGTGCCGGAATCGGTCACCGGCGCCCGCCCGGGTGACACGGGTCACACCGCCGGCCGGGCCCTTCAGCATGTTTCCCCAAAGCCCGTAATTTCCCGTATATTGGGGCGCATTGGACCCCGGCCTCGATGACATGACCGCTGAATTGCCGCCGAATTCGCAAGCGCCGCGTGCGTTCTCCCTCTCGATTGGCCAGCTTACGTTCGGCAGTTTCCTGCTGGTGCTGGCTGTGATCATCATCACATCCACGGCCAGTGTGATCGCGATTCGCCACATCGATACGACCTTCGCCGAGCTACAGCGGCTGCAAAGCGTCGGCGACATTGCCGAGGATATCGACCGTCGCACCAACGAGCTGAGGTTGGCGGCGCGGGACTTCGTCACCGAGCCCGGCAACCAGTCGGCCCAGGTCGCTCAGGCGGCCCAGTCGCTGAGCGAGATCCTGAAAAAGACCAGGATCGAGCTGGCGCCCGAGCAGCAGGACATGATCGACGGCGTCACCCAGCGGCTGGCGACCTATCGCAGCGGGATCGAGCGCATCTCGGCACTGCTCAGCCGCCGCGCCGAGATTGTCGCCGGGCTGCCGCCGCTGCGCGACGCCTTCGACAAGGCGGTCGCCGAGAGCAATGATGCGGCGCTGGCCAACACGCTGTCGCGGATCCAGAGCGGCATTGCCACCGCGCTGCTGGCGCACAACACGTCCGCAGCCGAGCATGCCGCGCAAAGCATGCGGGCGATGACCATCGCCGAACCGACCCTGCGCAGCGCGGTCGACAATTATGCCGAGGCGATCAGCGCGATTTCGGTGCGCGAGGGCCAGATCGCCGACATCGACCGCGAGGTGCTCGGCGCCGAGGGCCGGCTGATCCAGAAGGTCACCGAGCTGTTGCGCGAGCTCAGCTCCCGTCGCGGCCATGTGCTGTCGCGCGATTTTGCGCGGACGCTGGCTGAAGCAAAATGGCAGAGCATCGTGCTCGGCACGGCGGGCGTGCTGATCGGCCTGTTCGCCTCGGTGCTGGTGGTTCGACGCACCGTCCGTCCGCTCGCCAGGATCGCCGGCTCGATCCGCAAGGTCGCGGGTGGCGAGAAGAGCGCGTTCATCCCCGGCGCCGATCTCGACAACGAGATCGGCGACATCGCACGCGCCGCCGAAGTGTTCCGCCAGACCCTGGTCGACGCCGACAGCGCGCGCGAGGCCGCGTTGCGTGCGCTCGCCGAGCAGCGGCTCGCCGAGGAGAGCTACCACAAGCTGTTCGAGGCGTCGGTGGACGGCATCTACGTCACGACGCCGGGCGGCGCGTTGCTCAACGCCAATCCGGCGCTGGCGCGGATGATGGGCTATGCCACGCCACAGGACCTGATCAAGGGCATCGATGACATCGCCACCACCGTCTATGTCGATCCGGCGGCGCGGGAGCAGTACCAGCAGCTCATGCAGCGGGACGGCACGGTGCGCGACTACGAGTATCAGGTGCGTTCGCGCGACGGCACGGCGCTGTGGCTGTCGGATTCGGCGACCGTCGTGCGCAACGACGAGGGCGAGGTGATCCGCTACGAAGGCACGGTGCGCGACATCACCGACCAGAAGCGCGCCGAAGACGCGATCGCCGAAGGCCGGCGGCTGTTGCAGATGGTCATCGACACGGTGCCCGCCGTCATCAACGTCAAAGAGCGCAACCTGCGCTACGTGCTGATGAACCGCTACATGGCGGGGATTTTCGGCATCGAGCCGCAGGACGCGATCGGCCAAACCACCGCCGAGCTGATGTCGCGCTACGGCGCTGCCAAGACCGACGAGAACGACAAGCGCGTCCTGTCCGCGCGCCGCGAACTTGGTTTCTATGAAGAAGAGTACAAGGACGCCGCCGGCAACATGCGGCAATGGCTGGTCAACAAGCTACCGATCCTCGACGCACAGGGTGAGATCGAGAACATCGTCACCGTCGCGCTCGATATCGGCGACCGCAAGCGCTCCGAGCAGGAGATGCGCAAGGCGAGGGATTCCGCGGAGGCCGCGCTGCGCAATCTCCGGGAAACCCAGAATTCGCTGATCGAGGCCGAGAAGCTCGCCGCACTCGGCCGCCTGGTGGCCGGCGTCGCCCACGAGGTCAACAACCCCGTCGGCATCAGCCTGACGGTAGCGTCCACGCTGGAGCGCAAGACCGCGATTTTCGGCGCTCAGGTCGAACGCGGCGACCTCAGGCGCTCGAGCCTCAACGACTTCCTCAACACCGCGCGCGATGCCTCGTCGCAGTTGGTCGCCAATCTCAACCGTGCCGCAGAACTGATCCAGTCGTTCAAGCAGGTCGCCGCCGACCGCAACTATTCGGACCAGCGCACCTTCGATCTCGGCGATCTCACCGAGCAGGTGGTGATGAGTCTGCGGCCCGGCCTGCGCAAGCACAATCTGACGCTCAACGTCGATTGCGAGCCGAACCTGATCATGAATTCCTATCCCGGACCGTATGGCCAGGTGCTGACCAATCTGTTCCTCAACGCAGTCGCGCATGCGTTTCCGGACGGCAAGGCCGGCGAGGTCGAGATCCAGGTTCACGCGTCCGGCGGCGACAATGTCGAGGTGATCTTCGCCGACAATGGCTGCGGCATGAGCATCGATGTGCGCCGCCGCGCCTTCGACCCGTTCTTCACGACGCGACGCGATCAGGGCGGCACCGGGCTCGGCCTGCACATCGTCTATAGCATCGTCACCAACCGCCTCGGCGGGCGGCTCTCGCTCGATTCCGCGCCGGGCAACGGCACGCGGATCCAGATGATCCTGCCGCGGGTCGCGCCGCTGGAGCAGGCCGCGGAGTAGGCGGGCTGGGCTCAATCTCCGTTATCCTGACCCGGCGGTCCGACTATCGCTTTGTCTCGTTGGCAAGCAGGTTCTTGTAGACTTTTCCGCCCTTCATGATGACCACAAAGCTCTTCGCGGGATCTTCGATGAGCTTGATGTTGTCGATCGGATTGCCGTCGACGAGCAGCAGGTCGGCCAGCGCCCCTTCCTCCACGACGCCGAGCTTGCCGGGATATGGATTTCGCAGGCCGGATAGATTCAGAAGCTCGGCATTCGTCGATGTTGCCATGATCAATGCCTCGGCCGGCGTATACCAGCGAGTGAGGCTGGCCAGCATCGCGCCTTGCCGGTCCGCCAGCGCCTTCGAGAACAGGATGTCGGTGCCGAACGCGGTCTTGAGTCCGTATTTCTTGGCGAGCGCATAGACCCGGTCGGTTCCCGCAACCACTTGCCGCAGCTTCTCCTGCTCCGCGGGCCCAAGGCCGCTTGCGCCGGTCAGATCGAGAAAGGGTTGCGTGCTCAACCAGATTCCTTTCTCGGCCATCAGTCGGGCCGTCGTGTCGTCCATCAGGTGCCCATGCTCGATGCACCTGACACCGGCCGCGATCGACCGCTGGATCGCAACCGAGGTGTAGGCATGCGTGGCGACATAGGTACCCCAGTTCGCGGCGGCTTCGACGGCGGCCCGCAGCTCGGGCTCGGTGAACGTGGACACGTCGATCGGACTGAACGGCGACGCCACGCCACCGCCGGCGGTGAGCTTGACCTGAGAGGCTCCTTGCATGAGTTGCTCACGTGCCCGCACGCGAACCTCGTCCGGACTGTCCGCAATCATGCTGCCGCCAATCTTCTCCATACGGCTGAGCATGCCGCCGATCGTGCGTGGCAGATCAGACAATTGCCGGAAATCGCCATGGCCGCCGGTGATCGAGATCACCGCGCCGGATGGATAGATACGTGGACCGGCCACGAGATCCTCGTCGATGGCTCGCTTGAGCCCAAAGGTCGGTCCGCCCATGTCGCGAACGGTGGTGAAGCCCCGCATCAGCGTGTCGGTCGCTTCGGCGGCCGCCTGCAGATTGTTGTAGCCGACGTCGCCGGCGATCGCAGACGCCGGCGTCGGGCGCACCAGCATCGCATGCCAATGTGCGTCGATCAGCCCGGGCATCAGGACGCGTTCGCCGCCTTCGATCACCTGAGCATCGACCGTGATCGCCGCAGTCGAAATCTTCTCGATCTTGTTGTTCCTGACGAGGACATTGGACGGCGCGGAGAGCGCGCTGTTCTTCCCGTCGAAAATGCGGACGTTCCGGAACAGGATCGCAGAGTCCTGTTGCGCCTGCGCGGCAGGCCCGACGCCGAGACTGGTTCCGATCGCGGCGAGCAGCGCGAAAGCTCTGACGAGTCCACCCGGAATTCTCAAACCTGACATATCCGATCTCCGCTGTCGCAGTACCGGCGTCTATTCCACCTTCTTCCTGTGAAGGAGGGGCGGTCCGGTGTGTCACACGTTGATGAATTGGTCGGCCGCTACGCGGGTCTGGCGGCGGGCAGCCAGGCGTAGGTCAACCATCCGATGCCGTGGGAGAGGAGGTCGATGCCCAGCAGCATTCCGAGCACCCACAGCCCCGTTGCCGGAAATCCCGTCAGGATGATCAGGCCGGCCAGGATGCCGAACGCCCCTGACGCCATCATGATCCAGCCGGCCTGTTGCCGATGGCCGATGCCGATCAGCACGCGGACGAAGCCCGAGACGAGCAGCATCAGGCCGAGCACATAGGTCAGGATCAACGCGCCGGTCACCGGCTGGCTCAGGAGGACGATGCCGGCTGCAACATAAAGGGCGCCGAGCAGCAGCTGCCACATGAAGCCTCCCCATCCCTTGGTCCAGAAAGCGTGCACGATCTCGAAGCCGCCGGCGAAGATCGCTGTCCAGCCGATGAAGATGGCACTGATGACGGTGAAGAACACGACATCCCCGAGCACCAGGAGGCCTGCGGCGATCATCGCGATCCCGAGCAGAATACGCGCCCACAGAGGCGGTGTCGGCAGGCCCGTCAGGCCCGCCGTCGAACTGTTGTCATAGGTCGTCATGTCGTCCTCCTTGCGGACCTCCGCTCAGGCCGCTCGCTCGCGCTTCTCTGCCACGTCGTCGTCCGGAATCTCTCCCGGCCGATAGTTCGGCAAATGTCCGGCTGGAATGACTGCCAGCAGGGCCAGGCCGGCCATGATCAACAGCCCGATCTTCAGGGCCCGCAGCCGGGCTTCGGTGTTGACCCGAACGGCTTCCTCGACCTGCTGCGGCGTGCCGCTTGTGCCTTCCAGCACGCTGCGCAGCCGGTCATTGCTGACGAAGGTGATGTTGTTGAGATCAACCTGGCTCTGCAGCTCCTTGGTCAGCACCGGGCTTGCCGTGATCTTGCCGAGGGCGATCGTGCTCAGGAGACCCACGAGAAGAGCGCCGGCGACGGCGGTGCCGACGGCGGCCGCCAGGTTCTGCGTGGTTCCGCGCAATGACCCGACATCTCCAGCCGATGCCTTGGGCGAGGCCGTCACCAGGACGTTGAACAGCAGCGTCACCAGGGAGCCCTGGCCGATCCCGAACAGGATGAGGCCAAACAGCACGGGAACCTCGCTCCAGTCGTTGCGCACGACGAATGCGAGCCAGAGCAGCGCGACGGTGCAGAGCGCAAAGCCGAAGCGGCCGATCTGGCGCGGTGTCAGCCTGTCGTAGACATTGACGATGAGCATCGCCGAGAAGAAGACCGTAAGGTTGAACGGCATCATCGCGATTGCGGTCGCGATCGGCGAACGTCCCTGCACGATCTGGATGTAAAGCGGCACCGTGAAGTTCAGCGCCGCCTCCAGCGCGACCACTGCGAACAGCGCATAGACTGCACAGCGCTCTTCGGGCGATTCGATCACCTCCAGCGCCAGCAGCGGCGTCTTCCCCGCGGCCTGCTGCCGGTGCGTCCAGCTCAGGAAGGCCTGCCCGAGCACGACACCGAGCACGATCATGATCGGTGCCGGCGAAGCGCCCAAAAGATCGAACGGCGCGTTCGGCGTGGCGAGCGCCAACCCCCAACGGTTGAGATTGTTGAATCCGAAGCTGATGAGAATGATCGCACTTGCGGCAAGGGCGACGCCGACCAGATCGATCTGGACATCCGGGCGGCCGCGGTCGGCCCTCAGGCGGAAGCTGAGGACGAAGACGATCGCCGAAGCCGCGATCAGGATCCCGAACGCCGGGCGCCACCCGATATAGGTTCCGAACACGCCGCCGATAACGAATGCCAGCACGCCCGCCGCGGCGCGCGCCGAGCCGAGCGCACCAAGGGCGGTCGCCTGCTGGCGTCCGGCATAGTTCTCGGCGATCAGGGCGACCAGCGACGGCACGATCACCGCGCCCGCGGCCCCGCAAAGTGCCTGCGCGGAAATCATGACGGCGGCCGTCGGGCTGAACGTCATCGCGAGCTGCGATACGAGGAAGAGCACCACCGCGACGCGAAATACCTGCACAGCCCCGAACCTTTGGGCGAGCTTCGCGCCAAGCATGACGAACCCCGCCACAAGCATGGAGTAGGCCACGATCCCGGTCGCCACCGTGGTCGGCGGCACGCCGAAGCTCGCCACCATTCCCCCCAAGGCGACAGGCAACGATGCAACATTGTACGACATGATCATCTGACCAAGCGCGATCGCGATCATCGGAACCCATGATGCCCGCTCTTCGTGGTGGACGCCGTCGAACGACATTGTTTGTGTTGCCATCGCATCCTCCGACCTGATTGAGGTAGCGATCGGTCGGGCCGCGGCTCCGCCGATCCTGCGCGCATTCGTTCATTATTCCGGTTGCGATACGAACAGATCCATGCCCAGCCGCTGCGACAGGAATTTTGCAGCGAGCTGGCCCCTCACGCTGTTGCCGGCCGCATCCAGCGGTGGGGCGAACGTGCCGAAACCACCTTTGCCGGGGGACACCGCGACGATACCGCCGCCAATGCCGCTCTTTCCCGGCAGGCCGATGTCGTAGAGCCAGTCGCCCGATGTCTCGTACAATCCGGCGGTGACCATCACGGCCAGGACGTAGTGGCACACATCAGCGTCGACCACGCGCTGCCTGGTCACCGGGTTCACGCCGCCGTCAGCCAGCGTCGCGCCCATCACGGCCAGATCCCTGGCGCTGACATTCAGCGAGCACTGCCGTGTGTAGAGGTCGGTCGCCTGTTTGGCGTCGCTGTAGATCCGGTCATAGCTTTCCAGCAAGCGAGCGATGCTTCGATTGCGGAAATTGGTCTCGGACGCGGATGCGTAGACCTCCTCGTTGAGCGGGAGGTTGCGGCCGGCGAAGCGCGACAGCCCGTCGTGGATGAATTGCCAGCGCTCCTCGATGGACTTTCCCGGCGCGAGGCTCGTGGTCGCGATCGCGCCGGCGTTCACCATGGGATTGGTCCGCCCGTTTCCCTGCTCGATCGCCGCGAGCGAGTTGAATGCCAGTCCGGTGGCGTTGGCGCCGAGCTTTTCGCGTGCCGCCTCAGGTCCGATCGTCTCGCAGATCAGCGCGAACAGGAACGGCTTCGAGACGCTCATGATCGAGAATTCGTGGTCGACGTCTCCCGCGCCATAGACACGCCCGCTGGTGCCGACGACACATATGCCGAACAGCTCGCTCGGGACCCGGGCGAGGGCCGGATAGACCTGCGATGTGGTTCCGTCGGTGTTGGACTTGAAGCGTCGATGGGCGTCGTCGACAAGCGACTGCACCATCTCCGGGCCGGGCAGGTGGCCGGTCGAGATATAGGCTTGCTCTCGCTGATCGAACGAATGCGACGCCATCGCATCACTCCGTCGAACGGACTGAACTCCGATCGGCTCCGTTCTAGAACACGATGCGCTTGCGGGAAGTCAGCGCTTAAGTTTCGATCAAGTCAACGTACAACCAAAGCTTGGTTCTGTAACCCTGCCATCAAATATGTGCGAGGATTGCACTTGGGCCGATGCCGGCCGGCCCGATTGAGTGAGCCAGACTGACGCAATTGCGTTCAGTTTGAATTGAAACGGCCGATATCGGCGCGAGGTGCCATCAACGACAGATTGCAACTTTCCCGTCCGGGAGTAGCATCGTGCACATGAGCCGAGGCTAAGCGAGAACGACATGGGGCATCATTGGAAGTGAGGCATACCATGGTGACACAAACAAGTGACGGACAGTTGTTTCTGCTCAAGAAGCTTGGCGGCCTGATCTCAATCATTGTCGGATGCCTGCTGATCGCTGTTGGCGTGACATTCGAGTCCACCGATACGACCGTTGTCGGTGTGCTGCTCCTGCTGCTTGGCGCCGTCCTGCTGGTGCTCAAGATCATGAGACGAAATCAGGACAGCTCGCCCGGATAGCCCGGGCATCAGCGTCTCCCCGCCGGTACCAGCGCCCGAGTAGGGCACAATCGTTGCGGCGCGTCGCAGCCGCGGCCAAGATCGATATTGGATCAGCATGGATCGATGCCCGAACGGCATTGGACCGTCGGTGGCAACGCTCCCACGGCTCGCTCGGCCGACCCAGTGATCAATGGGGGCGACGAGCAGGGGAACGACAATGGTTTCACGGCGCAATCTGGTGGCCGGCATCGGCGCCAGCGTGGCGAGCACCGCGGCCAATCGCGCGATGGCGCAGTCGTTTCCGTTCAAGCCCAATCAGCGCTATCCGGATCCGGCGGTCGAGATCCTCGATCCCGGCTTTGCCAAATACCGGCTCTACAGAGCTACGCTGGAGCAGGTCGCGACCGGCATGCGTTGGGCCGAAGGGCCGGCCTACTTCCCCGAAGGCGGCTATCTCCTGTTCAGCGACATCCCCAACAACCGCATCATGAAATACAGCGAGAAGGACGGCAGCCTCAGCGTCTTCCGCAGCCCCGCCAATTTCGCCAACGGCAACACCCGCGACCGCCAAGGGCGGCTCGTCACCTGCGAACATTCGGTGACGCGGCGGATCACGCGCACCGAGAAGAATGGCAAGATCACCGTGCTTGCGGACAATTTCGAGGGCAAGCGCCTCAATGCGCCGAACGACATCGTGGTGAAGTCCGACGACACGATCTGGTTCACCGATCCGGTGTTCGGCATCGCCGGCGAGTGGGAGGGCTTCAAGGCCAAGCGCGAGCAGGACAACACCAACGTGTTCCGCATCGGCACCGATGGAAAGCTGACGGCCGTCATCACCGATCTGGTCAATCCGAACGGGCTTGCCTTCTCGCCGGACGAGAAGAAGCTCTACGTGGTCGAGTGGAAGGGCACGCCGAACCGCAGCATCTGGAGCTACGACGTCAATGTGGACGGCACGGTGGGCAACAAGTCCAAGCTGATCGACGCCGCTGACCAGGGATCGCTTGACGGCTTCCGCGTCGACCGCGACGGCAATCTGTGGTGCGGCTGGGGCAGCAACGGTGCGCTGCAGTCGGAGCCGACTGACACGGGCGGCCGCAAGGTCTATCAGCTCAAGGGAAGACCGGAGGATCTCGACGGTGTGATGGTGTTCAGCCCGCAGGGCAAGCCGCTCGGCTTCATTCGCCTGCCGGAGCGCTGTGAGAACCTGACCTTCGGCGGACCCAAGAACAATCGCCTCTACATGGCATCCTGCCACTCGATCTACGCACTCTATGTCGAGGCGCACGGCGCGACGTGAGACGGCGCTTTCAACGGCGTCATTGCGAGGAGCAATAGCGATGAAGCAATCCATGGCTCCGCTTGTCGCAGTATGGATTGCTTCGCTTCGCTCGCAATGACGTGGATCGGCCGATGCAGTATCCCCGTCATCCCCGCGCAAAGGCTTCGCCTTTGTCGCTGGAGGTGCGAGCGCAGCGAGCCTCGAAGGATGCACGGCCCGACTGGTGGCCGTCGACCCTTCGAGACGCGCGCAAGGACGCGCTCCTCCAGCGACAAAGGCGAAGCCTTTGCGCGGGGGTGACGGGTCAAGCAGCGAGTCTCGAACCGCTAATTGATATCCGCGAGCTTGTGCAGCGTTGCGCCGAAGATCAGGCTTGCCTTGCCGACCAGCGCGGTTCCACTCATGGTGCCGCGGGTATCGGTGAAGGTGCCGGAGACGCCGATGCCGACCGGCGTGGGTCCGCCGAACAGCGGGTTGTCGGTGTCGCGTGGCGTGGTGTGGCGTTGGACCAGGACCTCGCCCTTGAATGTGTCGCCCTTCACCGTGTAGCTGCCGGTGTAATACAGATAGGCATCGCCGCCGAGGATTTGCCCGTCGCGGAAAAGAATCACTCCGCTGCCCTTGCCGACGCGTCCATCCAGCAGGGTGACGTGGATTGAGTACAGCCCGTTTTTCATAATTTCCCATGGTCCCGGCTGCCACGCCCGCAGCAATCCGGATTGGTTTTTTATGCCAAAGCGAGCAACCTCGTGCAATGCGGCAGGTTGATTCCGGGGTGTCCGGAGTGACCGTGAACCCTCGGTTCCTGCCAGGCGGTGTGACGGCGCGATGACAGCGGACCGTGCGCGCGAATCGAACTGGCCCGCGAAATGCATAGCTCTGGTTGCACTGGCCGGTGAGTGCTGGAGCAACATACATGACAGACAGGACGGAAGCTGGCGGCCGTTTGGTGGGCCGGTATGACGATCCGGGAACCTTGGCTGGCCGTCGCGGCGGCCGGATGCGCGTGGCCCTGCTGCTTGGTCTGGTCGGGCTCTTGTCGGTCGGCGCTGCGCAGTTCGCGCAGGCGCGCGATCCCGACGGCCGCTACGCCAATTCGCCACTGAAGGAGTGGTTCGACGGCCTGCGCAGCGGCAAGGGGCCGTGTTGTTCGGACGCCGATGGGAGCGCGGTCAGCGATGTCGATTGGGAGTCTAGGAACGGACACTATCGCGTGCGCCTCGATGGGGCGTGGATCGACGTCCCCGACGAGGCTGTGGTGACCGAGCCCAACCGGGTCGGCCGCGCCATGGTCTGGCCGATCCCGAGCTACATGGGCGTGACGATCCGCTGCTTCATGCCGGGCAGCATGACGTAGCGCGTTTCGAGCGACGTGGAGAAAGCGCGCGTTCGCTCACGCGTACTTCTTGTCGCGCTCGAGCAATTCGATCGAGATGCCCTGCGGCCCGCGGATGAAGCAGATCCGCACGCCAGGGCGGATCGTGGTCGGCTCCTTGGTGAACTCGACGCCCTTGGCCTTGAGCTCGGCCGCGACCGCGTCGATGTCCTTCACCGCCAGCCCGAAATGATCGAGCCCCTGATATGGCGTCACCGGCGGCGTGTTGACGCCGTCGCCCTGCGTCACCTCAGCGATGAACACCTTGGCGCCGCCGAGCTGGACGTCGATGCGGCCGGGGCCGCGGATGATCTCGCCGCCGAGGATGTCGCGCAGCCAGGTCGCGGTGGCCTCGGGATCGGGACTGCGCAGATGAACGTGGTCCCAGGTGACGACAGGCATTGCGATCTCCTTGTTGTTCTCGCGCCGCTCAGGTGCGCGGCACTCGCTCTCGGGCGGCGCGAATTTAGCGAGCGGCCGGCCGTGATGCCATCCCTCCATGCCTGTCGCAAGATTGTCGTCCTGGAATGAAACCATTCCGGCGGTCGGCGATTGTTCTTGCGCGGACGCTCGACCTGCGGTCGTCCCGGAAGCCGCACGGAGCGGTGTTTGTGTGGCTCGTTGGTGTGTGGCGGCCTGACCGGGCTGCCGGGGTGAGGACACGACGATGCGGATCGGTTTGGCGTCGTTTCGAAGGCTGGCCGCCGGACGTCTCGGTGAGGGCGGCTTCTACGCCGGCCTGCTGCTGCCGCTGATCGCGATGGCCGGGATCGGCGCATGGTTCATGCTCCCCGAGCCCAGCGACGCCGGAGACCAGGATGTCTGGCCGGTGTCTTCCGCCGTCATCCGCACCGCGCAGAATGCATCGACCGGGACGCAGCCACAGTCCGCAAAGGACGCGCCGGGAGATGAGCCGGCCACGGTCGGGGTAGCTACCACCCCGCCGGCCGCAGAGGAGGCCAGGCCGTCCGAGCCCGCCGAAAGGTCGCCGCTGGACCGGCTGCGGATCGCCTCGCAATCCTGGCAGCGCGGCGGGCTGGGTTCGAAGGTGCTGGTCACCCTGACACTGCGTAATGCCAACGATTTCGCGGTCAAGGATATCGAGATCGCCTGCGCCTTCATCCGGCGCGACGGCAGCCCCCTGACCGAGCGCAAGCGGCTGATTCCGGACACCATCGCCATGAAGAGCCGCAAGACCTACTCGCGGATGTTGATCGGCTTCGTCAATGTTAACGCAAACAAGGCGAAATGTTCGCTCGTGACGGCGAGCCGGGTCTAAACCCTGCATCCCGAAAAAGTGACCGGGAATTGACTTGCCGGGTGAACCGTAACGGCCAGGCAGGAACTAACTAATAGGCCGACCGTTAGACACGACCCGGAAGCGCGGGATGGCGTCTGTCCGGGTGATCATGCGCAGACGATGAATTCGTCGCGCGATGGCTGATGTTGTCGCGCCGAGATGAACCGCGCCCATCGCGCGGGGGGAGCTACCAAGATGCCTGTGGCGCGTTATTTCCTGTTCGTTGGTGGCGTGCTGCTCGCGCTGCTTTTCGTCGTGAATGCCATCGTGCCGCAGGAGGCCGTGGTCGCCAGCCAGAACCAGAGCCTGTCGTCGCCCGCCGTCGACAACAAGACCGTGGTGCGGATCAAGTCGGTCCAGAAATTGCCGGAGCGGGTGGTATACGACACCAGCCTGCCGACCATCGTTCCGTCGCAGGTCAACGCGGTCGCCGCGGCCGCCCCGCCAGCTACCGGCGACGGGTCGGCGGAAGCCCGCGTCCGCAACACGTTCGCCCAGTTCATTCCGCCGGAGAAGGCTGACACGAACAAGGTCGTTGCCGAGGCGAAGCCGGCCGAGCAGCCCGCGCCGGCCCAGCCGCAGGCGCCGAAGAAGCGCAAGGTCGCGCACAACCATAACCATTACCAGCAGCCGATGCGCCTCGCGCAGCCCGGCACGTATCAGCCCTACCGCGTCGCCCAGCAGCAGCCGCGGATGGGCTTCTTCGGCGGCTTCGGCACCTGGTAAGCAGGGCCGCCACAGCCGGCAATCGATACGCCGCTGCAAGCACTTGCGGCGGCTTTTTCATGTCCGCGATTCCAGGGGGCAGCGTGCCGCCGGCCTCGCGCGATTAACGCGGCAGGCGCGGAATCTTGTCGGCGAAGCCGTTGTAACAAGTCAGCCGCTCGTCCTCTTCCTTCACGAAACGGCAATCGTTGACGCCCTTGGCGGGGGCGGCCTTCGGCTTGGGCTGCGGCTTGAAGATCTCGTCGTAGCACATCAGCCGCTCCTTGGTGGCGTCGTCGATGTCGCCACAGGCCTGGAGCTTCTGCGCGACCGACAGCGGCTTGCCCGGGGCGGGCTTCTCGCCCTTCTTGGCCGCCGACTTCTTGCCGACCTGGACCAGCGGCTTGTCGCCGACCATGGGCTGTGAGGCCGCCGGCTTGTCGGCGGCGGGTGGGGTGGCAGCTGGAGCGGTGGCTGGAGCGGTGCCTTGGGCAAGCGCGGCAGCCGGGCACAGGAGCGCCAGCGCGAGGATGATATGTCTCATGTTGAAAATGTCCGAAATGGCGTGATGACCGGAAGGATGGCGCCGGGGATCGGAAAAGCCCGGCAAGCGCCGAGGCTTATCGCAAGTTCTGCCCGAATCCTACCCCCAGACGTGGTCCGCACGGCACCGATCCACCGGCAAAAACCGGGCAATTCGTCGCCGGTTGGGCCGCAAGGGAGCGTGATTTGCCTTTGCCGGGCCGGGCGGCTATGACGGCGCCATCTGCGCGACTGGCGCTTGGATGGACCACCATCGGGGAGCGCAGAGACTGAACGCCGCGCGCCTGGGCACCGCTTCGAAACGGAGGTGCCATGACGGCGAACATTCTTGATGGGCATGCACATGCCCAAATTGTCATCGACAAGGTTGCTCACGAACTGGACCGGCTGCCCTGCGCGCCGGGGCTTTCGGTCGTGCTGGTCGGGGACGACCCGGCGAGCCAGATCTATGTGCAGAGCAAGGTCCGAATGGCCGAGCGGCTCGGCCTGCGCGGCGAGGTCGAACGGCTGCCGGATGATTGCAGCGAGGCCGATCTGCTTGCCAGGATCGAGGCGCTCAATGCGCGCGACGATATCGACGGCATCCTCATCCAGTTGCCGCTGCCGGTGCATATCGACGCCTTGCGTGTGATGGCGGCGGTCGATCCCGCGAAGGATGTCGACGGTCTGCACGCGCTGAACGCCGGCCGGCTGTTTCACGGCGACGATGCGCTGGTGCCGTGCACGCCGCTCGGCTGTCTCCGGCTGATCAAGTCGATCCGGCCAGATCTCACCGGCGCGCATGCCGTGGTGATCGGCAGCTCCAACATCGTCGGCAAGCCGATGGCTGCGCTGCTGTTGCAGGAGCACGCGACCGTGACGCAGACCCACATCCACACCCGCGGCATCAGCCAGATCTGCCGTCAGGCCGATATCCTGGTAAGCGCGGTGGGCAAGGCCGGCCTCGTGCGCGGCGACTGGATCAAGCCGCAGGCCATCGTCATCGACGTCGGCACCACGCGCGTCGAGAAGCCTGAGGGCGGTTACGCGGTGTGCGGCGACGTCTCCTTCGACGAGGCGCTCCAGGTCGCCGGCGCGATCACACCGGTGCCGCGCGGCGTCGGCCCGATGACCATCGCCTGCCTGATGGAGAACACCGTGAAGGCCGCAAAGGCGAGGGCGGCCCGGCTGCAATAGCGCGGCCTGCCTGCGGCGATGCGCGCGAGCGGCCGGTGCCGTTCGCACGCATCTCGCTCGCGCTTGGGCGTTCCGTGCGCGAACTTCATGACCCCGGAGGTAATGGAAAGCCAGCAGCGTTGGTCTATCGTCGCACCACAGACCGGAGGCGTGCGATGCTGTATGCGGAAGATCTAACCGAGGGCCAGACCTTCAAACTCGGCAGCTACACGATCGGCGAGGCGGAAATTCTGGAGTTCGCCGGCAAGTATGATCCGGTGCCGATCCATACCGATCCCGTCGCGGCTGCGGCGGGCCCGTTCGGCGGCTTGATCGCAAGCGGCTTCAATACCATTGCGATCTATCAGCGCCTCGTCGTGGAGGCGATCTGGACCAGGGTGGCCGGCATCGTCGGACGAAGCTTCGAGATTCGCCTGCCGAGCCCGGTTCGCCCGGGAGCGACGCTGACCGGCCAATCCCAGATCCAGAAGATTACCATCCGGCCGGAGCGCCGCGACGCCGTCGTGATCTTCAAGACGGAGCTCGTCAACGACGAGCAGCGCCCGGTTCTTGTCCTCGTGCTCGATGCGCTCATCCATATGCGGCCGGCGGAGCAGGGGCGGACGTAATCTCCGCGCGGGCCGGCGGCGCTTGATCTGGTCGTCCCCCAATGCTGCGGCTAATGTGGTGAGCCTGCTGGCCCGACGATGCGGTGCAGGGCATTGCTTTGGACGGGATGGGCGTGAAAAGCAGCAAGCAGAAGCGCAGCGAGATCGACGCCAAGCGGCGCAAGGCCGAGGAGTGGCGTCGCCTGCAAGCGCAACGCGCCGCTGAGCAGCGCCGGCTCCGCGAATACAAGCTCGCGCTGGCGCGCGGCGAGGTAGCCGTGGTGACCAGCGAGCTCGCGCCCTCGAACAGCTATTCGACGCCCGATTTCGTCTTGCGCGGAACCTACCGACCCGAGCCGTTCGTCTGCAAAGACTGCGGCGTTGCCGAGGTCTGGACGCCGTTGCAGCAGAAGTGGTGGTACGAGACCGCCAAGGGCGATGTGTTCACGATGGCTGTGCGCTGCCGGGCCTGCCGCACCAAGGAGCGCGCACGCAAATCCGCCGCGCGCCGGGTGCATCTGGACGGGCTCGCGAGGAAGAAGCCTTCTGCCACATGAGTGGCGGGCAGGCGTGACGTCGTGCCGCATTTCCTACATCGATGCACGGGAACCCCGCGCGCAAGCGGTCAATGCGTCGCGCGTGCGGAACGTTTCGTTGCCTGATCGGTTCGAGACTTCGAAGCCCCCGGCGAGGGGCGCGGGCGGGGAGGAACCAGCCAGGGAAACCAGCAAGGCCGGAACCAACGAGAAGGAGCAGCGGATGAAACTTAACTCGACGCAAGTCAAACAGACCATGACGCAATTGAACGCGCAGGTGCTTCCGGACGATCACCCGGCGGTGGCGCAACTGAACAGCGTCTTCGGCGAACATACTTTCTTCGTCGACACCAGCGGACTGAAGGTCCTCGAACCTGCGCAGAGCTCCGACATGCCGGGGCAGACGGGCGAGGTGGTGAGCCTCGCCGAGTGGAGCGATCCGGAGCTGACTTCGCTTCGGCCGCACGAGCCCGAGCCGACCGGCGTGCTTATCGCGCTTGAACCCAGCAAGCACTAATTGCCGCTTCGCCCGGCACGACGATCGGCTCGCTTGATGGCGATAGCCCCCAACGTCACGTCAAGAGGTGCCGAAAGTCACATGGCAAATCAGCGCCGCCTGCGTATGCATCGGATTGAGGTGGGTATCCAGGCGGTGAGGGGCAGATGGGGATCGTGCGGCGCTGGAGCTTTGACGAGGACGAGAAGCTCAGAGAACTCGCCAGGGCCGGCAAGAATGCTCTCGAGATCAGCAACGAACTGACCCGCAGCGCTTCGGCCGTGCGCCGTCGCGCCGAGGTCCTGTCGGTCCTGATCATGGCGAAGGCATTTCGCGCGCGCCCGTCGCATGTCGCCACCCATCTCGAGAGGGTCGCGATCGACGCGATCCGGACTCGCCGCTCGTTTCCCGCAGGCGTCGGCCCGAGCACCATCGCCGGAATGATCGAGAAGGGCTGGATTGTGCCGGAGATGGGGCGCAGATATCGCGTCACCGATGCCGGGGTGGAGGCGGTACGGCGGAAGATCCCGAGCGGCTGACGGCGCTGCGTGACGGCTCGTCCGGCGCGATTGGTGTTGGCACCGGACTGGCTTCCCGTAGATGCGCGGGAGGCGAGGCGGAATATTTGGACCCGGATGCGAGATTTTGCGCCCGAGACGGACGCGCGTCGCGTTCAACCATCGGGGACAAATGTCTGTCTCCGCGTGCCCTCCCCGTCCATCCGATGGTGCCAATGCTCAACGTCTCGCGATCTCAAGCCGACCGATACCAGCGTTTCGCCGCCCTTTCGGATTCCGTGGGCGAAGCCGTCGTTGCGATCGCCGGACTGAGCGCAGCCCAGCGCATCGACGTGGACTTCCTCGAGCGGGAGTTCATCCCTGCGCTGGGGCTCAATGACGAGTCGCTGCGCGAGCAGCCGTCGGAATTGTCGGCGAGCTTCGGCAAGGGCCTGCACATCTGGCAGTATCCGAGCCAGCTAGCGCCGTATCTGGCCTGGCTCTCGCGCAACGCGTCCGGCGTTTCGTCCTTCATGGAAATCGGCTGCCGCTGGGGCGGCATGTTCATCCTGGTTGCGGAGTGGCTGAGGAACGTCGGCGCCGATCTCAAGACCGTCATCGCGGTCGATCCGATCGATCCGACGCCGTTCATCACGACCTATTTCGATCTCCTGCGCGAGCGGGCGGAGATCGAGCCGGTCTATCTTCAGGCTTACTCCAACGCGCCGGTCGTAAGCGCCTATGTCGATCGCGTGAAGCCCGACTTCGTCTATGTCGACGGGGATCACAGCCTGCGCGGTGCGATGCTGGACCATCTGATGGTGCGCTCACACGCCAGCATCATCGTGCATCACGATATCCACTCGCAGGCCTGTCCGGACACGACGCTGCTCTGGAAGGCGCTGAAGGAGTTCGAAGCGCCGAGCTTCGATACGTTCGAGTTCACCAGCCAATATCCGTCCGTCAACGGCACGTTCCTCGGTATCGGCGCCATGAAACGCCGGCCCGTGCAAGCGTAGCAGCGCAAGCCAGGGTGATCGCAGCGATCACGAGGCCCCTGGCCGATCGCCCAGGTTCAACTTGCTCTTGTCGCCGCCTGCCCATGCCAAGGTCTTCGGGTCCATTACCCGGAACCAGAGCGGCGGGATCGCAGCCAGCCCGAACATGCCGGTGTAGCCGTTCGGCAGCCGCGGGATATCGTCGAAATCGCGCAGCGACTGATAGGGGCGCATCGGGTTGGCGTGGTGGTCGGAATGACGTTGCAGATGGAACGTCATCAGGTTCGAGACGATGTGGTTGGTGTTCCAGGAGTGGCGCGGCTCGACCGCTTGGTAGCGGCCGTTCGGCAGTTTTTCGCGCAACAGCCCGTAGTGCTCGACATAATTGGCCTGGGTCAGCGCGTACCAGCCGAGGAAATGATGCGCGACGATGAACGGCGCGACCTTCCAGCCGAACAGCGCAATGAGAATGGAGGCGACGATGAGCGTCAGCGCGAAACCCTGCAGGATCTCGTTGTTGACCGACCAGACCGGTTCGCCGCGCCGGGTCAGCCGTTCGGCCTCGTTGCGCCAGCCGCGCTTGAATGCGCCCGGCAGTTCGCGCGTGGCGAACGCATAGATCGATTCACCGAACCGCGCGCTCGCGGGGTCTTCGGGTGTCGCGACCCAGGTGTGATGGCCGCGATTGTGCTCGACGCGGAAATGGGCGTAACCGACCGCACAATTGGCGAGCATGCCGAAGAAGATGTTGAGCCTGTCCGCCTTGTGGCCGAGCTCGTGCCCGATCAGCAGCGCGCCGCCATTGATGGTGCCGACGCCGAGCAACAGGGCGACATAGGACCACCACGGCAGCTCCTGCGTGCCGAAGAAGGCGATCAGCGCGACGTAGTTGATCCAGGGAAACACCACGGTGATGCGCGCGAGCCGCAGGTAATAGGGATCGGCCTCCATCGCCGCGACCACTTCCGCCGGCGGATTGTGCGTGTCTTGGCCGAAGAGGACATCGAGCAGCGGAATCAGGATGAAGATGAAGACGAAGGGGATCAGCGTCACCAGCGGATTGTGCGTCCGCAGGAACAGCCAATAGGACAATAGCGGAATCAGCGGTGGGATGAACGAAAGCATCCACAGATAGCGTTTGCCGTCCCGGTAGGTGATCGTCTCGCCCGCAGCATTGGTGCCCGTGAAGATCATCATATTCCTCCAGCGTCTCCTCGAAGCGGCGTTCGCCGTCATTGCGCCAACCATGCCGCGACGCGGGCCTGCGCCGCCAGTTCCCAATAGGCCAATTTTGTGGCATTTTGCGCCAAGCCTGTTCGGCCGGACGTTCGCGAGGGAGGGGCGCCGACACAATGCAGGGATCGGAGGCAGATGCGCTTCGCATGCCGGTGTCCGCGGCCTACGCACGGGCGCTGGTGCGCACATTCGGCAAGACGCGGAGCGAGCGCGACGAACTGCTGAAGGGCACCGGAATCCAGCAGGACACCCTCGACCAGCCCGGCGCGCACATGCCGGTGTCGTCGCTGGTGGTGCTGGCCGCCAACATCACCGGTCGACACGGCGAGCTGTGGCCGTTGTCGGCTGCGGCGGTCTGGTCGACATCGTTGCAAGGTGCGCTCGATGTTGCGACCCGGACGGCGCCGACCATCGAAGATGCATTGAGCACCGGCGCCCGCTTCGGGTCGACCCGCGCGCCGTTCGTTCGCAACCGGCTGCGCCGAACCGCGCGCGCGATCCAGATTGAGATCACTCCTGCGGTGGCCATGGAAGGCGCGCTGTGGCGCGCCGTGGCGCTGGCGGTGAGCCTCAACGTGCATGCGGTGTATGTGCAGCTGCTCGAGGATGCGATCGGCCAGGCGACGCTGCAATTTCCCTGGCCGCCGCCCGCCGGCGCGGAGCGGCTGGCACAGCACTATTCCTGCGACGTGAAATTCAACGCCGCCGCCTTCATCTTCGAGGTGCCGAAGGAGTTGTGTGCGCGGCCGTCGCCGTTTGCCGATCCGGAATTGCACGCCAAGGCGATCGAGGCGCTGGAGGCGATCGAGAAGCCGCGCTCGGACACCGCGGCGCTGGCGCGTATGGTCGAGAGCCTGATTGCGGCGCGGCTGCCGCAGCGCCTCGGCGAGGAGGAAGCCGCGCGTCTTGTCGGCACCTCGCGGCGGACCTTGGTGCGGCGGCTCGCGAAAACCGGCAGCGCCTTCCGTCCGCTGCTCGACAGCGTGCTGCGCGAGCGCGCCCGCACCATGCTCGCGGCGGGCAGCCAGTCGCGCGACGAGATGGCGGCTGCGCTCGGCTATACCGATGCAACGAGCTTCAGTCGCGCCTGCCGGCGCTGGTTCGGCGATAAGAGCTTGCGCAGCTAGTCTAGCTCAGCGGCGCGCTTTGGCGTGGCTGTGCAGGCTCTTCACCCTTCGACCGCGGGGCGGTCATCTCGACCAGATTTTTGGCGCCATGAATGGCTTGATGTGTAGATCGACGTGCTGCTCATCGCTGCATGTGCGCTACCCTTGGCCAGCTCCTAGCCTTAAGCCAGATCTCGACCAGCAGGTGGCCCCATTTGGGGACGCGCAAGGGGGCTCGGCTCTTTGTCCCGGATCGTCGCAAACTCCGCCAGATGCCTGCGGCGGATCCAAAGTCCCATGCAGCCGACGACCACTAGCAGTGCTCCGGCGATCATGAGCCAATGCGGCAATTGCAATGACAGCAAGAAGTCTTTTGCCATTGTCACTCTAGGACGTCGTACTCAAATGCTACGCCCTCAGGGTCGTTTTCCTCTAGCCATTTTTCAGCGACCTCGATCGTTGCGAAGACCTTGATGTGGTTCTCGTCGCCGACCTTTTTCGCTGCGTCCGTGTAGATCCAGACAGTTTTCATCGCATCAACGGACCTCGCTCAACCGCAACTTGGTGCCGACAATGTGCTGCAGCAGCATATGTCGGGTGCCAACTGTGATCCGGTCTCGTTGGATGGTCGTCCTGCCCGGCGTGGTAGGCCTGCATGTCGGCACCAAACTGCCGGGCGACCGTCGGCGGGATCTCGATCGGCTTTCGGGGAACGGGCATGGCAGAGATAGTGACCGTGGCTTTCGTCGATGGTCGCGCGTGAGCGGTGAAAGTTGTTGTGGCTCGCCACAAGACCAACCGTGCCAGATCTATCTGCCGGTCAGTGCATGAAAGCCACCATCAGCGCAATCGTGACCAAGACGTATGTGCTGGTAACGGTGATGCCCAGGTATAAGCGCTCCATAACGGCCTCGCTGCCATTCAAGGTGAGGTGCCGCCCCCTCGTCGTTCATCGTAGCGTTTGCTGCGCGCCGCGAAGTTGGAATTTCGACTTACGGTGGCTGTACGGGAAGAACCATCGGGATTAGTCCTTGTGGGCCACCCCGGTTTTGCGCCGATCCCGCCTGTCGCTGACGCGCGCGATGGGCTAATTCAGCGACGGTGCATCCAGGGCACCGCGACTTGGAAATCGTTGCTTGCTAGCATCAAGGATCAGAACGTTCGGAATGGTCATTGGCTGGTTGGCGCTGGCCTTTATTGCGTTTGCCACACTGTCTCCAATCGGAGACCGTCCCTCGTTTGCTGCTGATCCGCACGTCGAGCATTTCGCCGCGTTCGCGGTGATGGCATTGGCCTTTGTGGTAGGCTATCCCCGGCGCGCCATACTGGTCATGCTCTTAGTCGTTTTCAGTGCGTTCACGCTCGAAACAATGCAATTGCTAACCCCTGACCGGCACGGCCACCTGGCCGACGCAATCTTCAAGGTTGCAGGAGGCCTCGCCGGCATCGGAGCGGGCCAGCTTCTACTGCTCGTTCTGCGCAACCAGTCCCGCCGGTGACTTCAACCGATGAACTTCGCGAACGGCCAAGCAGCTTCTGCATGGGGAGAAAAGGCGCCTTGCTGAAGCGAGCACGACAGTCAGACGCTGACGGCCACAGTGATGATGGAGGTGTCTGGATGACCATGCCCTCCCTCTCGCCACCGTCAACTGGCCCATGGCGTACGCTTCCACCATACAGCGCATGCCAGTTCAAATGAGGCATTCGTTCGGGAGTTTGATACCGTGCCTCCGCTCTTCCTAGCTTCGCTTCAGACGAGCGATCCTCTTGTAGTCGATCCACAACTCGACGAATTCGTGTTCGTCCAAAAAATCCTCAGCTCGGCGCTTTGCCTCTTCGTCGTCATTGCAACGAAGTTCATACGTTGCGCGTGCGACGCCGGCCGGGTCTACTCCAAATGCCACGTAAGGTTTGCGTTCTTCAATCATTTTGTCCCCACGACCTAATGGCAGTCCGATTGACGCAGCTCGGCGTCGGAAGATGTCATTGCAATCGATGAATTTCAAAATAACGAAAGAGGCCGCTGGCCGCTGAACAGCGGCCTCCTGGACCCCGATTTCAAATGAACGTCTTGGAATAAAATCGCCGCCGGAGGTCCGATATCAGTAGAGGGCAAATACGCAACGCAGTGAAGTCCAAACACGCCCATCCACAAGGGGAACTGTTGTGACGTTGCGAGCACGACACACTTCTGTGACCTCGGAGCGAAGTGGAACGTTCGAGGTCTAGCTGCGCAAGGCGAGATGATAGTCGAGTTCGACGATGATGATTACTACGCGCCGCACTATGATTGATCGGATCGGACTCCGCGTAGAAGGACCTAAATCAGCAGCGAACTTGCATAGCGAACCTCGGCGGGATCTCGAGCGGTTTTCGGGGACGGGACATCGGTCGAAATATCGACATGGGGCGTTCGGCGCGTGTGTGTAGGTTCACAGAAGCGTCGAAGGCCAAGTGCTATACTAAGAAGATATTGCGGTCGTTCATATTGCTGGCGGAGTCTCCGATGAATTGCACGGCACCGATGCAGCCAAGGTTCCTCGTTCGAAAAGGAAGCACCGACTGGATGGTTTACGACCGACAACGCAAGGGGGCGGCCCAATTGAACGATTACAGTTTGGCTGAGAAACTGACGAAGGAACAGGCCGAGCAGATTAAGCAGAGGCTGGCGACTTGGAACCCTCAGCCTGCTTGAACTAGCCCGAAACGCCCTTCGCGAAGTTGATTACCTCGCCCCGTCCGGCCGAGTATCGACTAACCAAGCGTGCCGCAGGAAGCGCATTTGAGGTGCGCCGAGATTTCGTACCAGTCTCTGTCGGGAAGGTCGGAAGGCTTCACCCGGCCGTTGTGGTGTTGGCAGCCGACGCAGAACACCAGCACCGCGGCCCAATCGTAAAGGCTATTCGCGGGGTGCAAGAGGCGGACGAGGCCCTCGAAGCGTCTTTCGATGCCCAATGAGGACAGGGACGAGCGGCCCGAATATATAGAGAGGAGCCGGCGCCAGGGCCCGTACGCCAGCTCCTCCGAAACGGAGACCGTAAGACGTTCCCCAAACCGGTCCCGTCCCCCCGAGAAGCCTGCGCCGACCTGCTTGCTGATTTGCTAACGGCCTCGCTCGGCTAGCGCTCGAGAGGCGGCGAATAGATATCGTTTTCCGGCAGGCTGGGCGGGAGTAGCCCTTAGTGGCGTTGCTTAGGGGCGGAATGAGCAGCGGTATAGTCTGTCGGCTCCCGATCCTTACACCCCCACCCGGTTGGGAGTTGACAGAATGGCGACCTCGGCGCCTCAGGGGCGCTCCTCATTTTGCACATCGCATTTCAGAACAAGCGCCAAACCGCCTCGTTGCGCAGAGTGAGTTGAAGCGGTTGGAATGTCTTGATTTTGCTCGCAGCGTTGAGCTTGCTCGCAACACGAAAACGATCATCCAGAAGGAAACCGGTTCGTCCTAAGTCATTGTACAATCGATGAAAACGATGGCGCGCTCGGAGAGATTCGAACTCCCGACCCTCGGAATCGAAATCCGATGCTCTATCCAGCTGAGCTACGAGCGCGTTGCGGGTCGATTATCAGACTTGGGCTGTCGGGGCCAGCAGGGACGGCGCGGCGGTCCGCGCGTCCCGCCGGCCTTCCTTTGAGCTCAGAAGCAGGGATGCCGGCGGTGGTCCTGGCCGATATAGGCGGACGCGCTCTGGTAGCACTTGTTGCGCGTCGGGCCGTCGTAATAGGCGAAGCTGCCGGCGGCCGGGCCCGGGCCATAATTGTGCAGGTAGCTGATGTGGTAGGGCAGGCCCCAATGGGTGTGGCGGTGATGCCGGTGGTGGCGCGGAGTGGCCGAGAGATCGGCCGCGGCCGCCGGGGAGAGGGCCGGAACGGCCAGGGAGACAGTCACGGCGAGGGCGGCGAAAAGCTTGGTCTTGGTCATTGGCGGCCTCCGGGCATTCGCGCTGGAATCGGCCTGTCCAGCCGATCCAAAGTCCTTTAGCAGTTCATTTAACCCGGAATCGGGCCGAAAGCTGCGGGAAATCAGCCACAGCGCGCCAAATTTTGCCTTTTTGAGGATGCTTAACGGATTGCCAACACAGTCCGGCCAGAGTCTTGGGGTCAGGTCCGCCCGGGCCGCCTTTCCCTCGGTTTAGAACATTTCATGCGCATCACGCCCCTTGTCGCCTTGCTGCTCTCGGTTCTGGCGGTCACGCCGGCACGAGCCGTGCTGCACATCACGCGCGACCATGGCGGCTATGTCGAGGAGTACAAGGCCAAGTACAAGCAGATCCGCGACCGCCGCGAGCGCGTCGTGATCGACGGCGTCTGCAACTCGGCCTGCACGCTGGTGTTCGGCATCGTGCCGTTGAACAAGATCTGCGTGACGCCGAAGGCCAGCATCGGCTTCCACCAGGCCTATTACGACAAGGCCTTCACCTTCGGCATCAAGGTCACCAGCCTCGAGGGCACCTCCGATCTGATGTCCTACTATCCCGACACGGTGAAGGACTGGATCCGCCGCAATGGCGGGCTCACCACAGAGATGAAGAAGATCAAGAACGGCATCGATCTCTGGAAGATCGTCGATCCCTGTCCGGAAGAGTGGTAGGGCGCAGCGCCGCTCGCGTCTTCAGCATCAGGTCTTGAGCATCAGGTCTTGGGCCTGACGTCGCCGTCCGACACAAGCAGCACCGACGCCTTCGACTTGCCGAGCACGGCGGCTGCGACGCTGCCGAAATTCAGGCTGTCGCCCTGGATGCGGTCGACCCCGATCACGACGAGGTCGGCCCGGCTTGCCGCGATCTCCTGCAGGATCGCGACCTCGGGCGCGGTGTTGGCGCGCAGCCGCGTCGCGACGTTGATGTCGTAGCGCGCGGCGGTCGCCGCGATGTCCTTCAGGATCGCTTCCTCTGGTGCCAGCGACATGCTGGGGCTGGAGCGGCGGGCGCCCTTGTCGCGCGTGGTCGAGACATAGACTACCTGCAGCGGTTCGCTGGCCAGGCGCGCCAACGCGATCGCGACCTCGGCGCCGCGCCGCGACACGTTACTGCCCGACACCGACACCAGGATCTTGCGCGCATTCGCCGTCGGCTCGCTCGCGTGCAGGCCCTTGGCGGCGGCAATCGCCAGCGGGCCATCGAAGCCGGAGGTCAACTGGTCGATGCGCCGGTCGAAGCCGCCATCCGGGCCTGCGACAGCGCCGATGCCAACCACGAGCAGGTCAAAGCCCTTCTTGGCTTCCTCGGCGATTGCCTCCGCCGCGGTCTCCTCGCGGGCGCGGCTGATGACGTCGACATTGCCGCCGCCGTCGGCATCGGCCTCGGCGCTCGCCTTGGCGGCATTGATGACCGTCGCCTCGGGGCTCTCCTCGTCGGCACGGTTCTTCTCCTGCAGCTTTGCATTCGCCCCGACATGGAGCACGGTGATCGGCAGGCCGCGTCCGCCGGCGAGCAGCCCTGCGAGATGCGCGGCAAATTTGGCATTGCTGCTTTCGTCGACCGCGAGCAGCAGCCGCTCGAGATTGGCAACGAAGCCGCGCTGCTCAACCTCCTCGCGCTCCAGCCGCTCTTTTTCCTCCTTGCCGAGCGGCAGCCGCGCCAGCGCGTTGCGCAGCATCGGCGGCATCGCCATCGTGGTCAGGATCGCCATGGTGACGATCATCGAGAACATGGTCTGGCTCAGCACGCCCATCGACAGGCCGATGGTGGCGATGATCACCTCGGTCGAGCCGCGCGCATTCATGCCGCTCGCCAGCGCATAGGATTCCTGCCGCGTCAGCCCGCCCAGCGCGCCGCCGGCAAAGGCGCCGCCGAACTTGCCGATGCTGGCGATCAGGATCAGCGCGGCGGTGAGTCCCAGCACCGACGGATCCTTCAGTACGGTGAGGTCGGCGCTAAGACCGGCGAGTCCGAAGAACACCGGCATGAACAGGCTGGAGATCAGCCCGCGCAGCCGCTCGTCGATCTGCCTGGTCAGGATCGGGGATTCCCCGACCAGCACGCCGGCGATAAAGGCGCCGAGCACGGTGTGGACGCCGATCAGGTGCGTGATCATCGCCATCGCGCTCATCAGGAGCAGGATCACGGTGATCACCGCAGCCGAAGAGACCAGATTGTCGTTGGCCCAGCGGATCAGCCGGAACACCAGCCGGCGGCCGATCGTGAAGCTGACGGCGAGGAAGGCGAGGGTGCCGAACAGTGCCTGCGCGACCGAGAGGACATCAAGCGTGCCGCGCGAGGCGAGGCTGAAGATGACGGCGATGATGATCCAGCCGATGGTGTCATCGATGATCGCAGAGGCGACGATGATCTGGCCGACATTGCGGCGCATGAAGTTCATCTCACGCACCACGACGGCGACGATCTTCACCGACGAGATCGACAGCGCGGTGCCGAGGAACAGCGCGGCGATCACCCGCGCTTCCGGATGCGGCAACAGGCTCTGCGGCAAGAATTCGCCGAGCGCAAAGCCGGAGGCGAACGGCACCGCGATGCCCGCGACCGAGATCGTAATCGCCGCGCGGCCGACCTTGCGTACCAGCTTGAGGTCGGTCTCCATGCCGGTCAGCAGGAGCAGCAGCAGGATGCCGAACTGCGCGATACCGTCGATCAGCGCTTTCTGCTCGCCGGACGGTGGAAAGATCACGTCATGGGCCGACGGCCACAGCCAGCCGAACAGCGACGGGCCAAGCAGCAGGCCGCCGAGCAGCTGGCCAATCACGGAGGGCTGGCCGATCCGCTGCATCAGTTCGCCGAGGCCGCGCCCGACCGCGATCAGGAGCGCAATCTGGACGAGCAGGATGAACTCGGAAGGCTTGCTCGCTTTGTCGCCTTCGGCGTCGGCTGCCGTGACGGTCGCAAGCAGGATAAAGACCGCCCAGATCGTCGGTTGAAGCCGCCCCCAGCGGATCACCATTGTGTCTCCGATCGCCAAATTCCAGCGCGGTTCGGCCCGCTTGTCGTGTGCAGTCAACGCCCGGGTTCCAAAAGCGATCCACGAGCTCAGATTTTGGAACCGAGACGCCGGCCGTTCGTTTCACTCATGATGCGTTCATCCTCGTGATGCGACTGTCCTCATGAGCGAGACTGACCGCCACTGCGCGGCGTCTCGGCTCGCACGCACAGGAGGTTGTGATGGCAACCAGATCCAATCTTTCGAAGGCTGAACTCGCGCGGAGCGTTGCCGGCGCCACGTCGGCGTTGGTGCTGAGCGCGCTTGCTCTGTTCGCCGTTGCTCATCATCTGAGCGGCGGGTAGGGCAGGCGGCGCGTCCGCCAAGCGGATTTCACCAAGTCAATTTCAGCAAGCCAGACATCAAAGCAGGAAGGTCCCGATCAGGAGGCCGGCCGCGAATGCCCAAAGCCCGAGGGTACAGGCCGAGATGACCCGGACCAGATTGCGCAGATCCACGTCCTGCCAGTTGCTGTGGGATCGATAGGTCAATTGCAGGCACCCCCTGCGGCGGCCGCCTTTGCTTCCGGCCGGCAGCCTGTTCCCGATCAGTGCCCAAATGAAGGCAACCAATGGTGGTGCCTGATCACGCATTTGCGAGGCAAGCCTCAGGCGCCCGGGGTTGCCGCTCGCCGGACTTGCCCATGGTGCGACCGGGGGCTGGGAGGTTGCGCCGGCATGTTGTGCCGGTGCGGCAGTGCTGATGGCAGGCCTTGGCAACTTCGCCGGACGCGCGACGACGATCTGATGCCCGTCGGTTGTATGCGATGGGGACGCGGGTTACAGAAGGCTGGCTTGGCAAGGCAACAGCCCGGGGAAGTGTCGTTGAGCATATCTGCCAATACGCGCATCGTGATCGGAACGACGCTCTTTGCGTTGGCGTCGAGTGCATTCCTTTATGCGCTTCCTCCGAGCCCGATCGACAGAGACCTGCTCCGCGGCAGCTTCTACTGGTTGCAGGGATATGCCTACCAAATTCCCGTCAAGTATCTGAACGGCGAGCTCAACGCTGCTCGATTGTATGAAGATGACAAGCTGCTCGGCCCGGCAAACAGCGACCGGGAGGAGATCGCCACCAAAGGCGGCGGCCGATTCCAGCTCTTCCGGGACAGCAAGAGCTTTTTCGGCCCGGTGTTGCTGCTCTCGACGAGCGACAACACCAATCCGAACACGAACGGCCGGAAATATCACCTCAAGTGACGGCTGACGCGATGATCGAACAAAGACCCGCGTCGGTCACATGAAGCCCGGGTTGCGCGGCAGATACTGGGCCCAATTGCCGAATTCTCGCGACGACATCAGCAGCATCGGACACTTGATCCGCATTCCCAGCGCCATCGCAGTATCAAGCGCCGCCTTGCTCGCACCGGGCAGGAATGCCGATATCCGTGAGGCGCCGCTCTCGGCCGCCAGGTAGAGCGCTGTTCTCAAAGCGGGAGCGACCGCGTGCGGCTCCGTGACTGCGAGCGGCCCGATATGACCACTGGGGTCCACGTAGGCATAGCCGATCCAGTCGTTTCCATCGTGAAGACTGAACCCGGTCGCCGCGCCGTCATTGATCAGATAGCGATGATGCTTTTCGCGTGAGACACCAAGGATCCGCTGGTCCGCTTGGGTGAGGCGGCGTAGGGTCGAGGCCTCCGGCTTGAGCGGCGTGACGTCGTATCGTGGACCGTGCAAATGACCCATCAACTGCTCGCGCGATACAATGACATTGTAGATCGGAAATCGCGGAAGCAGGCCGTGACGAATGTACAGCCCCTGCGATACCGCGTTGAAGCTGAAGGTGATGAGCACCCTGTTGGACGCGCCGGATTTCTCGGCATGCGCCATGGTGCGCTTGATCAGTTCGTTGCCGATGCTCCGACCCTGCTGATCCGGCGACACGAACAGCTGTGCCAGAAACCACATGTCGCCGCAGACCCAGCTCCAGGCGAAGCCGAGGATCCGCTCGTCCTCCTCCGCCACCCAGAGACCGTCGGGATCGTCCTTCAGCGAAAACAGCTGGAACCTGGGCGGAGACGAGACCGCCATCGGGCCGAAGCCGTGCCGTTCCGTGAGATCGTTGATACTGGAGACCACAAGCGCGTCGGCGCATTCCAGATCCTGCGCGCGTGCCGGACGGCAAACTACTGACATGGGCAACTCCGTTGCTCGCCGGACAATCCTCAAAACCTCGTGGTGCCGGGATCGAGCCCAAGCGCCAGCCGGCCGGCGGTGATGTAATTGCTCGGACTCATCGCGATATGCTTTGCCGCGGCGCGTACATCGCCGACTGCACGCTCCAGGGCGCAGGTCTCGAAGATGGCGACGGCGCCCGCGCCGGCAGCCAGCATGTCGGTGATGGACGTCGCAGTTTTCGCCGCATGTGCGTTGGCGATCCGAATGTCCGCGCGTGCCTCCACCAGCCGTTGGCCGCCGATGTCGGTCGCGGCCATCAATTCGGTCATGGCGTCGATCAGAAAGGCGCGGGCGGCGCAAAGCATCGCTCTCGTGCGCCCGACCGTCGCCTGAACGATTTCGCGATCGCGGAGCGCGGCGCGGTTTCCGGAGCGGCCCTTGGCCAGTTCCGTGAACGAGGTCATGGCGCCGGACGCGACGCCGAGCGGCACCCCGCAGATGCTCCACGCGAACACCGATGAAGGCGGCATGCGATAGAGCAATCCGGGCTGGGTCGATTGCAGCCCGAGAAAGGGATGGGCGTGCGCAGCCGGCACGAAAACATCCTGCGCCTCGAAATCGCAACTGCCGGTGCCGCGCAGTCCGGACACATGCCAGTTGTCGAGGATGGTTACATCCGCCCGCCCGGGATAGCAGCAGAGAAGCGGCGAAGCCGGGTCGCCGGGTCTGGTACTGGCCAGCACCATGAAGCGCGTCGCGTGATGCGCGCCGCTGCCGAACGGCCAGCGCCCGGACAGGCGATAGCCGCCTGCGACGGCGGTCGCGGTGCCGACCGCACCGGTCGCGCTTGCGACAAATGCACGCGGGTCGGCATACCACTCACGTACGACGGCCTCATCGAGGTAGCCGCCGATCCGGCTCATGCCGGCGCCATTGCCGACCAGCCAGCCGACGGAGCCATCGAGGGCCGAGCAGGCTTCGACGACGCGCATGAACGCGAAGGCGGACAGTTCAGGCCCGCCAAGTGCTTGCGGCAGCCACAGGCGGAACAGGCCGGCATCGGCCAGCGCGGCGAAAATCGTGTCCGGTAACCGTCGTCCGCTGTCGAACTCGTGGCGTTGCGCAGCGATGCGCGGAGCCAGCGTCTGGACGACCTCGAGCAGGCGGCAAACGTGGGCCGGCTCACCTGCATTCACTTCCGGATCGGGGCGGGCGATCGGACCGTCCGCTTTTGCCGCATAGCCTGGATCGTGCATCGGGCTCTCCTCGAGGTTCGCCACCGCCGCAGCATGATCGTGCGCTTCCCGCAGGTCCTGAATCCGTTCCGAAAAAGTTGCAAAAAAATGTAGTCTCCGAAGCCATGGCGACGATCCACCAATTCGGTCCCTTCCGCCTCGACGCCGGGGCCGAGATGCTGTTGCGGGAGTCCGAACCGGTCGCGCTCGGACAGCGCGCGGTGGTGCTGCTCCGGCTGCTTGTCGAGCGGGCCGGATCGCCGGTTTCCAAGGATGCGTTGATGCAGGGGGCCTGGCCGGGGCTTGCGGTCGAGGAGAGCAACCTGACGGTGCAGATCGCCGCCTTGCGGCGGGTATTCGCCGGCATCGAGGGAGGCGCGACCTGGATCGAGACGTTGCCGCGTCGCGGCTATCGCTATGTTGGTCCCGCGGTTGCGACCGTATCCGAACCGAGCTCACCCGTAGCGCCGACGCTGTCCGATAAGCCGTCGCTCGCGGTGCTCCCGCTGTCGAATCTGAGTGGCGATCCCGCGCAGGATTATTTTTCCGACGGGATCACGGGAGACATCATCGCCGAACTGTCGCGGTTCAGGTCACTATTCGTCGTCGCCCGTCACTCCAGCTTCGCCTACAAGGGTAAGACACCCGAGATCAAACAGGTCGGCCGCGAGCTCGGCGTCCGGTACGTGGCCGAAGGAAGTGTGCGCAAGATCGGAAGCCGGGTGCGGGTGGTCATCCAGCTGCTCGATGCTGCGAGCGGCTTCAATCTCTGGGCCGAGCGCTACGACCGCGAGATCGACGACATCTTCGTCCTGCAGGACGAGATTGTCCGGGCGATCGTTGCGGCCCTGCCGGGCAGGCTGGAGGATGCCGGTCGCGAGATCGCCAGACGCAAGCCGACCTCGAGCATTACCGCCTATGACCTGGTCCTGCTCGGAAACGAGCGATGGCGCCAGCTGACCGTGAAGGCCATGGCGCAGGCCAGGGACTATTTTCGAAACGCCGTTGCGCTAGACCCGCACTATGCCCGCGCCCGCGCCAACATCGCCTGGACCATCGTCTGTGACGTGTTTCTCGAATCTCCCACCACCGCTACCCTGGACGAGGCGCGGCGCGAGATCGAGTACGCGCTCGATATCGAGGACGGCGACGCCTGGTCTCATGGCGTCATGGCTCAGCTGCTGTTCCTGCTGAAAGATGATGCCAAGGCCGAAATCCACTTCGGCCGCGCGCTCGCGCTCAATCCAAACGATGCCGATGTCGCCGCCGTCTTCGCCAATATCCTGGTCTACTGGGGACGATGGCGCGAGGCGCTGATGTGGATCGGGACGGCCAAGCGGCTCAATCCGTTTCCGCCCAACCTGTACCATTGGTATCACGCGCTAGCGCTCTATTCGGGACGCGAGTACGAGCAGGCGGTCAAGGCGGTGTTGGAGGCGCGGTCGTTCGACAGGTGGTCGCACGGCCTCCTTGCAGCCTGCTATGCGCAGATGGGACGCCTCGGCGAGGCGCAGGCCGAGGCCGACATGTTCGTCAGCCAACGATGTCGCGAATTGACTGCGAACGGCGAAGCCGTACCCGCGAAGACGCTCCAACTCGCTCGGGTCCGTGCCGAAAGATATCGCGATCCCACCGACCGCGACCATTTCCTCGACGGATTGCGCAAGGCGGGTCTCACCGATTGACGGCTCATAGCTGCCGCCTGCTTCTCGACGTCCCGAGTTGACTTGCGTCATCTCCGGGCGCACTCACGTCGTGCGTATCACACCGATTTCCCTCGAGAGCTGGATAAGCGTCGGCCGGTAAGGCGGGGAGGGGTTGTCGTCATCCGGAATGGCGCAATGGCCGAACTCCTGCTGGATGCGGTGGATCTCCATGACGCGATCGTTCAACCGCTGCAGGTGCTCGAGCGACCTGGCCTTCCAGTAGCGGAAAGTATCGAAGGTGATTGGTACGAAGGCGGTGCCGAACAGCGTTGGATCGGGCACGATGGTCCGCCCGAGCAGCAGGTAGCGGTCGTGACCGACGATGACGAGGGTTGCATACGGCCGCCCCTCGTGTACCCGAAGGCCTTTCAGCGAGAGTTCGCACAGTTTGCTGAAATAGGGTTCCTCGCGCCAGCGGTCGGGATCATCGAGATCAACCTGCACATTCAGCGTGTCGATCCCGAAATGCGGCACCATGCCCGTGGTCTCGGGAAACCAATCATCCTCGAGATAGCCTTGCAGCCAGGCGCAGCTGAACGAGCGGCACTGCCGGGGACGATCATGATAGATCTCGCATCCGCCGCCCGCCAGGATGTCGTTGCAGATGGTGTTGACCGGTTTGCCCAGATCGGTCACCTCAAGCACCTTGCAGCAGAGGGTGCACGATCCGCACTCCCGGATCGTCTGCACCACTGGAAAACCGAGGGCCCACGATCCCTGGCGATCGCGAAAGAGCAGCTTCTGCTTCTCCAGTGCGCCCAGCGCACGTTCGACCTTGAGACGAGACAACCCGGTCGCGCCGACAATTTCTTTTGTCGTCGTCGAGCCGCTCTCGACTGTCCGAACGACGAGCAATGCCACCTGGTCCATTGTTTTTCTTCTTGTCCGGCTCGTGGCCGGTTCTTCTTCTGTTGTGTTCTTGGCCGCCGGTATCCGGCGGCGGCAGTCCCGGTGATATCCGGAACACGCCGCCCGACGGCTGCGAAATTGTGCGGAGCGTATCCGCGAGAACAGGGTGCTGCATCCGACAAACGCGCATGGCATCCCTGAGGACAAATGGTCGTGATTGCAGCGAACTGGCGCGACGGAATGCGAATGTGTGACTCACTGGCTGCGCAACATATTCGATGTCGTCCCGGCCTTGAGCCGGGGCCCATCACCAAGAATGGGATTTGGCTTGCAGCGTCGTGACCACGGCTCGCTTCAACAACGGGATCCCGTGGTCATGGGTCCCTGCTTCGCAGGGACGACAGTTTGGGCGGCGATTCCAGCAAGATTCACGATTGCCGACTGCCTCATCTTCGGGCAATGACGACCTGCAATGAACAAGAGCTTCGAGGAAACTGCCGCTCGTCTGGCGCCGGCGATCTTTGTCGTGCTGTGGAGCACGGGATTCATCGGCACCAAATACGTCATCAACAATGCGGAGCCGCTGACCTATCTGGCGATCCGGATGGCGTTCGTCGTGGTGGTGATGGCGGTGATCGCCGCGGTCGCGCGGCCGAAATGGCCGGACCGGACAGGCGTCTTCCACAGCGCGGTGGCCGGCATCCTGGTGCACGGCTTCTATCTCGGCGGAACCGCAATCGCGATCGCACATTCGATTCCGGCCGGGCTCTCGGCGTTGATCCCGGGCCTGCAGCCGATCCTGACCTCGACCATCGCCAACCGCTGGCTTGGCGAGCGCGTCACGCCGCTGCAATGGGGCGGGCTCTTGCTCGGGCTCGCCGGCGTCGTGCTGATCCTGCACAACCGGCCGATGACCGGCGAGGCGGGATGGGGCTGGCTCGCCTCCGGCGTCTCACTGATCTCGATCACGCTCGGCACGCTCTATCAGCGCCGCTACTGCAATGCGATCGACTGGCGCGCCGGCAATCTGGTGCAGTACATCGCGGTGACGATCTTCTTCGGCATCGGCGCCTGGCTGTTCGAGACCAATGTCGTGCATTGGACCAGCGAGTTCGTGCTGGCGATCGCCTGGCTGGTGTTCGCGCTGTCGATCGGCTCGATCGGGCTGCTGTATTGGCTGATCCGTCACCATGCCGCGACCTCAGTCGCGAGCCTGTTCTATCTGGTGCCGGCAGTGACCGCGCTGATGGCCTACATCCTGTTCGGCGAGCGGCTGGATTACGTCGCGATGGCCGGCATGGCGGCTTGCGCCGCCGCGGTGCTGGTGGTCAACCGCCGCGCTTAATTGCTGCGACGAATCTTGGCGTAGGCCGCAAGCGCGCGTTCGCGGCCTTGCTTGTGATCGACGATCGGCTGCGGGTAGGTCTTGCCGAGCTCGACGCCGGCGCTGGCGAGCTCGATCGGTGTCGCGGTCCAGGGCTGATGGATCAGGTTGTTGGGGAGCTGCGCGAGTTCAGGCACCCAGCGCTGGACATAGCCGCCGTCGGGATCAAACTTCTCGCCCTGCAGGATCGGATTGAAGACGCGGAAATAGGGCGCGGCATCGGCGCCGGAGCCCGCGACCCATTGCCAGTTCGCCGGATTGGAGCCGGCATCGGCATCGACCAGCGTGTCCCAGAACCATTGCTCGCCGCGCGCCAGTCGATCAGCAAGTGCTTGACCAGGAACGAGGCCACCACCATGCGCACCCGGTTGTGCATCACGCCGGTGTGCCAAAGCTCGCGCATCCCGGCATCGACGATCGGGTAGCCGGTCAGCCCGCGCTGCCACGCCTTCAATGCACGCGCGTCGCGCTTCCACGGAAAGGCGTCGAAATGCTGCTGCAGATTCCGATCGGCGAGGTCGGGGACGTCGAACAGCAGATGACGGAAGAACTCGCGCCAGCCGAGCTCGCTCAGAAACTTGTCGATGTCGCCGGCAGAGCGCGGGTGCTCGGCGGCGGTGAAGCGGGCGGCGTGCCAGAGCTGGCGCGGGCTGATCTCGCCGAAGCGCAGATGCGGCGACAGCCGCGAGGTGCCGTCGCGGTCGGGCCGGTCGCGGTCGTCGCTGTAGCCGCCGATGCCTTCATCGAGGAACGCGTTCAACCGGGCCTGCGCGGCGGCTTCGCCCGGGATCCAGGTCTCGCGCAGGCCGCCGGCCCAATCCGGCCTGGCAGGCTCGAGCCGCCAATCGTCGAGCGCCTCGCTCGCGACGCCGCGCATCGATGTAAGCTTCTTCGGTGCCGGCAGCGGCTTGGGCGGATCGCCGAGCCCTGCACACGCCGCCAGAACGGCGTGAAGACGCGGAGGCCGCGATTGTCCTTGTTGCGGATGACCTTGGGTTCGACGAGCAGGTCGCCGGGGAAAATTTCCGAGTCCACGCGGTCACTTGCGAGCGCGGATTCAACGTCTCCCGCAATCGCCTGATGCGGCGCCTGCGCGATGTCGTTCCAGAACACGGCGCCTGCATTGGTTTCGCGCGCCAGGCTGGCGATCACGGAAGCGGCCGGTCCCGTCCGCAACACCAGTCGTCCACCAATCGCTTCAAAGCTCTTGCTGAGCGCGCGCAGTGACTGTGCCAGCCACCAGCGCGTCGCGCCCCCGAGGGGGCGCGCGGCTGGAGGTTTCAGGGCGCGGCTTTGTTCGTCGCGGACATAGAGGCCAACCACGGGCGCGCCGCGGCTGGCCGCTTCATGCAGGGCCGGGTGATCCGACAGCCGGAGATCGTCGCGGAACCAGACGATAACAGGCTGTACGCGGGCCACCCGGACGCTGCGTGCCGGCCGTTACTTCGGCTGCGGTACGATGCGGATATAAGGCTTCGGCTCCTTCCAGCCCTGCGGATAGATCGTCTTGGCCTCATCGTTGTTGACCGAGCCCGCGATGATCACGTCCTCACCCTGCTTCCAATCGGCGGGGGTGGCGACGCGATGCTTGGCGGTGAGTTGCAGCGAGTCGATGACGCGCAGGATCTCCTGGAAGTTCCGGCCGGTGGTCATCGGGTAGACCAGCACCAGCTTGATCTTCTTGTCAGGGCCGATGATGAAGACGTTGCGGACGGTCTGGTTGTCAGCCGGCGTACGGGTGAGGGGATCGCCCGAGGTCGATGCGGGCAGCATGTCGTAGAGCTTCGACACGTTGTAGTCGGTGTCGCCGATCATCGGATAGTTCGGTGCGGCGCCCTGGGTCTCCTTGATGTCCTCGGACCATTTGGCGTGGCGGTCCACCGGGTCGACCGACAGGCCCATCAGCTTGACGCCGCGCTGGTCGAATTCAGGCTTCAGCCGGGCGAGCGTACCGAGCTCGGTGGTGCAGACCGGGGTGAAGTCCTTGGGATGGGAGAACAAAAGCGCCCAGCTGCTGCCGATCCAATCGTGGAACTTGATCTTTCCTTCGGTGGTCTCGGCTTCGAAGTCGGGGGCGACGGCGCCAATCTGAAGTGCCATGATTTTACCTCATCTATTTGATGTTGCAGATAAATTTGTATTTGAGGTGGTCTGTTTCAGTATAGGGCGGGGAAAGGTTTAAGTGAACGGGTTCTGAAAAAAGGTGAAACATTTCTCCTTGAGGCTGGAATTCCAAACAACTTGTTTTGATCCAAACCCCTGCGACGAAATATCAGCTGCGGCACAAAAGCTTGGAAATGCCCAGATAAAGCCGCTTATCGCCGTCATGACGCCCGCCCCGGCTGCTATAGGACTGAACCGTGACAGCTTCCAAAGCGACCAAATAGCAACCATCTAAAAATCTCGGAACCCAAGTTCCGAGTCATTAACCACTCGTTTACGCCCGCATGGAAAAGCTGGCCTGAGATAGGAATTGAAAGCTCCCACAATGTCTACCCCAAGTACCAAGACCGCTGAGGCTCTCAGCGGTGCGTTGCATCCATCCTGCCGCAAGACCGCTGCCCATGCGCTGACCATCGTGCGCGACGGCGTGATCACCGGCGAAGGCCCGACCACCAAGGGCCGCATCCATTTCTCCCGGTCACTCGATGCCGATGACGCTGCCTGGTGCGCGCGCATCCTGACGGCGGCCGCGGTCGAGCATCAGCCGGTCAGCCGGGCCGAGATCGAGGCGCTGTTCGCGATCAACGAGGCTGCTGCCGAGCGCAGCGATGGCGGCCGGTTCGACGATCTCCTCGCCAAGGCGATCGCCCATCATGCCGCGTCCGAGTCCGGCCTGCCGGTGCCCCCGCGCACGGTGGCGCTCTCGGCGGACACCGAGATAGATCGCTGGGCACCGACGCAGGGAACCAAGATCGACACCAAGGTTCTGGAGTGGATCGCGGGCCGGATGCGCGGTCAGCGCCGCACCGGGCGTGCGCTGGCGGCGATGGTGGCGACGCTGGTCGGCGCGGCCGCGCTGCCGCTCGCGACCCAGCTGCCCAACGTGTTCGACATCGGAATGATGTGACCGTCCGGGACGATGCCTGCATCGTCCCGAACGAAACGGCTTCAGGCGAGAGCGGCGGGGATCACTTCCCCGCCGTTTTCTGTTTGCCGTCGGTCTCCTCGAGCCCGAGCGTCCGCCCCGGGAATCCGGCAACGTCGAAATAGCGGGTCGAGAGCACGCGCTGGAATTTCAGCACGGTGCGCAGGCCATTGGCCGACGGCTTCTTCGACATGATGGTGCCCTCGGCCATCTTCGGCACGATGCCGTTCGGCAGCGCCTCCGACATCACCCGGCCGATCAACCCGCCATTGTTCGGCGCGCGCAGGCCAAGCAGCTGGGCCGCAGTCATGCCGACATCGGCGTTGCTGACCGGCAGCGGATCGACATAGCCGGCCTTGAAGTCGGGGCCGATCGCCGCGGTGAAGTTGTAGGTATCGCCGCGGCTGAAGCTGCCATGCATGCCCTGGCCCTGGCGCAGCACGGTGTCGGCGATCTGCACCGAGCAGTTGGTCGGGATCGGGCAGCCGCTCGACCAGGAGCGGAAGTTGACAACGATCGACGGGTTCGGCGTCACCGCCTTGCCCTTCAGATTGAGGTTCGACATCGGCAGCGTGCCGGGGAAATTGCCGAGCTTGTCGTCGACGAAGAGGCCGCTGACATAGTCCTGCTCGAGCAGCGCCTTGATGACGCGGTCGGCGAGCTTCTTGTCGCGGTTCGGCAGATAGATCAGGTCCGAGCCGCCATTGGTCGCGATCACGACGTCGGGCTTGGTCGGGTCCTGGCCGAGCACGCCGTTGCCGGCCTTCGGGTGGGCGTTGTCGGCGACCTTGGCGTTCTTGTCGTTGGGATCGAACAGCGGTAGGTTCAGCGCCTTGGCGAGATCGATCGCCAGGAAGCCCATCGGCAGGAAATCCTTCGGCGTGTCGTCATAGCCGATCTTTGCCGAGGGGCTGGTCTTGCTCTCCTTCGAGATCGTCGAGAAGCCGTGGTCGGAGGAGATCATGATGTTGGTGTTGGCGGACAGCCCGAGCTCGTCGAGTGCCTTGCGGAGCTGGGCGAGGTTGTTGTCGGCGTTCTTGATGCCGGCCATGGAGGTCGGACCGTTGATGCCGGGCGTGATGGTGTTGAGGCTGTCGCCGGTGTTGTGCTGGCTGCCGTCCGGATCGCGCGACCAGAACACCAGCACGAATGGCTTGTTGCGAGCCTTGAACATCGGCAGCACGACCTTGGTCGCGACGTCGGCCATGTAGGCCTGCTGCGCGACGTTGGCGACCGTCGTGCCGGGCGTCTTGGCATCGCCCGCCTTGGCGTTGTCGCCGCGGCTCGGGGTGGCGAGCGGGAGGCCGGCCTTGGTCAGCGCGTCCTTCACCTCGTCGGAGAGCGGCACGCCGGCCTTGCCGCCGGTGGAATCGTCGACCACGATCGTGTTCTTGCCGCGATCGGTGTGGTCGAACAGCAGGGTCGGGCCGAGCTTGCCGATGGCGGCGGTGCTGAAACCCTGGCCACGGGCCATCTTCAACAGCGTCTCCTCGTTGAGGTAGTCGCCGTTGAAATGATCGTCGATGTCGGCGAGCACGGCGTCATTCTCGATGAACGGCACCACGGTGTCACCGGCCGGCGCCGAGGTGTAACCGGTAAAGATCGTGTTGGAGAAGGTGCCGGTGTCGCCGAGATAATGGCCGGTCGACAGCGCCGAGCTGTTCGCCATCGTGAAGGTCGGGAACAGCGAATGCGAGTTCTTGAAGTGGACGCCCTTGTCGCGGATATCGGCCATCGCAGGTGCCGTCTCCGGCGTCACAATGCCGCCGCGCAGGCCGTCGGGGACGAACAAGATGAGGTTACGGGGTTTTGCATTTTGCGCGGAAGCGGCGCCGGCTGAAAGCGCGATCATGCTCGCGGACAACAATGTAATGGCACGACGCATTTTGCTATTCCCCCTGATGAAGCCCCACGGCAGCCCGCCGCTGCCTTCGTTTAGTTTTGCCATATGACAGAAATGTTACAGCGCCTGTTCGGCGCTGTAACTGCCGGATTTTTCATGCGGACTGCCAGCCGACGAGCCGTCATTCCGCAGGCTGAATCGCGGTTTTCTCACTGCGCGCAGCACTGCCGGCATGCCCGTACCGTGCATAGAGCGCGGGCAGCACGGCGAGCGTCAGCAGGGTCGCACTGATCAGGCCGCCGATCACGACGGTCGCGAGCGGCTTCTGCACCTCGGCACCGGTGCCGGTAGCGAATGCCATCGGCACGAAGCCGAGCGAGGCCACCAGCGCGGTCATCACCACGGGCCGGAAGCGGGTGAGGGCGCCTTGCTCGATGGCGTCGCGCATCGGCACCCCTTGCTCGCGCAATTGCCGGACGAAGCTCAGCATCACGAGCCCGTTGAGCACCGCAACGCCCGACAGTGCGATGAAGCCGACCGCCGCCGAGATCGAGAACGGCATGCCGCGCAGCCACAGCGCCGCGATGCCGCCGGTGAGCGCCAGCGGCACCGCGCTGAACACCAAGAGCGCATCGCGCGCCGAGCCCATCGCCGCCAGCAGCAACAGGAAGATCATCGCAAAGCAGGCCGGCACCACGACGGCAAGGCGCTGGCGCGCGGCAGCGAGATTCTCGGACTGTCCGCCCCAGGTCATCCAGTAGCCGGGCGGCAGCTGCACCGATTGCGCGACTTTCGTCTGTGCTTCCTCGACCACCGAGCCAAGGTCGCGGCCGCGGACATTGGCGGTCACCACGATGCGGCGCTTGCCGTTCTCGCGGCTGATCTGGTTCGGACCTTCGGTGAAGGAGAACTGGGCGACGCGGTTGAGCGGCAGGCTCTGCACCGGCGAGCTCGGCGTCGCCTTCGGCAACGCGACGGGCAGGTTGCTCAACGCCTCGAGATCGGAGCGCACGCTCTCCGGCAACCGCACCACGATGTCGAAGCTGCGATCGCCCTCGTACACGACGCCGGCATCCTGGCCACCGACCGCGGCGCCGATCACGTCCTGGACCGCCGAGACGCTCAACCCACGTCGGGCGATCGCGGCCTTGTCGATCTTGATCTCCAGCACGGGCAGGCCACTGGCCTGTTCGACCTTGACGTCGGTCGCCCCCCGCACGCTGCGCAGCGCGGCGGCAATCTGGTTGGCCGCCTTCTGCATCGGCTCGAACTCGTCGCCGAACACCTTGACCGCGATGTCGCCGCGAACCCCGGCGAGCAGTTCGTTAAAGCGCATCTGGATCGGCTGGGTGAATTCATAGACGTTGCCGGGCAGCCGCCCGACCGCCTTCGAGATCTCCTCGATCAACTGCTCCTTGGTCAGCGATGGATCCGGCCACTGCGCGCGCGGCTTGAGGATGATGAAGGTGTCGGATGCGTTCGGCGGCATCGGGTCGCTCGCCACCTCGGCGGTGCCGGTCTTCGAGAACACGAACGACACCTGCGGGAAGCGGCTGACCGCCTTCTCGACCGAGAGCTGCATCGCCTGCGATTGCGACAGCGCGGTGCTCGGAATCCTGAGTGCGTGCATCGCGATGTTCTTCTCATCGAGCGAGGGGATGAACTCCTGGCCGAGGCGGAAGAAGGCGAACAGGGCGCTCGCGAACAGCACCACCGCCACCGCGATGACGGGGATGGGCGTTGTCACCGCGCGCCGCAGCAGCCGGCTGTACCAGCGCTTCAGGGCGGCGACGAGCCAGTTCTCCTTCTCCTGCACGCGGCCGGTGATGCCAATCGCGATCAGCGCGGGCACCAGCGTCAGCGACAGCACGAAGGCGGCGGCCAGCGCGAGGATCACGGTCAGCGCCATCGGCTCGAACATCTTGCCCTCGACGCCGGTGAAGGTGAGCAGCGGCACATAGACCAGCAGGATGATGGCCTGGCCGTAGAGGCTCGGCTGTACCATTTCCACGGCCGACGCGCGCACCGTCGCCAGCCGTTCGTCGCGCGTCAGCACGCGGCCGAGCGCGTGCTGCTTCTCGGCGAGATGACGCAGGCTGTTCTCGGTGATGATGACGGCACCGTCGACGATCAGGCCGAAATCCAGCGCGCCGAGGCTCATCAGATTGGCGCTGATGCGGCCCTGCCACATCCCGATCGCTGTCATCAGCATCGCGATCGGGATCACCAGCGCGGTGATCAGCGCCGCGCGGAAGTTTCCGAGAAGGACAAAGAGCACCGCGATCACGAGCAGCGCGCCCTCAGAGAGGTTGCGCGCCACGGTGCCGATGGTCGCATCGACCAGCTGGGTGCGGTCCAGCACCGTCTCGACCTTGACGCCTGCCGGCAGGGACGGCGTGATCGCACGCAGCTTGGCGTCGACCGCGGCCGACACCGTGCGGCTGTTGGCGCCGATCAGCATCAGCGCGGTGCCGACCACGACCTCGCGGCCGTTCTCGCTGGCGCTGCCGGTGCGCGTCTCGCCGCCGATCGAGAGCGTGGCGAGGTCGCGGATCCGGACCGGGACGCCGCCGCGGGTGGTGACGACGACGGCGCCGAGTTCATCGATGTTCTCGAGCCGGCCGCCGGAGCGGACCACGAAGCCTTCGCCGTTGCGCTCAATGTAGCGCGCGCCGCGGCTGACATTGTTGCTTTCGATCGCCTTGGCGACATCGGCAAAGGTGAGGCCGAGCGCGATCAGCTTCGCGGCATCGGGATGGACCTGATACTGCTTGAGGTATCCGCCGATCGAATCGACGCCGGCGACACCCGGCACCATCTTGATCTGCGGCTTGATGATCCAGTCCTGCACCGTGCGCAGATAGGCGTCCTTCTCGACCTCGCTTTGCAGCACCTGGCCGTCCGCCGTCAGGAAGCGGCCGTCGCTTTGCAGGCCCGGCGCGCCGTCGGTCTCGACCTTCTGGCCGGAGTAATGGACGGTCCACATGTAGATCTCGCCGAGGCCAGTCGAGGTCGGCCCGATGCGCGGCTCGATGCCTTGTGGCAGGCGGGCGCGCACTTCGGTCAGGCGTTCGCCGACCTGCTGGCGGGCGAAATAGATGTCGGTGGATTCGCTGAACACTGCCGTGATCTGCGAGAAGCCGTTACGCGACAAAGACCGCGTGCTCTCCAGCCCCGGCGCGCCGGCGAGCGCCGTTTCGATCGGGAAGGTGATCTGCTTCTCGATCTCCGCCGGCGACAGCGCCGGGGCCACGGTGTTGATCTGCACCTGCTTGTTGGTGATGTCGGGCACCGCGTCGATCGGCAGCCTGGTCAGCGCGATGCCGCCGATGAACATCAGGACCGCCGCCAGGGTGACGACGACCCAGCGCCGCTGGATCGCAAGAGCGATGATGCGCTCAATCATGGCCGTGCTCCGCTTCGTCCTTCTCGACCTCTGCCTTCAGCGTGAAGGTGTTCTGCACCGCGATGGTCTCGCCGGCGGCAAGGCCGGTGACGATCTCGATGTCGTCGTCGTCCTCGCGGCCGGTGCGTACCGACCGCGCCTCGAAGCCGTCGGCATCGCGGACGAACACGGTCGGCGTCCCCTTGATGGTTTGGATCGCCTTCTTCGAGACGATCACGGCCGATGCCGCACCTGACAGCGGGACCTCCGCGGTGACGAAGGTGCCCGGCTTCCAGCGGTGATCCTTGTTGGGCATGGTCGCGATCACGCGGGCGTTGCGGGTCTCGCGGTCGAGCAGGGGGCTGACGAAGATCACGCCGGCGTTGGCTTCATCCTCGGTGCCGATGGCACGGATCTTGACCGAAACGCCTTCGCGCACCGCGCTGATGTCTTCCGGCGAAACCGCCAGATCGACCCAGATGTCGTCGAGATTGACGATGACGTAGAGCTCGCTTTCCTGGCCTTCGCGCCCGATCAAGCCGCCGAGATCGACGCGCCGTTCGGACACCCGGCCGCTGATCGGTGCGCGCAAGAACTGCGTCCGCAGGCTTTCCGGGGGCTGGTTCGGCAGGTCGGCGATTTCGCCCTCCGACAGACCCAGCGCAAACAGTTTCTGCCGCGCGCCGTCGAGCTTGATCTGGGCGTCGTTCGCGGTCAGCCGCGTGCGCAGGAACTCGTTTTCCGAGACGATGCGGGTCTCGACCAGCGTCTTCTGTCGCGCGTAGAGCGTCTGCTGCAGGTCGTTGGTGAGCCGCGCGGCGAGGTATTCGCTCTTGGCGTCGGCCACCTCGCGGCTTTCGATCGCAGCGACAATCTCGCCTTTCTCGACCACGTCGCCGAGACGCTTGCGCAGTTCCGTGACCGTCGCGAGCACGCGCACCGAGACGCGGCCGATGTGGTCGGCGTCAGGGATCAATGATCCCGGCGCGAGGAAATGCCGCTTCAGCATGCCGCCGCCGGCTTGCGCGAGCGCGATGCCGGATTCGCGAATCTGGTCTTCGCTCAGCTCGATATGTCCCGGGGACTCATGCTTGGCTTCGGCCTTCTGTGGACTCTCGGACGCGGTCTGCTGCGTCGTGGCCGGGAACTTGACCGGCCAGCCGATGCCTCCGGCTGCCAGAAAGACCAGTGCAATGCCGGCGGCTACGCCGGCGAAAAATAGAACAACCCGTTTCATGTGCGCCTCTCCGCAGCGCCGGCCGATGGCCGTGCGCTGTCGCGACATCGATCTGTGCGGAAGCGTGCGCGCCGCCGAATGGCAGTCGCGCACGGCCGGTCATGCCGACCGGATCAGGCGCGGGGTGGTTTGAAGGGAGAGAGGCGCTCGGCCGATGCCGTCAGCGCGATGCTGCTGTCGCCATAGCGATGCGGCGCATAGGCGATCGGGAATGCGGTTTCCTGCGGAGCGACCGAGGCGACGAGCGTCAGGCAGTGATCGCCATGCAGTGAGGCCGGATGCGCGGGAGCCTTGCCGCCGGTGTCGTTGATCGACTGTGCGATTGCGAAGCCGGGAGCGGCATCGTCATCGCCGTCGAAGGCCCAGCCGTGGAAGAACGACAGCACGAGCGCAAGCGAGATCAGTCCCGCAAGCAGGCTGCGCCAGCGGCGCGGTCCCGTTGCGTGAGAGGAAGACTGAATCATGCTGCGCGAAGCGGCCATGGCGCCTGCTTAGCGCCGTAGCCGCGTGCATTCAAGTTCCTCGCCGCGACAGATTGGCCGCGGATGCTATAACGTTACACGCCGTCGGCGGCTCGGCGCAGCAACCACCGGCGCGCGGCGACGACGGCCCAGATCGCCTCGACCAGGCCGAACGGCCAGGCGCCTTGCAGGAAACCGTAGACCGAGCCCAGCGCGCAGGAAACCGCGAAGGCCAGGATGAACCAGGGGCTGCGATCTTCGGCCGCGTAGCAGACGAGCATCGTGGTCACAGCGAACAAACCGAACAGCGCAAGTGCGTCCATCGCGTGGTAGAACCCCGTCACATCGATGTTGATATCTGAGCATGCTTGGGATGGAATATCCATCCAGCGTCGCCGCCCGAAAGGAATGCCTCATGAAGCGCATGCATGTTCACGTCGCCGTCAAGGACATCCCGCAGTCGGTCGGCTTCTATTCGGCGCTGTTCGGCGCCGAGCCAACGGTTGTCAAATCCGACTATGCCAAATGGATGCTCGACGACCCCCGTGTCAACTTCGCGATCTCGACCCGCGGCCGCGAGCCGGGCCTCGATCATCTCGGCATCCAGGTGGAGAGCGCCGAAGAGCTCGGCGAGGTCTATGGACGGCTGCGCAAGGCAGGCGGCGAGGTGATCGAGCAGGGGCATACGGTGTGCTGTTACGCCAAGTCGGAGAAGTCGTGGATCGACGATCCGGCAGGGATCGCCTGGGAGACCTTCCACACCACCGGCGAGAGCATCGTCTATGGCGACGGCAGCGGCGAGCGGACCGCGCGCGTGGCGCGTGAGGAGCAGGACGGCAAGCAGAGCGCATGTTGCGCGCCGCAGCCGCAGGCCGCGCCACCCGAGGCTTCGGCTTGGTGCAAGCCGTGAGCTTGAGCGCCCGCGCACTCGAATGCCAAGGGGGCGAGGCTCTTGTAGCCCGGATGAAGCGCAGCGAAATCCGGGAGCGCGCTAACCGTTGAAACGGCTCCCCGGATTGCGCGGAGCCTGTCATCGGGCGCGCATTCGCGCGACCCGTTGGCTTCATCCGGGCTACGCATCACCAGTGGAGCGTCCCGTCGACGCAACCGATTACCGCTGTAAGCAAAGGCTTAATGCCTGCGACATATTATCCCGGCGTCGACTCCCCCTCCGTGCTAACAGCCCCTTAACCATGCGGCTCTTGCCACTCAAGGATCCTGAGCGGTCCTGGCGTCACATCAAGGCACAATGGAAGAAGGACGCTGAAGGCGTCGGAGAGGATTTTGCCACTTTTGGCGGCATCGCCGCGTTCGAAGCGCTGACCGCCAGGGAGGGGGAGAGTCAGGGTCTGTATCATCTGACAGATGGAGAGCGGGTCCACGCGGTCTGCCAGGTCCGGCGTCTGTTGATGAGCCGATATACGGCGCCGGCCCTCAGCGCGCGCTTCGTCAACGTGTCTCCGATTTACGATCTCGGCCTCGCCGATACCGCCGATTACGCGCAAATGCTCGTGGCGCTGTTCTCCGGCGTCGTCTGGCTGTCGCGTGACGCATTGTCGGCCAACCACATCCGCTTTCTCCTGAAGTCGCCGGGTGACTCGCAATTCTTCGCCGCGCTCAAGGCCGTGACGCCGTTCTCGCCATTCTCGAAATTCACCATCGACGGCGCATTGATCGAGTGCAGCCTGAAGGAGGCGACGGCATAGCCTGTGGCGGTCGCCTCCTGACGATTGCGTGCCGATCGCGTCCGTGTCCGCATTCCCCTTAACCGCTCGATAACTGATTTTCCTAACGACCCCTTGGGTTGTGCTCCAGTAGAAGGGCACCCACAGGGGCAGGAAAATGTCGGTTGTCGAAACGAACAGCGTGATGCCGGAACAGCGGCAGCTGTCGAACAAGGGTGTGTCGCGCGCCGCGAGGATGGGCGCCATTCAGTGGCTCGTTCTGAGTGCCGCGCTGCTGGTGCTCGCGATCACGCTTGGCACCGGTTACCTCGCGCTGCAGTTCCGCGAACGCGCGCTCGAGGTGTCGGAGCGCGAGCTCAACAATACCGCGCTCCTGCTGTCGCGGCATTTCGACCAGCAGCTCAGCGATCTCCAGCATGTCCATGACGACATCCTGAATCATCTGCGGTCGGAGCAGGTCGAGACCGCCGATCAGTTCGAGAAAAGCATGTCGCTGCTCAGCGCGCACGAGATGCTGCGCACGCGGCTGGGCGCGCTGCCGCATGTCGGCGGGCTCAATCTGTTCAACGCCAAGGGATGGCTGATCAACTCGTCCGAGATGTGGCCGGTGCCCGACATCAGCATCGCGGACCGGCGCTACTTCCAGGAGTTCACGTCGGGGCGGCCGACATCGCCCGTGATCGTCGAGCCCGCGATGAGCAAGGTGACCGGCAACTGGACCACGGTCTTTGCCCGCAAGATCACCGGGCGCAATGGCGAGATCATCGGCTTTGCGAGCCGCGGCGTCGAGCCCAGCCATTTCGAGGATTTCGTCGCGTCGCTGGCGCTGAACGGCGACACCGTGATTTCGATGATCCATCGCGACGGCACGATCATCGCGCGCTATCCGCAGGATCCGAGCGTGGTCGGCAGCAACATCGCCGACCAGTCGCTGTTCCGCAAGATCATCGGCCTGGGCGGCAACACGTCCGGGCGGTTCATCGGCGCTGCCGGCGAGGAGAATGTCGGCGCGGTCAGGTCGCTGTCGCACTTTCCGATCCTGATCCTGGCCACCACGAAGACCTCCAGCGCGCTGGAGGATTGGCGCGCCCAGACCAAGCTGCAGTTCTGCGCCGCGGTGCTTGCGGTGCTGATCGTGATCATGATGGTCTTCCTGATCGTCCGCCAGTTGCAGCGGCAGCACGATGCGGCGCAGCGCCGGCTGTCCGAGAAGAGCCAGCACCTCGACACCGCGATCAACACCATGACGCAGGGGCTGCTGCTGTTCGACGCCTCGGCGCGGCTCGTGATCTGCAACCAGCAATATATCGATATGTTCGGCCTGTCGCCCGACATCGTCAAACCCGGATGCCATCTGCGCGACCTGATCCTGCATCGTCAGGCGCTCGGCTCGTTCATCGGTGATGTCGATGCCTACTGCGTCCGCTTCACCGATCCCAGGGGTGACCAGGTCCGGGACTCGTTGATCATGACGCCCGACGGCCGCAGCATCCGCCTGATCTACAAGCGCGCGCCGGACGGCGGCTGGGCCACGACGCTCGAGGACGTCACCGACGGGCGGCGTGCGCAGGCGCGGATCGAGTATCTCGCGCATTACGATGCCCTGACCAATCTGCCGAACCGGACGCTGTTCCAGCGCCACGCGGAAGAGCTGTTGCGCGAGGCAGTGGTGCGCGAATTCGCGATCCACTATATCGATATCGACGAGTTCAAGCGGATCAACGACACGCTCGGCCATCCGATCGGCGACGAATTCCTGCGCCGTGTGGCCGAGAAGCTGCGGCAGTCGGTCGGATCGAACGACTTCATCGCGCGCCTCGGCGGCGACGAGTTCGCGATCGTCCAGCACGATATCACCTCGGACGACGACGTCAGCGATCTGGTCGCGCGCGTCTATCAGTCGCTGCGCACACCGTTCGACTGCCTCGGTCATCGCCTGTCGAGCGATGCCAGCATCGGCATTGCGATCGCCCCGCGTCACGGCTCCGACCTGTTCGGCCTGCTCAAATGCGCCGACCTCGCGATGTACGCGGCCAAGGCCGCCGGCCGCAGGACCTATCGCTTCTTCGATCCGGCGATGGAGAAGCAGGCCAATCTGCGCCGTGCACTGGAGGCTGACCTGCGAACCGCGCTGGCCGAGGGCGGCTTCGAATTGCATTACCAGCCGCTGGTCGACCTGCGCAGCGACGAGGTGACCGGCTGCGAGGCGCTGCTGCGCTGGCGGCATCCGGCGCGCGGGATGATCTCGCCGGCGGAGTTTATACCGGTTGCCGAGGAAACCGGGTTGATCGAGGAGATCGGGCAGTGGGTGTTGCGCACCGCCTGCATCGAGGCCGCGACCTGGCCGGCGCATGTACGCCTTGCGGTCAACGTCTCCCCGATCCAGTTCAAGTCGGAGACGCTGGCGCTGAAGGTTGCAAATGCGCTTGCCGAGAGCGGGCTCGACCCGCGCAGGCTCGAGCTCGAGATCACCGAAGCCGTGCTGATCGCCGATGACGATGCGGCACTGGTCACGCTCGGCCAGCTCCGCGAGCTCGGCGTCCACATCGCGCTCGACGATTTCGGCACCGGCTACTCGTCGCTGCAATATCTGCAGCGCTTCCCGTTCGACAAGATCAAGATCGACCGCAGCTTCGTCAAGGAAGTGACCCGCAACTCAGGCTCGGCCTCGATCATCCGCGCGGTGGTCTCGATCGCCGCCGACCGCAACATGATCACGACCGCGGAAGGCGTCGAGACCGATCAGCAGCGCGACACTGTGCAGATGCTCGGCTGCACGCAGATGCAGGGCTACTTGTTCAGCAAGCCGGTTCCTGCGCAGGATGTCCGGACACTGCTCGCGGCCGATGGCGTCGAGGACGCCGCCTGAGCGAGCCGCCATCGCCCAGGCCCTAAGCGTCACGCCCGCGCTTTCCGCAGAGAAAGTTCCAAAAAATCCACCTGCCGATGCGACGGATGCGGAACCGAAATCGTGGAACCGCGTTCCATTGCGGGGCTCGACCGGCAGGCAATCAATGAAAACCGCAATAACGTCCGCGGCCATGCTGCTGTTTACCTCGTGCATGGCGAACGCAGAGAGTGGCCTTGCGTCCTATTATCATGGCATCGGCAGGAGCGGCGAGATGACCTGCGCGCATCGCAGGCGGCCGTTCGGCAGCATGGTCACCGTATCCTATCGCGGGAAGTCGATCCGCTGCCGGGTCAACGACCGCGGCCCGTTCATTCGCGGACGGATCATCGACGTCTCGACCACAGCGGCCCGGGCACTCGGCATCCTGCAGCTCGGCGTTGCGCATGTGGTGATCGAGTAGGGCGCGCCGGACCCGCGGTCAGGACTTCGGAGCGGTCGCCCGCTGCTCGGCGATCGCCTTGCGGAGCGTGCGCGACAGCGCCTCGACCGAATAGGGCTTCTGGATCAACTCGAAGCCGCTGTGCGCGTTCTCGGCGAGCACGTTGCTGTAGCCGCTGGTCAGCACCACCGGCAGCCCGGGAAACCGATCGCGGATGACCCCGGCAAGCTCGACCCCGTTCATGCCGGGCATGATCACGTCGGAGAACACGAGGTCGGCGGCGAACTCGTTCTCCGAGAGGATCGAGAGTGCAGCATTGGCATTGGCCGCGCGCTTGACCGAGTAGCCGAGATCCTCGAGCAGCTCGGTGGAGAACTGGCCGACGTCGTCATTGTCCTCCACCACGAGGACACGATAGCCGCGGCCGATCGAGGTTTGCTCGGTGCCCGCGTTGGTTGCGATCTTGATATCTGCTGGACGCATCGCCTGCGGCAGATAGATGGTGAAGGTCGCGCCGTGACCGGGCGTAGAGGTGACCTCGATGTCGCCGTCGGATTGCTTGACGAAGCCGAAGGCCTGACTCAATCCGAGGCCGGTGCCCTTGCCGACCTCCTTGGTCGTGAAGAACGGTTCGAAGATCGCGTCGAGATTTTCCGGCGAGATACCGGTGCCGGTATCCTGGATCGACACGGTCACGAAATCGCCGCTGCGCGAGGCCTGGGCGCGCAGGGCAGGGATGTGCTTGACCTTCCTGACGCCGATCGTCAGCAGGCCTTCGCCGTTCATGGCATCGCGGCCGTTGACCGCGAGATTGATCATTGCCGTCTCGAACTGCCCGATATCGGCGATTGCGAAACAGTCGGGATCTTCGATCCTGACCTCGATGTGAATCCGTGCGCCGACCAGCGGGCGGATCAGCTGCGTGACGCTGTCGACCTGCGTCCCGACATTGAATACTTCGGGATTGAGCGGTTGCCGGCGCGCAAATGCCAACAATTGCGCGGTGAGCTTGGAGGCCCGCTCAACGGTCTCAGAGATCGCGTCGATGTAGCGGCGGCGGCGTTCGTCCGGCAGCTCGCGGCGGCGCAGGAAGTCGGTCGCGGAGCGAATGATGGTGAGCAGATTGTTGAAGTCATGCGCGACGCCGCCGGTGAGCTGGCCGACCGCTTCCATCTTCTGCGATTGCCGCAGCGCTTCCTCGCCGCGGCGCCGTTCGGTGATGTCGACAGCCTCCGGCACCGCGCCGACGATCGTGCCGTGCTGATCCTGCAGCGGCCGCATCGCGAAGTCGAAATAGCGCTCGCCGATCGGCAGCTGCAGTTGCAGCTCGATCTTGACCTCTTCGCCACGCATGGCAGTCGTAAAGGCATTCTGGATCACGCGCGGCATGCCATCGGTCGCGGCGAACCACGGCGTGTCCCAGAATGGCTTGCCGACGACATCGGCGGCATCGGCGCGAATTCCGGCCAGCGCGGTCTGGTTGGTGTAGAGCAGGTCGCCGTCGCGGTTGAGCAGCATCTGATATTGATGGCTGGTTTCCAGGATCGCGCGGGTCTGGGCTTCGCGGGATTCGAGCTGCGCGGTGCGCTCCAGGATGCGCCGTTCCAGCGATTCGTTGAGCTTGCGCAGCTCGATTTCGGCTTCCTTGGCGGCCGTGATGTCATGGGCGACGCCGATGAAGCCGATATGCTTGCCGTTCGGATCCCAGCGCGGCTGCGACTCCGAACGCAGCCAGCGCCAATCGCCGGTCGCGTTGCGATAGCGCGCCTCGAGCACGAACGGCTTCAGCGAGAGCTCGCCGGTGATCTGCTCCTGCAGGATGTTCGGTAGATCATCCGGATGCAGCGCCTTGCGCCAGTCGAACACGACCGCTTCTTCGAACGGCAGCCCGAGGAAGTCGAGATAGGCCTGGTTGGCGAACGAGCGGGTGCGGTCGAGCTTGGTCACCCAGATCGGCACCGGCGCGCTGTCCGCGATCAGGCGGAAGCGCTCCTCGCTCTCGCGCAGGGTTTCCTGCGCCAGCATCTGATCGGTGACGTCGAGATCGGCGCCGACCAGCCGCAGCGCGCGGCCGTTGCGATCACGGTCGATCTTGGCGACGACGCGGATCCAGCGGCTCTCGCCGTCGTTCGGGCGGATGATGCGGTATTCGGCCGTGTAATCCTCACCGCCGGCCTTGAGCACGGCGAACAGGTGCTGGATCGTTCGCTCGCGATCGTCGGGATGGATGCGCGCGACCCAGTTCTCATAGGTCTCGTTGACCTCTTCGGGCGGCAGGCCGTGGACCAGCAGATATTCGGGAGAGCGGCGGTTGCGCACGCCGTCGCGGAAGTCGATCTCGAGCCCGCCGACCCGCGCGATGCGCTGGATCCGCGCCAGCTCGGCCTCGCGCTCCTGGAGTTCGCGATGGGCACGATCGCGTTCGCGTGCGATCTCCTCAAGGTGCTGCCGCAGCCGTTCGGCTGCCGCAGCTTCGGGAAGCACATCAGAGGGATCGGGAGGGGTCATACGCGCCGGCAACCTCTAGGCGCAGTGTCACACAGGACGAGGCGGCTTTGCCAGTGTGATTTGTCGCGATCAATTGCCACCGTCATTCCGGGGCGATGCGAAGCGTCGAACCCGGAATCTCGAGATTCCGGGTTCGCTTCGCGCCTCGGAATGACGATGCAATCCGCTTGCCCGTCACTTGTTCTTGGGCGGACGGCAATTATACGCCCGGCGGAACCCGGCGGCCTGCGCATCCTCCTCGGAGCAGAACCAGCGATCCGGATTGCCGAGGCCCGGGTAACTGCGGCATACCTGCAAATGATAGATGCCGACATTGCCGGTGACGCGGGCGCGTACGGCGTACTTGCCCTTGATGTTGCAGCTTGCCGGCATCGGCAGGTCGCTGGGAAAGAGTGCATCGCGGATCTGCGTGTCGCGATCGGCCGGGCAGGCGTTGCCGAGCAGCGCGCCATCCTTCTTGGCGTTGCGAAAATCGCGCGGCGCCACGAAGCAGCCTTTCCATAGCCCGGCACGGTTGTCCTTGGCGGTGGCCTCATCCGGCTTGAATCGGCCAGTGGCCGATCCTTCGACATTGAGGGCGTAACCCTTCTGGACCAGCACCTGGCTGAGGCTGGTCGGGTCACCCTCGATCTTGCAGACGCCGAGGCGGCGCTTCTTGAAGGTCGGATCGACGCCGATATCGTCGCAGTGAATTGGCTTGCCGCCGATCAGCTTGGTGAGCTGATCGCGCGCTTCGATCCCGCAGGTCCAGACGTCGGCATGCTCGTCGATGCAGAGCTGGTCGACCGCCGGCGCGTCGATGCCGTCGAGCCGATAGGTCGTGTTGCCGAGCTGAACGGATCCGGCGTCCTTGATGACCGCCGTGGCGGAGGGGCCAGCGCTCGCCGCCAAGGCTGCGGTCGCAGACAGGACAGGGCTCGCGGACAGGAATGTCAGGAGAAGCGTCGTGATGACGGGATTTCGAAACCGCATTTTCTCACTTCAGATATTTGGCGGGCAGCCGGACTTCTAGCACAGGCAGGTACGATCCAACCAACGACTGTTCGCGAGAGGTGCGTGCGCGCCGTCACATCCCAATCGGCATTCCGCGGCGTAGAACGGCCGGACATTGCCATTGAAGCGATGCAGGCATGGCTGAGTTCATCGTCAACGTCCTCGTCGAGGTCGTCACCGGCATCTGGACCCTGCAATGCCTGGCGCGCTGGCGGCGGAAGAAAAGGGCGGCGCGGGAGATGGCGTCCGATCAAAGATCCGATTGACTTGATGAGAACAAAATAGGAACATGATGCACCACCTGAATCCCGGATACATCATGATGTCTGCACGGCCCGAATCTGACGACGATGACGGGCTGGAAGCGGCTGTCGATCAGGCGATTTCCGCCTGCGGCGGGAATCTACGCGCAACTATCCGGGCGCTGATCGTGGCCAATGAATTTCTGGAGAATGAGGTCAGCGAACTGATGAAGGCCGTTGCGAAGGCCCATTCCCGCGGCCGCTTCAAGACCTATTCGGGCTGAAATCTCCCTCGGCTACCGCCAAGGACTGACCGAGCATTGGCCAGGCACGGGGCAGGGTCTGCATTAGACCGTTGCCTCCGGGGCAATTTGCTGTACCAACGGAGTGGCCCGTGCCGGATTGCGCGGGGAGGAATCCTGCCAAAAAGCCCAAGTCCAAGAAGCCAAGTCCTAAGAAGCCCAAGCAAGAAGAGCATGTTCAAACGAATCCTGATCGCCAACCGCGGCGAGATCGCCTGCCGGGTCATCAAGACTGCGCGCCGTATGGGGATTGAGACGGTCGCCGTCTACTCCGAGGCCGACCGCGACGCGCTGCATGTCGAGATGGCCGACGAGGCCGTGTTGATCGGCCCGCCTGCCGCGGCCGAGAGCTATCTCTTGATCGACAAGATCGTCGAGGCCTGCCGCAAGACCGGCGCGCAGGCCGTGCATCCCGGCTACGGCTTCCTCTCCGAGCGCGGGGCGTTTCCGCGCGCGCTGGAAGCAGCCGGCATCGTCTTCATCGGCCCGAACCCCGGCGCGATCGCTGCGATGGGCGACAAGATCGAATCCAAGAAGGCGGCTGCGAAGGCGAAGGTCTCGACCGTGCCGGGCCACCTCGGTGTGATCGAGGACGACAAGCACGCGGTCCAGATCGCCGACGAGATCGGTTATCCCGTGATGATCAAGGCCTCCGCCGGCGGCGGCGGCAAGGGCATGCGCATCGCGCATTCGAAGGGAGAGGTCGCCGAAGGCTTCAACCTCGCCAAGGCCGAGGCGAAATCGTCGTTCGGCGACGACCGCGTCTTCATCGAGAAATTCATCGTCGATCCCCGGCACATCGAGATCCAGATCCTCGGCGACAAGCACGGCAACGTGATCTATCTCGGCGAGCGCGAGTGCTCGATCCAGCGCCGCAACCAGAAGGTCATCGAGG
>NZ_JACMYO010000038.1 GCF_020889685.1 Bradyrhizobium oropedii
CGATGACGCCCTTGGCCAGCGTTTCCGCCTCGGCCGAGCGCTCACGGTAGTTGATCGCGACGGCAGCGCCGGCGTCCGCCAGCATCTTGACGATTGCAGCACCAATGCCACGCGAGCCGCCGGTCACCAGCGCCACATGTCCGTGCAGACTGTTTGTTGTCATCGGCAGTCCTCCTTTGCGCGTCCGAACAGGTTCGCAAAGGGGGAGGCGGGGTGCAACGCAACCCTGCTCAAATCTGCGTTGCGGCGGACGCCCTTGCGGCAAAAAACCGGCGTTTGCGGCCGGAATCGGCCTTGCGTCCGGCGCAAGCCGGCGGCAATGGTTGAGGCGTCACTTCCAGCCACCCACGAGAGTCCGATGAGCAAACTGATTGTCCGCGCCGGCGATTTCACCTTTGACGCCCGTTTCGAGGAACAGCTCGCGCCGAAGACGGTCGCCGCCTTCCGCAAGGCGATGCCGTTCGAGAGCCAGGCGATCCATGTGCGCTGGAGCGGCGAGGGCGTCTGGATGCCGCTCGGCGATCTCGATTTCGGCGTCTCCTACGAGAACCACACCAGCTATCCGGCGCCGGGCCAGATCATCCTCTATCCCGGCGGCATCAGCGAGACCGAGATCCTGCTCGCCTATGGCGGCGTGCATTTCGCCAGCAAGATGGGCCAGCTCGCGGGCAATCATTTCATCACGCTGACCTCGGGGCTCGAGAACCTCACCGCCTTCGGCAAGACGGTGTTGTGGAAGGGCGCGCAGAACATCCGCTTCGAGGAAGTCTGATGTGACCGAGGCCCGCTATCCGCGCGATCTCCGCGGCTACGGCCGCACGCCGCCGGATCCGAAATGGCCGGACGCTGCGCGCGTCGCGGTGCAGTTCGTGGTCAATTTCGAGGAAGGCGGCGAGAACAACATCCTGCACGGTGATCGCGCCTCGGAAGCGTTTCTCTCCGACGTGCTGGGCGCGCAGCCCTGGATCGGCCAGCGCCACGCCAATATTGAAACGATGTTCGAATACGGCTCGCGGGCCGGTTTCTGGCGGCTGTGGCGGATGTTCACCGAGCGCAAGCTGCCGACGACCGTGTTCGGCGTCGCGATGGCGCTGAAGCGTAATCCGGATGTCGTCGCCGCGATGCAGGAGGCCGGCTGGGATATCGCCAGCCACAGCCTGCGCTGGGTCGAGCACAGGGACATGTCGGAGGACGAGGAACGCGCGGAGATCGCGCGCGCCATCGCCGTGCATACCGAGGCGACCGGCGCGCGGCCGCTCGGCTGGTACACCGGCCGCTCCTCGATCAACACGCTGCGGCTTTTGATGGAAGCGGGCGGTCTGCGCTATCTCTGCGACTCCTATGCCGACGATCTGCCGTACTGGATCAAGGCTGCCGGCACCGACCCGCATCTCGTGATCCCCTACACGCTCGATGCCAATGACATGCGCTTCATCAACCCGCAGGGTTTTGGCGGCGGCGATGAGTTCTACACCTATCTGAAGGACAGTTTCGACGTGCTCTATGCCGAGGGCGCGACGTCACCCAAGATGATGTCGGTCGGCCTGCATTGCCGCGTCGTCGGCCGTCCCGGCCGCGCTGCCGCGCTGATGCGCTTCCTCGATTACATCCAGAAGCACGAGCACGTCTGGGTGCCGACCCGGCTTCAAATCGCCGAGCATTGGTACGCCAATCTGAAGCATCTCGCCGCGGATGCGTTCGAGATCGGCTAGATGGCGGGATCTTGCAGGGATCGCGCGCAACAAACTCCGGTGTCGTCCCTGCGAAAGCAGGGACCCATAACCACGAATGCTGATTGTTACGCAACGCTGGAACGACAAATCCCTTTCACAACATCCGCCGCGGAGTATGGGTCCCTGCTTTCGCAGGGACGACATCTTTGTGTGGCCAGAGCTGTTTGTCATTGCGAGCGAAGCAATGACGCCGATGGTCAGTGCCCGGCCATATGCCGGCCGATTTCCGTGAGGTCGGCCTCGCTGGCACGGGCCTCGTGGACGAACGCGCCGTGGAACATCACGACCAGCCGGTCCGATAATTCCAGCAGCTCATCGAGGTCTTCGCTGACCAGCAGCACCGCAGCGCCGCGGTTGCGGGCGGCCATGATCTCGGCGTGGATCTGCGCCACCGCCGCGAAGTCGAGTCCGAAGCAGGGGTTGGCGGCGATGAGCACCTCGACGTCGCCCGAGAGCTCGCGCGCCAGCACCGCGCGCTGCACATTGCCGCCCGAGAGTGCTGCGATCGGCGTCTCCGGCGTACGGGTCTTGATCTTGTAGCGATTGATCTTGCGCTCCGCATCGTCGCGGAACGCCGAACGATTCAGCCACCAGCCGCCGCGCGCGAACGGGGCGCGGTCGAACTCGCGGAACGCGATGTTGTCGGCGACGCTCATGCCGCCGACACAGGCGTTCTTCAGCGGTTCTTCCGGCAGCAGCGACATCTTGTGGCGGCGCATCTCCTCGCGGCTTGCGGCATAGCCCTCGCCCTGGACGCGGATCACGCCGCTCTCGGCTTCGCGCTGGCCGGCCAGCACCTCGACCAGCTGGCGCTGGCCGTTGCCGGAGACGCCGGCGATGCCGACGATCTCGCCGCTCTTCACGCTCAGCGACACGCCGTGCACGGCAATGGCGCCGGCATCGTCAAGCGCGGTGAGCTTGTCGAGCTCGAGCCGGGCCGCGCCGGTCTCGCCGGTGCGCGGCGGCTGCACCGTCAGCTGCTCGGCGCCGATCATGGTGCGGGCCATCTCGTCCGGCGTCAGATCGGCGACCCGGCCGGTGCCGGCGGGCTTGCCGCGGCGCAGGATCGTGACGTCGTCGGCAAAGGCCATCACCTCGCGGAATTTGTGGGTGATCATCAGGATGGTCAATTCGCCCGCGACCACCATGGCGCGCAGCATGCCGAGCACCTCATCGGCCTCGCCCGGCGTCAGCACCGAGGTGGGCTCGTCCAGGATCAGGAAGCGGCGCTTCAGATAGAGCTGCTTGAGGATCTCGCATTTCTGGCGTTCGCCGGCCGAGATGGCGGAAACCTTGGCGTCGAGCGGCACCTTGAACGGCATCCGCGAAAGGAAAGCCTCCAGCTCCCTCTTCTCCTTGCGCCAGTCGACCACAGCGGGCACGTCGTCGCGCGCCAATACCAGGTTCTCGGCCACTGTCATCGCCGGTACCAGGGTAAAATGCTGGTAGACCATGCCGAGCCCGAGCGCATGCGCGTTCTTGGGATTGGCGATGCTCTGCTGGCGGCCGCCGACGATGATGTCGCCTTCGGTGGCGTGGTAGTAGCCCATGATGCATTTCACGAGCGTGCTCTTGCCGGCGCCGTTCTCGCCGAGCAAAGCGTGGAATGAGCCGGGACGCACCTTGAGCTCGACATTGTCGAGCGCCAGGAAATCGCCGAACCGCATCGTCACGGCGATGGCGTCGACGCCGAACGCGCCTGATGGTGCGGGCGGTTCGCCGATGATCACGACAGCGCCCCGATCAAGTCGGCGGATTTCGTCACCGCGCCGAACACGCCGCCCTGCATCTTGATCATCTTCAGCGCGTGGTCGTGATTGCCTTTGTCGGTCGCGCCGCAGCAATCCTCGACCAGCACGCATTCGAAGCCGCGGTCGTTGGCCTCGCGCATCGTGGTGTGGACGCAGACATCGGTGGTGATGCCGGTCAGCACGATGTTCTCGATGCCGCGCAGCCGCAGCATCAGTTCGAGATCGGTGGCGCAGAACGAGCCCTTGCCGGGCTTGTCGATGATGGGCTCGCCCGGCAACGGCGCAAGGTCGGAGATGATCTCCCAGCCCGGCTCGCCGCGCACCAGGATGCGGCCGCATGGGCCGGGATCGCCGATGCCGGCGCCGATCTGGCGCGAGCGCCAGCGCTTGTTGGCGGGTAGATCGGCAAGATCAGGCCGGTGACCTTCGCGGGTGTGGATGATGTGAAAACCCTGCGCGCGCATCACCGCGAGCAGCTTCCTGATCGGCTCGATCGGTGCCCGCGTCAGCGAGAGGTCGTAGCCCATCTTGTCGACATAGCCGCCGACGCCGCAGAAATCGGTCTGCATGTCGATGATGATGAGCGCGGTGTTCTCCGGCCGCAAATCGCCATTGTAGGGCCAGGCGTAGGGCTCGGATTTGATGAAGCGCTCGGGCATGGATGATCTCGCGGTCTATCGGGTGATGGACAATTCGGCGGGCGCGCCGGTCAGCGTGCGCTTCGGCGAGCAGGTGATGATCATGATCGCAAGCGTCAGGATGTACGGCGCGGCATTGAACAGATGATAGCCGGAGGTGATGCCGACCGATTGCAGTGCGGGCCCGAGCGCGGCAGCGCCGCCGAACGCGAGCGAGGCCCACAGGCACAGCATCGGGTCCCAGCGCGCGAAGATCACCAGCGCCACCGCGGTGATGCCCTGTCCCGAGGAGAGGCCTTCGTTCCAGCTGCCGGGATAGAACAGCGACAGGAACGAGCCGCCGATGCCGGCGAGGAAACCGCCGACCATGGTGGCGCGCAATCTGATCAGCAGCACCGAATGGCCCATCGCGCGCGCCGCATCGGCGCTTTCGCCGGCGGTGCGGATCAACAGGCCCCAGCGCGTCGCTTTGAAGGCCCAATAGAGCAGCGGCGCGATCGCGACGCCGATCAGGAACAGCACGTTGATGCGCAGCGCCGCGCGCAGTTGCGGCACGTCGCTCCACCAGCCGAAATCGATCGCCGGCAGCCGCGCCGCCGTCGGCTCGATCAGCGGCTTGCCGAGGAAGAAGGCCAAACCAGTTCCGAGCAGCATCAGCGCGATGCCGACCGCGATGTCGTTGACGCGCGGCAGCGAGCAGATGCCGGCATGCAGCGCGCCGAACAGCGCGCCGGTGATGCCGGCGGCAAGCACGCCGAGCCATGGCGAGCCGGAGAGATAGGAGATGCCGTAGGCGCTCATCGCGCCCATCACCAGCGTGCCTTCGAGGCCGAGATTGATGCGGCCACTGCGCTCGGTGATGCACTCACCGAGGCTGACGAACAGGAACGGCGTCGAGACGCGGATGGCGCCGCCGAACACGGCGAGCGGGACGGTCCAGAGCCCGAGCGAAGCATCCGCCATGTCAGGACTTTCCCTTCAGGAAGCCGATCCGTCCGTAGAGCGCATCGCTTGCCAGCACGAACACGAAGATGATGCCTTGCAGCACCAGCACCGAGGCGTCGGGCAGGCCGAGCCGCCGCTGCAACAGGCCGCCGGAGGCCGAGATGCCGCCGAGCAGGATCGCCACCGGAATGATCGCGAGCGGATTCTGCCGCGCCAGGAACGCGACCAGGATGCCGGTGAAGCCGTAGCCGGCGGCGAGATTGGCATTGGTGCGGCCCTGGACGGCTGCAACCTCGATCATGCCGGCGAGACCTGCGCAGCTGCCGGCGAGGAAGCAGACGGTGAGGATCAGCTTGCCGACGGAAAGCCCAACGATCTTGGCCGCGCGGATGTTGCCGCCGGCGACGCGCGCGGCGAAACCGAAGGTGGTGTGATAGATCAGCACGTAGGCGGCAACGGCCGCGACGAGGCCGAACACCAGGCCCCAATGCACGTCGGTGCCGGGAATGCTGCCGATCATGTTGGCGGCGCCGATCTCGCGCGTCGACGGCTTGTTGAGGCTCGCCGGATCGCGCATCGGCCCCTCGACCAGATGGTTCAGAATCGCGAGCGCGATATAGACCAGCAGCAGGCTCGAGATCGTCTCGTTGACCCCGCGATACTGCCGCAGGCCGCCGGACAGCGTGATCCAGAGGCCGCCGCCGATCATGCCCGCGATCACCATCGCGGTCTGCACCACGATCGGCGCCGCGCCCTGCAACGCCAGCGCCGCTGATGTCGCCGACAGCGCGCCGATCAGAAGCGCGCCTTCGCCGCCGATGATCACCATGCCGAGCTGCGCCGGCAGCGCCGTGCACAGCGCGGTGAGGATCAGCGGTGCTGCGCGAGTCAACGTGTTCTGCCAGGAGAAGGCGGTGCCGAACGCGCCGTAATACATGTAGAAATAGAGATCGAGCGGGTTCTTGCCGTAGAGTGCAACGAAGCCGCCGAACACCGCGAGCGCGCCGACCAGCGCCGCGCCCGGGATCAGGATGTATTCGATACTCGCGCCGGTGCGCTGGAGGAAGCCGGGATCGGCGGCCGGAGCAACGCCGGCCGCCTCCACCGATTCCGCCGCCTCGGTGGTCACGCGGTGGCTCCGATCACGCCGTCGACCAGATAGTCCATCTTCTCGAGCTCGGGATCCTGCTGGCCGCGGTCGGTGCCGCCGGCGATCACGGTCTTGCCCTTGTTGTCGACGAGCGGGCCCTTGAAGATCGCGAACTCGCCCGACATGAACTTGGCCTTGACGTCGTCGGCATGCTTGCGCGCCTCGGCCGAAACCATCTCCCCATAGGGCGAGACCTTGACGATCTCTTCCTTGAGGCCGCCGCGATAGAAATTCGGGATCGCTTCACCCGCGGTGATCATCTTGACGAATTTCGGATAGAGCGCCTCCCAATTCCACTCGGCGCCGGTGAGATAGGCCTTCGGCGCCAGCGGCGACTGGTTGACGTGATAGCCGCACACCATCGCGCCGCGGCGCGCGGCGTTCTCGACCATCGTCTTCGGTCCGTCGACATGGCAGGTCAGCACATCGACGCCCTGGTCGATCAGGCTGTTGGTCGCCTCGGCTTCCTTGACCGGCATCGACCAGTCGCCGGTGAAGATCACCTGCGTGGTCGCCTTCGGATTGGCAAGGCGTGCGCCGAGCGTGAACGCGTTGATGTTGCGCAACACTTGCGGGATCGGCTTGGCCGCGACGAAGCCGAGCTTGCCGCTCTTGGTCGAATAGCCGGCGACGATGCCGGAGATGTATTGCGCCTCGTCGATATAGCCGAAATAGCTGCCGGCGTTCTTCGGGTCCTTGTCGGTCCACAGGCCGCCGCAATGCTCGAAGTGCATCTTCGGAAACTTGCCCGCCATCTTGACGACGTGCGGGTTGTAATAGCCGAACGAGGTCGGAAACAGCAGCGTGGCGCCGTCGAGATTGATCATGGACTCGATGGTCTTCTCGACCGCGTCGGTCTCCGGCACCTTCTCTTCCTCGACCACCTTGATGCCGGGAAGCTTCTTCAGCGCCGCCGCGCCCTGCGCGTGGGCCTGGTTGTAGCCATAGTCGTCGCGCGACCCGACATAGATGAAGCCGACCGTGGTTTCCGCTGCCGCCGCGCCGCGAACGCCGAGCGTGCTGCCGACCGCCAATGCCGCGCTTCCCTGCAACAAATGCCGTCTTGAAATCCTGCCAAAATCCATCGCCTGCTCCCTCCGGCGGGGCCTGCCCGCCTGTCCTTGTCGCGACCGCGTAACGGCGGCGCGTGACGGAGTGTCGCAAGCTTCGTGCCAGAGCACGTTTGGCGATCATTGTTCCGTAAGCGACTGAATATACATGAGAATGCTAATCGGTGTGAGGAGGCTCGGAGCTCGATCGAGATTGATTTGCCTATTTTGCGATCTGTTGGTCGCCGTTGTATGCAATGCCGTTAAGCAGTCGCTAACCGCCGGGCGGCCGCTGCGAGCCCGGTCGGGGGCGGTGCTGAAGGCGCCATTTGCCGGCTGGTGAATCGGGGCCGGCCTGCTACGAGTGAAGCGGGCTGCGGCGCCGGGGCGGATTGATGGGAAACAGCATGAGCGAGACAAAACCGTCTTCGAATCCGTCCTCCCTCGGCGACGAGATCGTGGCGCGGATCGTTCAGCTGGCGGCGATCTCGGAGACGCCCGAGCATCTGGCGCGCGTCTTCCTCACCGAGGAGCATCGCAAGGCGGCCGATCTCATCCTGTCCTGGATGCGCGAGGCCGGCATGAGCGCGCATCTCGATGCGATCGGCAATGTCTGCGGCCGCTACGAGGGCGAGCGGCCGGGCCTGCCGGCCCTGATGCTCGGCTCGCATTACGACACCGTGCGCGACGCCGGCAGGTGGGATGGGCCGCTCGGCGTCATCACCGCGATCGCCTGCGTCGCCGATCTGAACCGGCGCGGCAAGCGGCTGCCGTTCGCGATCGAGATCGTGGGCTTCGCGGACGAGGAGGGCGTGCGCTTTGCCTCGACCTTGCTCGGCAGTCGCGCGGTGGCCGGCACGTTCGACGAGAGCGTGCTCAACACCCGTGATCGCGCCGGCATCTCGATGCGCGATGCGCTGATCGCCTTCGGGCTCGATCCCGATCACATCGGCAAGGCAGCGCGCGCCCGCCGCGAGCTGCTCGGTTATGTCGAGCTGCATATCGAGCAGGGGCCCGTGCTGGAGGAGAAGGCGCTGCCGGTCGGCGTCGTCACCGCGATTTCCGGCGCGACCCGGTTGGCGGCCAATCTCACCGGTATGGCCGGCCATGCCGGCACCGTGCCAATGCCGCTGCGGCGCGATGCGCTCGCCGGCGCTGCCGAATGCATCGTTGCGATCGAGGCGTTTTGCCGGAGCGACGAAGCAGGCCTGGTCGGCACCGTCGGCTATATCAACGCGATGCCCGGCGCCACCAACGTGATCCCGGGCAAGGTGTCCTTCACCATGGACATCCGCTCGCAGAGCGACATGCATCGCAAGCGCGCCGTCGCCGACATCGTGCGGCAGGTCGAGGCGATCGCCAAGCGCCGCGAGCTCGCCTTGCAAATCGACGTCACCCATGAGAACCGCAGCGTGCCCTGCGCGCCGTGGCTGAAAACGCAGATTGCGGAAGCGGTCGCCGCCGAGGGCCATGCCGTGTTCGAGCTGCCGAGCGGCGCCGGGCATGACGGCATGGCGATGGTCGATATCGCCGATATCGGCATGATCTTCGTGCGCTGCCGCGGCGGGATCAGCCACAATCCGGCCGAGCACGTCGAACTCGCCGACGCCGACACCGGTGCGCGGGTGCTGCTGCGCTTCATCGAGAATTTCCGAGCGCACGTTACAGTGAATAGCTGAAGCTGCCGGTCCCGGGCGGTCGTCCGTCCGTGCCGAATCCGGACAATGTGACCGCCATTGGCTGGCACAGGCCGCCTATTTGCGCCCCCGCCGTGAAGCGCTAGACTTGCGGCAATTGGGGAGGGCAGGACATGAGGTCGTCCGTCGTCCAGGACGTTCAGTTCCCAAAACAACCGGCGTTGCAGCTGATCTATGACACTGCACCGATCGGTCTTGCCTACCTCTCTCCCGACTGCCGTTACCTCCAGATCAACCAGCGCCTCACCGAGATCTGCGGCATCTCGGTCGAAGGCCATCTCGGACGCACCGTGCACGATTGCGTGCCCGCGCTCGCCGCCGCGGTCGAAGGCATCGTTCGGTCGATCATGGAGACCGGGCAACCCGTCACCGACGTCGAGGTCTACGGCCAGCGTCCGGGTCACAATGACGAGCGCTGCTGGATCACGCATTGGCACCCGCAGCGCGAACCGAACGGCAGCATCGTCGGGGTCAATGTTGCGGCCGAAGAGATCACCGATCGCAAGCGCAGCGAACGCGAGATCCGTGCCGCGCGCGATGCGGCCGAGAAGGCCTTGCAGCATCTGCAGGAGACCCAGGCGTCGCTGATCGAGGCGGAAAAGCTCGCCGCGCTGGGCCGGCTGGTGGCCGGCGTCGCGCACGAGATCAACAGCCCGGTCGGCACCAGCCTCACGGTCGCCTCGGTGCTGGAACAGAAATGCGCCGACTTCGCTGCCGAGGCTGCGCGCGGCAAGCTGAAGCGATCGACCCTGAGCGATTTCATCGAGGTCGTCGAAAGCGCGTCGTCGCTGCTGGTCGGCAACCTCAAGCGCGCCGCGGATTTGGTGCAGTCGTTCAAGCAGGTGGCCGTCGATCGCAGCTATTTCGACCGCAGCCAGTTCGATCTCGGCGAGGTGACCGAGCAGGTGCTTTCGAACCTGCGCCCGGCCTTGCCGAAGAACAATCTGGCGCTCGCGGTCGATTGCCCGTCCGGTCTTGCGATGAACAGCTATCCCGGCCCTTACGGCCAGGTGCTGACAAATCTGTTCGTCAATTCGGTCGCGCACGCGTTTCCGGACGGCAAGGGCGGCACGATCACGATCCGGCTGCGCGCGTTGGGTGCGGATCAAGTGGAAATCCTGTTCGCCGACGATGGCTGCGGGATGGAGGATGACGTGCTGCGGCAGGCCTTCGATCCCTTCTTCACCACGCGCCGCGACATCGGCCGTATCGGGCTCGGTCTCCACATCGTTCACAACATCGTCACGAACCGGCTGGGTGGCGAGCTCCATCTGGATAGTGCCCCGGGAATGGGGACCAGCGTGCGGATCACGCTGCCGCGCCTGGCGCCGCAGCGCGGAACCGATAGTTGACGCCCCCGGGCGCTCAGAAGGAAATACTCCCCGGCATTCGGGCTGGAAAACGTCCTTCCAAGGAACCGGCGCAAAAGGCATTCGACTACCCTTGCTTCTGCCCCCGAGGTCGCGACATCATGGGCTATTCCTGATGGTTACGACGATGAGCCAATCCGCATTCGATCCCTTCGGTGAACCGGTCCCCGCAGTCGATTCTTCGGCCGCGAGCGAAAGCGTGTCGAAATGGCTGAAGACCGCGGGCACCAGCGTGTTCTGGGTGCTGGTGGTCGGCATCGTGCTGGCCCGCGCCGTCTACTTCGAACCCGGCGTATTCAGCTTCGAGCGTGCCGTTGCCTGGGCGCAGGGTCTGTTCGCCGCGCTCTGACCGCAGCTACGCGCGGCGGCGTCTTCGCCTTCGCTTCCCGAATGATCCCCTCGAACGCGACCGCCGCCGGCACGTCGAGCCGGCCGGGCGATTTGAGCTGCCACAGCGTGCGCTCGATATGGACGCCCTTGATCGGGATCACCTTCAGCTTTCCGAGCTTCACCTGATCGTCGATCGTCGCAACCGACACGATGGCGACGCCGACACCCGATGCCACCGCCTGCTTGATCGCCTCGGTGCTGCCGATCTCGAGCGTGCGCTGCGGCTCGACGCGGTGCGCGGCGAGCGCCTGCGCCACCACCTCGCGCGTGCCTGAGCCGGGCTCGCGCACGATCAGGATCTCGTCGTTCAGTGACCGGACGTCGATCGGGCCTGCGGCGGCTGCGAAGCGGTGATCGGGCGCTGCGATCAGCACCATCACGTCCGTGCGCCAGGCTGCGCTGGTCAGGGCTTCGTCCTCGACCGGCCCCTCGACCAGCGCGATCTCGATCTCGTGCCCCAGCATCAGCGCGGCGATGTCGCTGGTGTTGGCGCTCACCACATGCAGGTCGATGCCGGGAAAGGCGCGGTGAAACACGCCGAGATATTCCGGGATCATGTAGGTCGCGATCGTCGTGCTGGCGCCGATCCGCAGCGAGCCGCTGTCGAGGTTGCGCAGCGCCTGCAACTCGTCCTCGGCGGCGCGCTCGGCCGCGAACAGCGTCTCGGCATGCCTTGCCAGCGCCGCGCCCTCCCGGGTCGGCCGCACCCCCTTCGGCGTCCGGTCGAGCAGCCGGCAACCGACCTGCAACTCGAAATCCCGCACGCCCTTGGAGATCGCCGGCTGGCTGATGTGCAGGAGGTCGGCGGCGCGGGAGAAGCTTCCACTTCTCGCCACGGCCGCGAACAGGCGGAGCAGATGCAGGTTGAGGGACATAACTTCTCTCTATCGGGGCAGTCCGAAAATATATTAGCCAAGAGGCGGCCTCTGGCGCATAAAATCTTCTCCGAAAAGAGGATTTCGTGCCGGAACAAGAACAAGACCAGGGGCAGAAGCCGGGGGCGCTGAGGCGCATTTTCCGGCTCATTCCCGGCATTCTGCTCTGCGGAATGGTCACGGTCATCTCGCTCGGCATCCAGGCCGCCGAAGAGCGGGTTTTCGATCACCCCTATATCGAGGCCCTGGTCGTCGCGATCCTGCTCGGCATGGCGGTGCGGACCGCCTGGGAGCCCTCGGAGCGCTGGCGCTCGGGCATTGCCTTCAGCGCCAAGCAGCTGCTCGAGGTCGCGGTGATGCTGCTCGGCGCATCGATCAGCTTCGCCGCGATCCTGGCGTCGGGCTGGCTCCTGATCGGCGCCATCGCCGCGACCGTCGTGATCATGCTGGCGGTGAGCTATGGCCTCGCCCGCCTGCTCGGGCTCAAGGCCAAGCTTGCGATCCTGATCGCCTGCGGCAATTCGATCTGCGGCAACTCGGCGATCGCCGCGGTGGCGCCGGTGATCGAGGCCGATGGCGACGACATCGCCTCGTCGATCTCGTTCACCGCCATCCTCGGCGTGCTGATGGTGCTCGGCCTGCCGCTGCTGATCCCGCTCCTGAAGCTGACGGCGACGCAATACGGCATCCTCGCCGGCCTCACGGTCTATGCCGTGCCCCAGGTGCTGGCGGCGACCGTGCCCGCCGGCATCGTCTCGACCCAGATCGGCACGCTGGTGAAGCTGGTGCGGGTGCTGATGCTGGGCCCGATCGTGGTCGCCCTCTCGCTGTTCGTGGCGCGGCGGCGCAAGGCAAGCACCGGGGCCGGCGCCGCCGAGGAAGGCACTGCAAAGACCGCCTCGATCAGCCCGTTCAAGCTGGTGCCCTGGTTCATCATCGGCTTCCTGGTGCTCGCCGCGCTGCGCTCGTTCCAACTCGTGCCCGACATCGCGATCGCGCCGGTGACGAAGACGGCGGCGATCCTCACCGTCGTCTCGATGGCGGCACTCGGGCTCGGCGTCGATGTACGCGTGCTCTCGACAGTCGGCGGCCGGGTAACGGCCGCGGTCACGCTGTCGCTGATGCTGCTGCTGGCCTTGAGCATCGGCCTCGTGCACTTCTTCAAGTAGCCGCCTGTGGCGGCTACTCGGCAGCCTTCGCGGTCTTGCCGAACATCCGCGTCGGCGCCGCAAAGCCGCAGGACGTGCCGTCGGTGATCTTGACCTGATCTTCCCAGGGCAGGCGGAAGCGGCCTGACACCATGTCCTGCATGAACGTGTAGGGACAATCCATCGCGCCGCCTTTCACCGCGACGTAGCCGCGGTGCCAGAGCTGATAGATGTTATTCTCGACGCCCCAGTTGATCCGCGCCTCGCGCACGAGGTCGGGCCGCACCTCGGCGGTGATGATCTCGTCGGCCCGTCCCGTGGTGCCGTGCACGATGATGCTGCCGTCGAAATTGACGATCATGCCTTCGCCCATCGAGTCGAACGACCCGTCCGAGCCGCACATGCAGACATTGGCGGTCACCATCAGGTTCTGGAACGCGTTGGCCTGGTTGGTGAAGCGCCAGCTGTCGCGGATCGGTGCGGTGTAGCCTGCGGTGCGGATCATGATCTCGGCGCCCTTGTAGGCACATTCGCGCGCCATTTCCGGGAACATGCCGTCGTGACAGATGATCAGCGCGATCTTCGCGCCGTTCGGCCCGTCGATCACGGGAATGCCGATGTCGCCCGGCTCCCACGGCTCGACCGGAATCCAGGGATGGAATTTGCGGTAGTACAGCTTGATCTCGCCGTGATCGTCGATGATCAGGCCTGAATTGTAGGGATTGCCATGCGGGTTGAACTCCATGATGGAGAAGCAGCCCCAGATCCTGTTGTCGATGCAGGCCTGCTTGAAAGCCGCGACCTCGGGCCCGTCGAGCCGGCACATGATCTCCGGATTGGTATCCATCGAGAGGCCGTGCAGCGAATATTCGGGGAATACGACCAGATCCATGGTGGCGAGATTGCGCCGCGCCTTGCCAACCATCCAGACGATGCGCTCGGTCTGCCGTGCCAGATCGGCCTTGGTCGCAACCACGGGCAGTTGCAGCTGCACCAGTCCGATCACCACGCCATTGGGCGATTTGTTGAGGCCGCCAAGTCCATTCATGCCTGTCCTCCCGCTTGTTTGAAGCGTTGTCATTTCGCGAACGTTCGTCGCCGCTCGTTCGGGCTCTGGGCCAGCTCTTAGCTAGCAACGATCATGCCAGCAGGATTAAGCGATGCGCAAATCAAGCGGATGAGGGCAGGGCGAACGGCCGGGCGCGTGTCCCAAGCAATTGAGATGCGGGGCATTTCGGGCGATTGAAGGGGACGGCACTATCATTGCGCAATGGCACGCGGTTTGCTTAATCAAGCGCGGGTCTTCTCGCATTCGGGGCGTACGTCATGGCGAATTCAGGCGCGACAATCGCGGCGGAGCCGGGGCCGATCACGCTCGACTGGAGCAAGACTGCGCTCGTCATCATCGACATGCAGCGCGATTTCATGGAGCGAGGGGGCTTCGGCGAGACGCTCGGCAACGACGTCAGCCAGCTTGCCCGCGCGGTAAAGCCGATCGCCGAGGTGCTCGCGGCAGTGCGCGACGCCGGCCTGCTCGTGGTCCATACCCGCGAGGGCCATCTGCCCGATCTTTCGGACGCCCCACCGGCAAAAGTCGAGCGCGGCGCGCCTCGCTTGCGGATCGGCGATCCCGGGCCGATGGGGCGGATCCTGATCCGCGGCGAGGCCGGGCATGACATCATCCCCGAGCTCTATCCGCTCGACGGTGAGATCGTGATCGACAAGCCCGGCAAGGGCGCATTCTACGCCACCGAATTCGGCGACATCCTGCAGAAATACGGCATCGAGAATCTCCTGGTCTGCGGCGTCACCACTGAAGTCTGCGTCAACACCACGGTGCGCGAAGCCAACGACCGCGGCTATCGCTGCGTCGTGATCTCGGACGGCTGCGCGTCCTACTTTCCGGAATTCCACGAGATGGGCCTGAAGATGATCAAGGCCCAGGGCGGCATTTTCGGCTGGGTCGCCGAGTCTGCCGCGGTGCTGGCGGCGCTCGCTGGCTAGAGCGTGATGAGATTGGGACGCGGACTCATCAACGCGTAGCCTTGGCCGGATCGAGGCAAGCTGGATGAAGGCGAGGTAGTTGCCGCCCTAGCGACCGGGCGTTGCGGTCGAGCAACACTCCTTGGAAAAGCGTCGGCCCAACGGATTCCGCCCATTGCGCGTTTCCATTTGATCCGAATGATCGATGCCGTCACGTGCTTGGCTGTGCAACAGGGCTCGGATCGAGCCTTTGGAGGCTTCGGGATGATGAACCCGCGGCGAATTGCGACGGTGACGCCGGAGTTGTGCGGGACGGTCGTTCTCGCAGGTTGGCTCTTTGCCTGGCTTGCCGGCTCTGCCGGCATCGGGAACACCGGAGCAGTGCCCATCGAGGGACTAGCACCATCTCTCGCCGCCAATGCCGAACTGGCTGATACGCGACAGGCAACTGCAGTCGCCAACGTGAACGCTGACGTGGCGATGGCTGCCGAACCCGTGACGTGGCCGGCCTCCGACGCGACGGCCGCGCCGCCGGCAGGCGTCATGGGCAGCGCTGTCGCCAACGCCGATGCGGCGATGGCGGTTGAATCGATGCCGGCGCCGCCGGCCCCTGATGCGACAGCGACCTTGAGCGAACCGAAATCAATCGTCGTGGCTGCGTTGCCGGATTCGTCGCAGATGCTGCCGGTTGAAACATCGCCGGAGCAAACGGCGATAGCGAGCAGGCCTCCAGTGTCGAGCGACACCAAGGAGGGCGCGAGACCCTTGGATATTTTCGAAGAGTGCCTCGTCGTTGATGTGTGCATCGACCGGTATTTGTGGGCCCTCTACGAGCGGACGCCCAAGGAAGACACCATCAGCGTACAAGAGCAGCGGAAAGTGACGGTCAAAAGGAAGCGCAAGACGGTGACCGTCACCAGGACGTTCACCAGGCGCGTCGATAACGATTTCACGTGGAAGGATCCGAAGGCGGCGGAAAGAATGGCCATGCCGTTGATGGACTACGTGATTGGAGGGGTGGATCGGAGATTCAAGCTCAAGCTCTTTCACGCGCTTTACGCGGCGGAGCAGGCCGGTTTGTCGCCCGGGATAACCAGCGCGTTCCGCGATGACTACCGTCAATCGATCGCGAGCGGCCTGAAGGCGGCGTCCGACAAGTCATACCACGGAGGGAGCTTCCGCGGCGGCTATGGCCACGGGCTTGCCGCAGATGTCGTGAGCGTCAAAGGCGCGACGCGGGCGGAGCGTTGGGTCTCCACCGAGGCCCTTTGGAAATGGATCGATGCGCGTGGATCGGATTTTGGAATCGGGCGACCGTATCTCGATCGAGATCCGCCGCATGTCGCGCCGATAGACGGCAAGGAATACGCCGCTCACCGCGGCGTGACGAAAGCTCAGCATGCGGAAGCGGATACCAAGAAGCGCAACCGGGGCGCTGTGCGGGTCGTGGCGAAACGATCAAAAACCGCAAAAGCGTCGAAGGGGAGAACGATCTGACCGGGTTCGGCTGCGCCTTTCAACACGACGCAGGCAAGAATGCCTAGCAATCCCATCATTGTGCAAAAATACGGCGGCGCCTGTCTCGAAACGCCGGCAAAAATCCGCGCAGTCGCGAGCAGCGTCGCCGACTTGCATGGCCGTGGCCATCGTGTCGTGGCGATCGTTTCAGCGATGGGCAAGACCACCGACGAGCTCGTCAGGATGGCCTATCAGATCAGCCCGCATCCTAATCGCCGCGAACTCGATATGTTATTGACCACCGGCGAGCGCATCAGCATGTCCTTGATGAGCATGGCGCTGTCTGATCTCGGCGTGCCGGCGATCAGCTTTACCGGCAGTCAGGCCGGCGTGATGACCGATGGATCCCATTCCTCCGCACGCATTCTGGATGTGCGGCCGACTCGTGTGCGTGAAGAGCTCGATCGCGGACGCATCGTGGTTCTGGCGGGCTTTCAGGGCGTGAATCCGCTGACCAAGGAGATCACGACGCTTGGCCGGGGTGGCAGCGATACCACCGCGGTCGCCATGGCTGCGGCACTCCAAGCGGAGTGCTGCGAGATTATCAAGGAGGTCGACGGAGTCTGCTCGGCTGATCCGCGCATCGTCGCAAATGCAAAAACCTTGCGTCAGCTGGATTTCGCATCCCTATCCGAAATGTGCTTCTGGGGCGCCAAGGTGCTGCATTTTCGCTGCGTGGAGCTGGCCGACAGCCGAAACGTGCCCTTGGTCTTGAGAAAGTGGGGCGGCGCTCGACACAGCACGCAAGTGATGAAGGAGGTCGCGGACATGGAGAACGGAAGAGTCCTGGCCGTCAACTCGATGGCTCGCATCGAGCATGTGGAGATCGATTCGGCGGACCTCAATCAAGGCTTTGAGAAGTTCGCGCAGCATCTCAAGCAAAACGCCTTGCCTTGGCCGCAACTCCTCGCCTCGGCTTTCGCCGCCGAAAAAACCCGCATCATGATGACTTCCGATTCGGAGACGCTCGACGCGTTGCTGCGCACGTTGGAGAGGAGCAAAGACCTGCGCAAACAGCGCGAGACTCTCAGTTCGGTGAGCCTCACCTGCTTCGGCGGTATTTCTTCGGACCTGCCATACAAGGCGGTTCAGATTCTGCAACGTCACGGGATCATCGCCGACAAGTATGTCTTGTCATCGCATTCGGTAAGCTTCTTTGTTCCGACGGAGCGCCGTGAGGCTGCGGTCAGGGCCTTGCATTCGCTGATCTAGTTGAAACCTGGTGAAGGGGCAATGTCGCAGAAGCCCGCAAATGCCATATGCGATAGCCTTGGGGCGAGGTGACGCTTGCACAATTTCGGAATATTAGAAGAATATCCCTGACTTGCCCGACGTGTCAAGTTGCCTGGTCGAACGCCGGACGCCGCCGGCTACTTTGCATGGGGTTGTTTTCGATATTTTGGCCGCGCCCCCGGCGAGAGCCCCATCACTTCATATTGCCCTAGCCGCCTTTCACCGCGCCCGCCGTCAGCCCCGCGACGATCTGCCGTTGCGCCATCACGGTGAGCAGCAGCACCGGCGCGGTCACGATCAATGCTGCGGCGGCGAGCGGGCCCCAGCTCAGCTGGTCGAACGAGATCATGTTGTAGACCGCGACCGGCAGCGTACGGGTCTCGCGTCCGGCCAGCACGATGCCGAAGACGAAATTGTTCCAGGAGAAGATTACCGCGAGGATGAAGGCGACCGCGAGCCCGGGCCTCGCGATCGGCAGCGCGACATGGCGGAACACCTGCCAGCGGGTGGCGCCGTCGATCAGAGCGGCTTCCTCGAGCTCCAGCGGCGTGGTCTCGAAATAGCCGATCATGATCCAGATCACGATCGGCACGGTGACCACGAGGTGGATGATGATCTGCGGCACCAGCGTGCCGAGCAGGCCGAGCCACTGGAACAGCAGGAAGAGCGGGATCAGATACGACAGGCCCGGCGTGATGCGCGCGATCAGGATCACGATCGCCGATTTGTGCGCGGCCATCCGCGCAATGCCGTAGCCGGCGGGCACGCCGACCAGCATCGCCAGGGCGGTGGCGCAGCCGGTGACGACAAGGCTGTTGGTGAAATAGGTCAGGAAGCGGTTCGACGCGAACACGTCGGCATAGTTCTTCCAGGCGATATGCTCCGGAAAGAACACCGGAGGATAGGAGGCGTTGTCGATCTCGAATTTCAGCGACAGCGAGGCCATCCAGAGGAAGAACAGGATCGCCGGCGAGACGATGACGAACACCGACAGCCATAGCCCGATCCGGCCGAGGATATAGCGCGGGTTCATGCGTCGCTCCCGAGCTGCGACGTCCACAGCAGGCGCTTGCGCAAGTAGAGCAGCAGCGCCGCCAACGCGACGATCAGCAGGAAGAACACCACCGCGATCGCCGAGCCGTAGCCGAGGTCGTAATAGACGAAGGCGACGCTGTAGAGATAGACGTTGATGGTCTCCGACGCCGAGCCCGGCCCGCCCTGGGTGATGGCGAAGATGATGTCGAAGCTTTTCACCGCATCGATCATGCGGATCATGCCGGCGATGAACAGGAACGGCATGATCAGGGGAAGCGTGATGAAGCGGAACACCTGCCAGAAATTGGCGCCGTCGATCTGCGCGCTCTCATAGGGCTCGGTCGGGATCGCGGCGAGGCCGCCGAGCACGATCAGCATCACCAGCGGCGTCCATTGCCAGGTCTCGACCAGCACCAGCGATGGGATCACGGTGGTTGGGTTGAACACCCAGAGCTGCGGCGGCAGGCCGACCAGCGACAGCAGATAGTTCAGCACGCCAAGCTGCGGGTGGAACATCATGGTCCACACCAGCGCGATCGCCACCGGCGTTGCCATCATCGGCATGATGAAAATGCCGCGTAGAAAGCCGCGCGCGGCGAATTTCTGGTGAAACACCACCGCCGCAAGCGTGCCGAACACCAGCGGCAGCAATACCGACAGCGCGGTGTAGGACAATGTGTGTCCGACCGCCTCGACGAAGCGCGGATCGGTCGGCAGCCGCAAATAGTTGGCGAGCCCGACGAAGGTGGTGGGCGAACCGACCTTCCATTCCTGCATGCTCATCCAGATCGTGAACACCCAGGGAAAGATGATCACCGCCAGCACCACGACGAGCGCCGGGATCACGAACGGCCAATAGGACGGCGGACGCCACTCACGCGCCGGCGCAACGTTCTCGGTCGTTGCCGCCGGCTCAGTCTGTGTCACCACGCTCACGCTTTTTCGCTACGCTCCAGGATGGGGCGGAATTGCTCATGCGCCTTCTTCAATTCGGTAGCGGGATCGGCGCCCGACAGCGTCGCGGTCAGTGCCGCACCGACGATGTCGCGGAATTCAGCGACCGGGATGATGACGGGCAGGCCGAGCTTGGAGATCTTGGCGGAATCGACCACCGATTGCAGCCATTCCTTGGTCTTGACGCCCTTGGCGACCTCGGCATCATCGACGATGGAGTTGCGGAACGGAACGCCGCCGCCGGCTTGCAGCAGGCGCGCGCCCTGTCCCTTCGAAACCACCCATTGGCAGAGCAGATAGGCGGCTTCCTTGTTCTTGCTGGCGGCTGCGATGCCGACGCCGTCGCCATAGGTCGATGAGAAACTGCCCTTGGGGCCGGCGGGCACCAGCGTGTAGCCGACCTTGCCGACGACGCGTGAGGCGGCGGGATCTTCCAGCGGCGGCGCCCAGCCGTCGGCGTCGATCCACATCGCCGATCTGCCTTGGGTGAAGGACGCCATCGACTCCATCCAGTTGAAGCCGGCGACGCCGGGCGGCGCGCATTTGGTCAGCAGCCGCTGATAGAGTTTTGTCGCTTCGACGGCCTCGGGGCCATCGGTCAGGATATTGCCCTTCGCATCGAGGAATTCGCCGCCATAGTTCAGATAGAAGTTGGTCCACATCGCCATGTTGGCGTTGCGCAGGCCGCGGCCGACGAAGCCGTAGATGCCTTCCTTGGGATCGGTGAGCTTCTCGGCGGCGACCGCCATCTCCTCCAGCGTCTTCGGGACCTCGACGCCCTTCTTCTGGAACAACTCCTTGTTGTAGTAGAGGATGAAATAGTCGACCGACCACGGCAGCGACAGCATCTGGCCCTTGTCGTTGCGTGCGTATTGCAGGCCGGCTGCGGAGAAATCGCTCTCGACGAGGTCCGGCAGCGTCAGGCTCGGATCCTTGAGATAGCCCGACATGTCGGCGAGCCAGCCGGCCTTCTCGAATTGCCGCTTCTGCACGTGATAGCTGAGGTGAACGACGTCGAAGCTCGGCTTGCCCGACGACAGTTCGATCACGCATTTCTGGCGCTGCTGCTGCTCGGGGACCTGCTCCGATTCGACCTTGATGCCGGTGAGCTCGGTGAATTCCTTGATGTATTTTTGCAGATTGTCGCCGCGCGGTCCCTTGGCGAGGCTGACTTCGAGCGTGGTGCCGGAATATTTCTTCCAGTTGACCTCGGCGCGGGCCGGAAATCCGGTCAATCCAACCGCGCCCGCGGCGGCCGTGCCCGCCAGCATCTGCCGGCGCGAGATCAGGTGATGCGACATGTTTCTCTCCCAGGGACTGCTTCTTGTTTGGGAGGGATACTAGCGTCTTGCTTCTCTGTGCCTAGCCCCTACGAGCGCGGCGCCGCTGCATAACGCCGCGCCGCGCATCCTCCTAAACCCGTCACCCTGAGGAGCGCGAAGCGCGTCTCGAAGGGTCGACGGCCACCAGCCGGGCCGTGCATTCTTCGAGACGCGCGCAAGGGCGCACTCCTCCAGCGACAAAGGCGAAGCCTTTGCGCGGGGATGACGGGAAATGGCAGTTAGGCCTTGACGAAGGCGAGCAGGGTGCCGTTCGCAGCGGCCGGCGGCACGGTGATGCCGCCGCCGTCCTTCACGCCGACCGCGCCGAGCGCCTTCTCGGTGGCGGCAAGGTCGGCCGCGATCACGAGGCCGGCGCCGCCGCGCTCGGACAGGCCGTCAAGCGACACGCCGGGATAGCGCTTGCCGAGCTGATCCCTGGTCAGGAACACGAAGTCGGCGCGATCGCCGCCGGACGGCACCGCAACCGCACCGTCGGGATCGTTCCTGACAGCGATATCGATCATCTTGGACAGATGCGCGGCATCGCTCGCGGGTTCGGGCGAGACGATCAGCGCCTGCTTGAGGCGTTTTGCCCCATTGGCGTGCGTCATCAGTTCGGGGATCCACACCGTCTCGCGGGTCTTGTGCTGGCAGGCGAAGATGCGGACGCCGCCGGGCGCCTCGGCGGTCGGCCACTGGAAGGTGCGGAATTTCGCCGCCGAGACGGTACCATCAGGCAAGCTCACGGGGCGTTCGAAATCGGTCGGCCCGATCGGCGCATAGCCGCGTGCGCGGATCTCCTCGGCACCGGCGGTGGAATCCACCGCGGTGAACGCGATCCGTTCGATGCCCTCGCCGCGCTTCTCCAGGAAGGCGCGCGCCGGAGCGTTGTGTTCCGTCGGCGTCAGCACGCCGAGCAATTCCATGTAATCAGGGTCGAACATGATGGTGTAATTGCCCGATCCCATATGCGCGCTATGGGTGCCGCGCGGCGACACGGTGAAGCCGAGCCGCTTGTAATTCTCGGCCGCCTTGTCGAGGTCTTTCACCATGACTACGGCGTGATCGATTCCGATGACGTTCTTGAGTGCCACTTCTTGTCTTCCCGGCTGGAATGAGAGAGTAGAGTAGAACTAACCAGAATGACCGGGCGCCCGCAAGAAAGGATCATGATGACCAGCAATGCCGTGCGCTGGCCCAATTCGCTCTGGGCCGCAGCGACGCCAGCCGGCCCCGATTGCCCCGAACTGACGGGCGCGCAGCAGGCTGACGTCGTCATCATCGGCGGCGGCTTCACCGGCCTGTCGACTGCACTGCATCTGCGCGAGGCCAATGTCGACGTCGCGATCGTCGAGGCCGCCGAGCCGGGCTGGGGCGCCTCCGGCCGCAACAACGGCCAGGTGATCCCGACGCTGTCGCGCCCCGATCCCGATGACGTCATCAAGAGGCACGGCGCGGCCGGCGAGCGCTTCGTTGCGATGCTGCGCGACAGCGCGGCAATGCTGTTCGACGTCGTCAGGCGCTACAATATCGAGGCCGAGCAGGAGCAGGCCGGCTGGGTGCAGCCGGTGCATTCGCCGGGGCGGATCAAGATCGCGGAACGACGCGTGCAGCAATGGTCGAAATTCGGCGCGCCGGTCGAATTGCTGTCGCGCGACCAGACCCGCGACATGCTCGGCTCGGATGCGTGGTACGGCGGCTTCTGGAACAGGACCGGCGGTCACGTCAATCCGCTGGCGCTGGCGCGGGGCCTTGCGCGCACCGTGCTCGGGCTCGGTGCGCGGATCTACGCCCGCTCACCCGCGCTCGCTTTCGAGCGCCGCGGCGAGCGCTGGGTGGTGAAGACCGAGAAGGGTGAAATCTCCGGCCGCGCGCTTGTGGTCGCGACCAATGCCTATAGCGGCGAGTTCGCGAAATCGCTGGTGCCGGAGATCGCGACCGAGGTGATGCCGGTGCTGTCGTGGCAGATGGCGACGCAGCCGCTGTCGGACAATGTCCGCAAGACCATCATTCCCGGCCGGCAGGCGATGTCTGATACCCATGGCGAGCTCTATTTCGCGCGCTACGACGCCCGCAATCGCCTCGTCACCGGCGGCGCCGTGCTCGGCCCCGGTGACAAGACCGGGCGGCTGAAGGCGCGGGTGACCGAGCGGTTGCAGCGCCTGTGGCCGCAGATCGGCGACGTCTCCTTCGACTATGTCTGGAACGGCTATGTCGGAATGACCGCGGATTTCCTGCCGCGCATGCATCGCCTCGGACCGAACGCCTATGGCTGGACCGGCTGCAACGGCCGCGCCGTTGCGCTGACCATCCCGCTCGGCCGCGAATTGGCGCGGGCGGTGCAGGGCGTGCCGGAAAGCGAGCTGGCGCTGCCGTTCACCGAGCCGATGCAGTACATGGCGCACGGCTTGCTACGCAAGCTCGCGCCCTGGATGCTGGTGCTGTACCGGCAGCGCGATGCGCAGGAGCTGGTCGGGGGCGATCGCTTCGAGCTGCTGCGCTGGGCGGAGCATTTGCTCGCCTCGCGCCGGTCAAGGTGAGCGCGGACCAACGTTGCGCTTCGAAGAATGGGAGCCCAAACTGGTCCGGTGGAGCGCCGCGATCACGAGGATTCCGCCGTTGGCGGATAGTGTTGTGGAAACCCCGACGCGACGCAGGCGTTATTGCCACATACCGAGTCCTGGGAGGTGGTCATGGCGAGGAAGCGCATTGGTATTCTCACGGGCGGCGGTGACGTCCCCGGCCTCAACGCGGTGATCAAGAGCGTGACATATCGAGGCAGCGAGGACGACATCGAGGTTGTCGGTCTCCGCCGCGGCTGGGAGGCCCTCACACACGTGAACCTCGACGACCCGGCGAGCAAGTCCCATTACATCATCCCGCTGAGCCGCGAAAATACGCGCGTCATCGACCGGCGCGGCGGCACCGTGCTGCACTCGAGCCGCACCAATCCCTCCAAAATGAAGAAATTGCCCGATCATCTCGCGGGCCGCGACTTTCCGGTTTCCCGGAGCACCAAGGGTGGCATCGCAACCACGACGTGCGATCTCACCAGCCAGGTGCTAGCGAACCTCGCGGGGCTCGGCATCGAGCATCTGATCGCCATCGGCGGCGACGATACTCTTAGCTATGCGGATAAGCTCAACGGGCTCGGCGTCAAGATCATTGCCATCCCGAAGACGATGGACAACGACGTTCGCAACACCGAATACTGCATCGGCTTCTCGACCGCGATCACCCGTGCCAGCGATGCCATCCAGCGCCAGCGCACCACCGTCGGTTCGCACGAGCGAATCGGCATTTTCCGTGTCTTTGGCCGCGATGCCGGCTTTACGGCACTCTACACCGCATACGCAACCTCGATCCGATGCGCCATACCGGAGCACAAGGTCAATCTCGACAAGCTGATCCAGCTTCTCGTCGATGACAAGCACGGCAACCCAAGCAACTACGCGCTGATCGTGCTCAGCGAGGGCGCCGAGTGGGAGGGCTACAAGGCGCAGGAGTTCGGCGAGCCTGACGCCTATGGTCACCGCAGGAAGGCGAGCGTGGGCGAAGCGTTCGCGGACGAGATCAAGCGGCGCACCGGCGAGGAGACGATCGTCTCTGACCTCACCTACGACCTGCGGTCAGGCGATCCGGACTTCATCGACAAGCTTGTGGCGCTGACGTTCGGCAACTTGGCCTACGATGCAATCCTGGAAGGCAAAACCGGCCTCATGTCGGCGCTGGTCGAGGGGCGCTACGACCTCGTGCCGATCCCCGACGCCAAGCTCGGGCCGCGCAAACTGGACGTCGCAAGTGCGTACAACACGGAGCGCTACCGTCCTCTCTATTCCAACAAGCGGGGCTTGCCGATCTTTCTCAACCGCGCCTTCTAGCACGGTAGGTGGTAATCCCATCGAGCATGGCCGGCTATTCCGAATGCGTGGTTGGCGCGCATCGACACAAGCCGCAAGCGCGGCCATAATTCCGGTGGATCCTACAAAGGAACCTATCGCACCACACAACGTTCTTTTCGCGAAATGAGCAGCGCCGTCGTCCCCGGCGTAGCGAGCGCCGAGGCTAAGGCGCTGAGCTGCGGTCGGAGGGATGCTCATGAGACTCACCATTTCGGTCATCAAGGCTGACATTGGCTCCGTCGGGGGCCATACGAAGCCATCTGCACGTATGATGGCGGCTGTCGAAGGGGAGGTCGCGAAAGCGATCGACAATGGTCTCCTGATCGACGGTTTCGTCCGCCACACTGGCGACGACATCGCGATCATCATGACGCACACACGGGGCGAGGGGAGCTCCGAGGTCCATCAATTCGCCTGGAATACGTTTCTTGCGGCCACTGCGGTTGCGAAAACCTCCGGGCTCTACGGCGCCGGCCAGGATCTTCTCGTCGACGCCCCTTCCGGAAACGTTCGCGGCGCCGGCCCGGCCGTCGCCGAGCTCAGCTTCGACCACAGCCTCTCGGGCGCGAGACCCGCGGAGTCCTTCATGGTGTTTGCCGCCGACAAGTGCGGCCCCGGCGCCTACAACCTGCCGCTCTATCTGGCCTTTGCCGATCCCATGTATTGCGCCGGGCTGATGCTGCCCCCGATGATCAAGGGCTTCCGTTTCCATATTATCGACATGGATAACACGGCCGGCGACAGCGTGATCGAACTCGACGCGCCGGCGGACGGCTACCACATTGCCGCGCTGCTTCGCGATAACGAACGTTTCGGCATCGATCGCATCGTCTCGAAAACCTATGGTGAGGTCGCCGTCGCCATTTCGGCGCAGCGCCTTCACTCCATCGCAGGCAAGTACACCGGCAAGGATGATCCGGTCGCGATCGTCAGGAACCAGGGGATTTTCGCGGCGCCCGAGGAAATCATCTCGCCATTCGCCAAGGCGCACTTCGTGGGCGGCGATGCGCGCGGCTCGCATGTGATGCCGCTGATGCCCGTTCCGCTCAACACCCCGGTAACGGGGATGTACTGCCTGCCGATCGTTTCCTGCGTCGGCTTCTCGATTGACGGGGACGGGAAGTTTTCGGAGTCTTATACCGATTTCTTTGACAACCTTGCGTGGGACGAGGTCCGCCAGCGGGCCCAGCGCAAGGCGATCGAGATGCGCAGCCAGGGCTGGTCCGGTGCCGCGATGCTACCCTATTCCGAGCTGGAATATGGCGGCTTCCGCGACACGGTATCCGGATTGCTGAAGCGCTTTCGGCTGCGCGAGGAGCCAAAGCCACAAGCGGCGGAGTAGGGACCGCGCGTGCCCGGCTACGCGGTCGCGGTATCGTGCTCGCGCGCGAACGCTCCGCCGGGAATCGCGGACAGCAGCGCCTGCGTGTAGGGATGCTGCGGCTTGCCGAACACCTCGGCGGTCAGCCCCTGCTCGACCACGGCGCCATCCTTCATTACGGCAACAAGATCGCAGATCTGCGCGGCGACGCGCAGATCATGGGTGATGAAGATGATGGAGAGGCCGAGCTGCTGGCGCAGCCCGGCGAGCAGCTTTAGCACCTGCGCCTGCACCGAGACGTCGAGCGCCGAGACCGGCTCGTCGGCGACCAGCACGTCCGGCTTCAGTGCCAGCGCACGCGCCAGCCCGATGCGCTGCCGTTGGCCGCCGGAGAATTCGTGCGGGAAGCGGTCGCCGGCGGACGGGTCGAGCCCGACCAGTTCGAACAGCTTTCGGGCTTCGGCGATCGCGGTCGCGCGATCGGTGCCGTGCACGATCGGTCCCTGCGCCACCAATTCTGCCGCCTTGCGGCGCGGGTTGAGCGAGGCGAACGGATCCTGGAACACCATCTGGATATGACGGGTCTCGCGCCTGATCTCGTCGCGGCTGAGTTTTGCCCAGTCCTTGCCGTTGAGCATGATCGAGCCGGTATCGGGGTCGATCAACCGCACGATGCAGCGTGCCAGCGTCGATTTGCCCGAGCCGGATTCGCCGACGATGCCGAGCGTCGCGCCGCGCGGCAGGCGCAGCGTGACGTTCTTGACCGCTTCCGTGATCCGCGCGCCGCGGCCGAGGAAGCCGCCGGTGCGGTAGGTTTTTGAAACCCCGTCGATGGTCAGGATATCCTTGCCGGACAGGATGCGCGGTGGCGGCGCCGTCAGCGGCGGCACGGCTGATATCAGCTGCTTGGTGTAGGCGTGCTGCGGATTGTTCAGCACCTCATCGGCTGTGCCTTGCTCGACGATCGCGCCGTGCTGCATCACCACGACGCGGTCGGCGATCTCGGCGACCACGCCGAAATCATGGGTGATGAACAGCACCGCGGTCTTCTTGCGCTGCTGCAGATCGCGGATCAGCTTCAGGATTTGCGCCTGCGTCGTGACGTCGAGCGCGGTGGTCGGCTCGTCGGCGATCAGGAGCTTCGGGTCGAGCGCGAGCGCCATCGCGATCATGGCGCGCTGGCGCTGGCCACCGGAGAGCTCGTGCGGATAGGCCTTTGCGGCTGCCTTCGGATCGGGGATGCGCACGTCCTCGAGCAGCGCCAGCACCCGTGCGTTGATCTCGGCCTTGGACAGGCCGGTGTGGATCGAGAACATCTCGCCGATCTGGTCGCCGATGGTGCGCAGCGGGTTGAGCGCCGTCATCGGCTCCTGGAAGATCATCGCGATGCCGGCGCCGCGCACATCGCGCATCTCGGCGCTATCGGTCGCGCAGAGGTCGCGGCCGTCGAACATCATCCGGCCTTGTTCGATGGTCACCTCGTTCGGCAGCAGCCGCATGATGGCATTCGCCATCATCGACTTGCCGGAGCCGGATTCGCCGACCACGCAGAGGATCTCATTCGACGCAATCGAGAGCGAGACATCGGACAGCGCATGCGGCCGGTCGGCGCCTTTGGGCAGGCGCACCGTCAGGCCGTCGAGCGAAAGGACAGCTTCGCTCATCGGCTCTTCAGCCTCGGATTGAGCGCATCGTTGAGGCCCTGGCCGACCAGCGACACCGCGAGCACGGTGACGAGGATCGCAATGCCGGGGATTGCCGAGACGTACCACTGCACCCGAAGCACATCACGGCCGAGCCCGATCAGATTGCCCCAGGAGGCGACATTGGGGTCGGACAGCCTTAAGAAAGCGAGAGCGCTTTCCAGCAGGATGGCGACCGCCATCACCACGCTGGCATAGACGATCACGGGTGGCAGTGCGTTGGGCAGGATCTCGCCTAGGATGAGCTGAACATCCTTCATGCCGAGCGTCTTGCCGGCCTGCACGAATTCGCGGTTGCGCAGCGACAGGAACTCGGCGCGGGTCAGCCGTGCCGGCGCCGGCCATGACACCACGCCGACCGCGATGGTCACCGTGGTCAGCGTCGAGCCGAACACCGCCACCAGCACCAGCAGCAGCACGAAATTCGGCAGCGTCTGGAACGCCTCGGTGATCCGCATCAGCACATTGTCGACCCAGCCGCCGTAATAGCCGGCGAAAGCGCCGACCAGGATGCCGATCAGGATCGCGATCATCGTGGCGACGCCGCCGATCAGGAGCGAAATCCGGGCGCCGTAGAAGATCTGCGCGGCGATGTCGCGCCCGGAATTATCTGTCCCGAGCAAAAAGCGCGGGTTGGAGAACGGCCAGACCAGCGGCCGACCTGCCAAGGCAAGCGGATCGCGCGGATAGAGGAAACCCGCGCTTACAGCCATCGCGATCACGAGCAGCAGCAGGATCAGGCCGATCACCGCGGCCGGGCTGCGGAAATAGCGTTTTGCCGCGTCCATCGTCAGCCCTCCGTCGCGATGCGCGGATCGAGCCGCGCGTAGAGCAGGTCGACGACGAAGTTGACTGATATGACCAGCAGCGCCGAGACGAAGACGATGCCGAGCAGGGTGTTGAGGTCGCGCTGCACCACCGATTCATAGGCGAGGCGGCCGAGGCCGGGCAGCGAGAACACGCTCTCGACCACGACCGAGCCGCCGAGCATGGTGCCGGCCTGCAAGCCGATCAGCGTCACCATCGGCAGCAGCGCGTTGCGCAGCACATGGCGGGTGATGACATGGGTCTCGTCCAGCCCCTTGGCGCGGGCGGTGCGGACGAAATCGAGGTTCAAGACCTCCAGCATCGAGGCGCGCATGATGCGCAGATAGATCGCGAGGAAGATCAGCCCGAGTGTCAGCGTCGGCAGTACGAGATGTGCTGCGATATCGAGCACGCGCCAGATCCCGGTCTGGACTGTGCCGATGTCCTCGAAACCGCCCGGCGGCAGCCATTGCAGATAGACCGAGAACACCACGATCGCCATCAGCCCGAACCAGAACGAGGGCGTGGCGTAGAAGATCAGGCCAAGCGTCGAGATCATCGTATCTGGCCAGCGGTTGACGCCGCGCGCGGCGATCACGCCGAACAGGAGGCCGAAGAAGAACGCGAACGACAGCGACGCCGTCATCAGCAGGATGGTCGGCGGCAGCCGTTCCAGGATCACGGTCGCCACCGGCTTGCCGTAGATCGAGGAGAAGCCGAGGTCGAGCCGCACCAGGTGCCACAGATAGCTGCCGAGCTGCGCCGGAACCGAGAGGTCGAGCCCGTAGAACTTGCGCAGCTCTTGCGCCGTCGCGGCATCGCCGCCGCCCATCTGCGCCATCAGCGCATCGACGGTGTCGCCCGGCGCGAGCTGCAACAGCAGGAACACGCCGATCAGGATCAGGAACAAGGTCGGAATCGAGGCGGCAAGCCGCCGCCCCGCAAGGCTCAGGATACGCATGCTTTATCTATAGCGGTTTCGAACGAAGGGGACACTGGCCTCTCTTACCTCGCCCCGCTTGCGGGGAGAGGTCGGACTGCGAAGCAGTCCGGGTGAGGGGGGACAGGTCCATCGTTGGATCGACATCGTGGAGGGAGCCCCTCACCCCAACCCTCTCCCCGTAGAGAACGGGGAGAGGGAGAAGTGGGCAGCACCGCTTCTGCCGGAGATGAGCTACGCCGAAAGCCAAAGATCGTGCCAACTCGCCGAGCCCCAGCGCGGCGTGTTGGAGTGGTTGCGCGCCTTGGCCGTGATCACGGTGACGAAGATCTGCTCGATCGGCATCCAGACCGGCAGCTCGGTGTTCACCTCCTTGACGAAATCGGCATAGAGCGCCTTGCGCTTGGCCGGATCGACTTCGGTTGCGGCATCGTCGATGGTCTTGTCGACAGTCTTGTCCTCCCAGCCCCACTGGTTGGTCCACGGCGCGCCCTTGGGCTGGCCGGAGCGGTACCACACCGTGGTCGAGACCGCGGGGTCGTTGCGATACTGGTGCCAGCCGGTGGCTAGATCGAAGGCGTGGTCGTCATAGACCTGCTTGAGGAAGCCGCCGCCGTCGTTGCGCACGATGTCGACCTGGATGCCGACTTCGCCGAGCGACTGCTGGATGAAGGTCGACCACAGCGAGATGTCCTCGCCCCACGGCGCCGGCAGCAGTTTCAGCGAGAAGCGGTTGCCACCGGAGGCCTTGAACCCGGCCTCGTCGAGCAGCGCGATGGCCTTGGCCTTGTCGTAGGGATATTGCGGCGTGTTCGGCCCGGGATAGAAGTCGGTCGAGGTCGACGGGATCGGGCCGGTGCCGAGCTTGGCGAAATCGCCCAGGAAATTGTCGATGAAGAACGGCACGTTGATCGCGTGCGCAATGGCGCGGCGGACGCGGATGTCGGCCAGTTCCTTGCGGCGGAAGTTGAACTCGATGGTGTTGGTGCGGGCGTTGCCCTCATTGCCCTTGGTCGAGACGATGAAGCGCTTGTCCTTGCCGAGCCGCGCCATGTCCGAGATCGTCAGGCCCGAGAACGGGCTGTAGTGCAGCTCGCCGGCCTCCATCTGCGCAGCCGCCGCGGCGCGGTCGGTGATCACCTTCCAGACGATGCGGTCGAGATAGGGCGCGTTCGGCCGCCAGTAATCCGGGTTGCGGTCGGCGATGATGTACTGCCCACGCTCATATTTGACGAACTTGAACGGACCGGTGCCGACCGGCGCCAGATTGGTCGGGTTCTGCCTGATGTCGCCGCTCTCATAGAGGTGCTTGGCGGAGACGTAGCCGAGGTCGGGCAGGGCGCGCAGCAGCAGGTTCAGCGGCATCGGCCGCTCGTAGCGGAAGATCGCGGTCTGCGGATCGGGCGTATCGACTGATGTGAGGAACAGTTGCAGCGTCGATCCGTAGTTGAGGATCTTCTTCCACATGTTCATCGCGGTGAAGGCGACGTCCTCCGAGGTGAACGGCTTGCCGTCGTGCCAGGTGATGCCCTTCCGCAGCTTGAAGGTGACGGTCTTGCCGTCCGGCGTTGCCTCCCAGCTCTCGGCGAGCACGCCGACCGGCTGCCCGTCGGCGTCGAGGTCGACCAGATTTTCCTGGATCTTGCCGCCGATGATGTAGACCCCGGTCGAGGCCTGGATGCTGGGGTTGAGTTGGCGCTGTTCGGCGCCGTAATGGACGTTGAACACGCCGCCCTTGCGCGGGGTCTCCTGCGCGAAGGCCCGCATCGGATTGATGACATTGGCGGCAATTGCGGCCGAGGTCAGAAGGGCGGTGCGGCGGTTGATCTCGAGGCGGCTCAAATCCATACGCGGGTCTCCGGAACGTAACTAAAGGCTTGCATCGGGCGGCCGGCCGATCGGTCGTGGCCGCCTTGCACCGATGTTACCTTGGAAAGGGAACCCGAGTCGAACCCGGCTCATTTCCTAATGCCGCGGCCTTTTGGAGGATCCTTTCCGAAACCTGAAGTGGCGCACCGCGGCGCCTCGCAACCCGAATTGTGCGCGGCATTGTCGCACCGCGGCGGCGCGAGATGCGCAAGGTGATTCTCTTCAGGGGGCGTTTCGGGGGCCCCGAAGCCGCGCAAACGCTGTAATTTTAGGGGTCGGAAGCGACTTGACTGGAAAAAACACTGGAAAAAACCCTGATTCGGGCGCTGTCCACAGCGATATTCGTGTGGTGAGTGCAGAAAACACTGTTTTTCTCGGCGTTTTCCGCCATATCGTGCCCACTCCAGAATCAATGGAGCAACCATGGCTACCCAACTGTCGAAGTCGCAAGTGATCGAGAAGATCGCGACCACCACCGAACTCTCCAAGCGCGACGTCAAGAACGTTTTGGACTCGCTCGTCGATGTCGGCCACAAGGAGCTGAAGAAGGCCGGGGTGTTCCTCGTCCCCGGCTTCGCGAAGTTCGTTGTCGTCAAGAAGCCTGCGACCAAGGCGCGCAAGGGCACCAACCCCTTCACCGGCGAAGAGATGATGTTCAAGGCCAAGCCGGCCCGGAAGATCGTCCGCGCACGGCCGGTCAAGGCCGCCAAGGACGCGGTTTAAGATGAAAGGCCTCCGGTGACGGAGGCCTTTTGCTTTTGAGCCGTTAGCCAGCCGCAGTAGGTTGCCTGCCCGCGAGAGTGTTCGAGCGAAATGGACACCGGCTCGCATGTGGAAACGCGCCGAAGCAAGCATCCGGAGCTCCGGTCCTGGTTAAGCCAAGACCGGAGTTCTGGATCACCGGAGTTCTAGACCACCGGCGACCGGCCACCATCGACATTGATGGCGGTGCCGGTGATGTAGGAGCCTTGCTCCGAGGCCAGGAAGCAGGCGAGGTTGGCAAACTCCTCCGCTGTGCCGATGCGGCCGAGCGGCGTGCCCTTGGCAAGGCCCTTGGCGAATTCTCCGAAATCCGTGGTCGGCGCCTGGGCAGCATGCCGCTTGACCCATTGATCGCTCATGATCAGGCCGACCAACAGCGCATTCACCAGGATGTTGTGCTCGCCGCCTTCATTGGCCATGACCTTGGTCAGCGCCATGCCGGCGGCACGCGACACCGATGTGGGCGCGGAATTGCCGGCCGGGGCCTTCGCAAAGGTGTTGAGCACGTTGATGATGCGGCCCCATTTGCGCTGCTTCATGCCCGGCCAAACCAGCCGGCTGAAGCGGATCGCGGCAAACAGCTTGAGGTCGAGGTCCTCCTGCCAGGCCTCGTCGCTGATGCTCTCGAACGCCAGCGTGCGCGCGGTGCCGGCGTTGTTGACCAGCACGTCGATCTTGCCCAAGTCGACGACGATCTGGTCGTGGGCGTTGCTGATGTCGGCGGCCTTCGCGACGTCGCAGACGTAATCGCGCACCACGAGGCCATCTTTGGCGAGCGCCTCGCGCGCTGCTGCGAGGTCGGCTGCACCGCGGGCGAGGATCGCGACCTTGGCGCCGGATTCCGCAAACCGCCGCGCCACCGCGATCCCGATACCTTTGCTGCCGCCGGTGACCACCGCCACGCGGTCCTTCATCGATAGGTTCATTGTTGTTCTCCGATGCATCAAGGTCCCGGAGACAACGCTATCAAACCGACAGCGCGACCAACAAGGTCATGCAGAGCAGGTGTGCCGTGACAATTATCGCGAGATGGAGCGGGCCGGGCATCGGATGTCTCCGGGTTGCACAGTGAGGTGAGCTCCGCCGTCAAGCTCCCTCACCCTGAAAGGGGGAGGGTGGGGTGGGGGTCAAGCCGCAACGGCAGTGTCCGCGGAGGCAGGATCCCCACCCGGTTTGCTGCGCAAACCGACCTCCCCTTTCCAAGGGGAGGTGAGGAGAGAGCGCGCTACATCAAGCAAGCGCTAGTTCGAATTGGCACCGGCCGTAAAGCTGCGATCGACGGCCTTGCCGACGTCGAGCGTCTTGCCGAGGATGCCGTAGCGCGTGGCACGGTCGGAGGCGGCCTGTATTTCCTTCACCACGGCCTCGTCGATTGCGATCGGGCTCGTCTTCTGCGCGGTGTAGGCGGCGAGCAGCACGTCTTCCGGAAGCTTGGTGAGCTCGGCCGTGCTCTTGGCATATTCCGCGACATGGTCGAGCGACCACAGCCGCGCCTTGTTGAGCCGCTGCACCAGATCCTGCACCGCCGTGCGCTTGGTCGCGATCGCATTGTCGGAGGCGACGATGAAGGTGATGGTCGGCGTCAGCCCTTCTCCGTCGGCGACGACGCGCGCATTGTCCTTCAGCTTGGCATAGGAAACGTAGGGCTCCCACACCGCCCAGGCGTCGATTGAGCCGGCGAGCAGCGCGATCTTGGCGTCGACCGGGCCGAGCGGCGCGAAGGTCGCGTCCTCAATGCTGCTGCCTGCCTTTTCCAGCGTCGCGTTGATCAGGAACTGGCCCCAGCCGCCGCGCGTGCCGGCAAGGCGCTTGCCCTTCAGGTCGGCCGCCGTCTTGATCGGCGAATCCCCGCGCACCAGGATCGCCTGGGTCCGCGCATCCGAGCGCGTGCCGCCGATCGCCTTGATCGGTGCGCCCGACGCATAGACCGTGAGGAACGACAGATCGCCGGTGTAGCCGACGTCGAGCGCGCCGGCATTGATCGCCTCCAGGATCGGAGCCGCGGCCGGAAATTCCGACCACTCGATCTTGTAAGGCAGGTCCTTGGCGAGGCCGGAAATCTCCAGCAGCGAGCGGTTGCCGCCCTTCTGGTCCCCGACACGCAGCACGATCGCATCAGCCGCGAACGCCGCCGCCGATGTCGACAGCGTGATCACTGCTGTGATCAGCGCGGACGCGGTGCGGCGCGTCAGAGAATAGGGAGAGCCCGGGCGGGTCAGTTTGCGCATATGCATTTTTTCTTTCTGATTCATTCACTGCCCGGCGGAAAGCACGGCAGCGTTCGATCAAGTCTATGAGCAAGCCGTTCGCCGTCAACGAAACGGAAATCTGTATTCGCGGGCCGCACAGCAAGGATGATCTCGTCGAACCTGCCGAACGGAGAAGACATCGCGCATGTGTCCGCAAAGCGCCTGGATTTGATACAGTCACAGCGATGGCGCCGCATCTCCGTGTCGCGACAACAGCGAAAATCCTTTCATCGTCGCGCGATGCGATCGTGGAGATATCGACTGCGGCGTCGATGACATTCGAAATTCCATTTCATTGACGGTGAACCTGCCGCGCCGCATCATTTGAGCGTTGCCTTGAGTGCAATCGCGCCGGAGAAATCCGCTTTTTCTGAACCATGAGCTTCGAACGACGGGGCGTGCAGACGGAGCCGTTTTGTGCGCGGGGCGGAGCCTTGCCGAAATGCAGGAGTAATGATGTCGACCGACAACAAGAAGACGGTGATGGATCGCCGCACCTTGCTGCGTGCAGGCGCTGCCGCAGCCTTTGCCGCACCGATCGGCGCCTATAGCGCGCAGGCCTTCGCGCCGCGCCCGATCGCGCCGGCGATCGACTTCTCTGAATTCCCGGTCTGCAAGACAGCATCCGATGCGCCGCCGCTGACGGGCGCACCGCGCAAGCTGAAGCTGTCCTGGAACGCCGGCGCGGTCTGCCTCGCGCCGCTGCCGGTCGCGATCGATTATGGCTTCTTCCAGAAGCAGAACCTCGACGTCGAGCTCGTCAACTATTCCGGCTCGACCGACCAGCTGCTGGAGGCGATCGCCACCGGCAAGAGCGACGCCGGGCTCGGCATGGCGCTGCGCTGGCTGAAGCCGCTCGAGCAGGGCTTTGACGTCAAGATCGCCGCCGGCACCCATGGCGGCTGCATGCGGGTGCTGACCCGCACCAATTCCGGCGTCGACAAGCTCGCTGATCTCAAGGGCAAGATCGTCGCGGTCGGCGATCTCGCCGGTCCCGACAAGAACTTCTTCTCGATCCAGCTCTCAAAGCTCGGCATCGACCCGGTCAAGAATGTCGACTGGCGCGCCTATCCCGGCAATCTGCTCAATGTCGCGGTCGAGAAGGGCGAGGTGCAGGCCTTCCTGTCGTCGGACCCGCTGGCCTATCTCTGGCTGAAGGACGCGCAGTACAAGGAGGTCGCCTCCAACCTCGATGGCGAGTACCGCGACAAGAGCTGCTGCATCGTCGGCCTGCGCGGCAGTTTGGTCCGCGAAGAACCCCACGTCGCCCGCGCCATCACTCAGGCGCTGCTCGATGCTGCGATGTTCACCTCGCAGAACCCGGACAAGGCGGCGAAGTCGTTCCAGCCCTATGCGCCGAAGGCGGCGAGCCTCGCCGATCTCGAGGCGATGGCGCGCTACCACACCCATCACCATCATCCGACCGGCGAGGTGCTCAAGCGCGAGCTCAAGGGCTACGCCGACGACCTGAAATCGGTGCAGGTGTTCAAGCAGAGCACCGATACGGCTAAATTCGCGGAGCGGATCTATGTCGACGTATTCAGTGTCTGACACGACGGCAGCGGCTGCGCCGCGCGCCGCGGTCACGTTCTCGAACCTTTCCGGCAGCTACGGCGTCGGGCTTGCGGCGAGCCTCGCCTGGCTCGCGTTCGGCGCGTCGTGCCTGTATTGGCCCGACGTCGGCGATTGGTCGCGGACCTCCTCGCTCGGCATCGGCGCGATCGTCATCGCGGTTTTCATCCTGTTCGGCACGCTCAGCGCGGATTATCTCGGCAGCGCCGGGCAGGCACTGCGCAAGCGTGCGCCGTGGCTGCTGGCGTTCGGCGCCCTTGTCACGCTGTGGGAGGTCGCCACCGCGAAATTCGCGTGGCTGCCGCTGCCGTTCTTCCCGCCGCCACAGTCGATCCTCGAGGTCTACACCGACGATCTGCCAAGACTGCTCGACAGCGTGTTCGCCTCGATCAAGCTGCAACTCGGCGGCTACATCATCGGCGCGACGGTCGGCTTCGTCACCGGCGTCTCGATCGGCTGGTCGCAAAAGATCGGCTACTGGGTGCATCCGGTGCTGCGCTTCATCGGTCCGCTGCCGGCCACCGCCTGGTTGCCGATCGCCTTCTTCACCTTCCCGTCGAGCTGGAGCGCCTCGACCTTCCTGATCGCGCTCGCCACGGGATTTCCGGTGACGGTGCTGACCTGGTCGGGTGTGGCGAGCGTCAGCAGCGCCTATTACGATGTCGCGCGCACGCTCGGCGCCAAGCCGTCGTTCCTGGTGCTGAAGGTCGCGATCCCCGCGGCGCTGCCGCATGTCTTCGTCGGCCTGTTCATGGGGCTCGGCTCGTCCTTTGCGGTGCTCGTCGTTGCCGAGATGATCGGCGTCAAGGCCGGGCTCGGCTGGTACCTGCAATGGGCGCAGGGCTGGGCGGCCTATGCCAACATGTATGCGGCGCTGATCGTGATGTCGCTGCTCTGCTCCGGCGCGATCACGCTGCTGTTTCGCACCCGTGACCACCTGCTGGTCTGGCAGAAGGGCGTCGTCAAATGGTAGTGCAGTCCACCGCTGAAGCGATCACCTATCCCGCCGTCGGCGCCGAGCTCGACATCGAGGGCGTCAGCCACGCCTTCGACATCGATGGCGCCACGCTGCCGGTGCTCGACAATGTCAATCTCGCGATCGCGCCGGGCGAGTTCGTCGCGCTGCTCGGCCCGTCCGGCTGCGGCAAGTCGACCCTGCTGCGGCTGGTGGCCGGGCTGGAGAATCCACGCAGCGGCTCGCTGCGCGAGGATGAGGTCCGCATCACCGGCCCGCATCCGTCGCGCGTCGTCGTGTTCCAGGATCCGACGCTGTTTCCCTGGCGTACGGTCTGGGATAATGTGGCGCTCGGGCTGGAAGCGCAGGGCATTCTGAAAACGCAGCGACACAGGGTCGATGCCGTGCTCGAGCTGGTGGGCCTGTCCTCATTCCGCAACGCCTATCCGCATCAGCTGTCCGGCGGCATGGCGCAGCGCGTCGCGCTGGCGCGAGCGCTGGTCAACGATCCGAAGATCCTGGTGCTCGACGAGCCGCTCGGCAAGCTCGACTCGCTGACGCGGATCGCGATGCAGTCCGAGCTGGTGGCGCTGTGGCAGCGCAAAGGCTTCACCACGCTGCTCGTCACCCATGACGTCGAGGAGGCATTGGTGCTGGCCAACCGCGTCATCGTGCTCTCCGACCGCCCGGCGCGGATCAAGGCTGATATCGCGGTCGGGCGGCCATACCCGCGGCATCGCGGCGATCCCTATCTCGCGGAGCTGCGCAAGCAGATCCTCGGGCTGCTCGGACTGGAGGCGACGTGGTGACGACAGCAGCGAGGGAGCTGCCGCCTGCGGACGAGCCCGAATACATCGCGCGCGCGTTGCGGCTCGCGGAGGCGTTTGCCGCGCGCGCGCCCGCGCATGATCGCGACGCCAGCTTTCCGTTCGAGAATTTCTCCGATCTCTCCCGCGAAGGCCTGCTGGCGCTGACCGCGCCGGCGGCGCTCGGTGGCGGCGGGGCCGGTGCCCGCGATGCCACGCGCGTGCTCGGCATCATCGGCAAGGCCGATCCATCGACCGCGCTGGTGCTGTCGATGCATTACATCCAGCACCTGGTGATGGCGCGCAGCACACGCTGGCCGGGCCGGCTGTCGCGCAAGCTCGCCAGGGAGACGGTCGAAGGCGTGGCGCTGATCAACGCATTGCGCGTCGAGCCCGAACTCGGCTCGCCGGCGCGCGGCGGCCTGCCGGCGACCACGGCGCGCCGCACCGAGACCGGCTGGCGGCTGACCGGCCGCAAGATCTATTCGACCGGCGCGCCGATCCTGAAATGGTATTCGGTCTGGGCCAAGACCGACGAGCCCGACACCCGTGTCGGATTGTTTCTGGTTCCCGCCGGCCTGCCGGGAACGCGCATCGAAGAGACCTGGGATCATCTCGGCCTGCGCGCCAGCGGCAGCCACACGGTGATCTTCGACGACGTGGTGTTTCCGCTGGATTACGAGATCGACGTCCGCAGGCCCGACGACTGGAAGGTTCCTGACGTCACCCAGGCGACCGTGCACGCGATTTTCGTCGCCGCGATCTATGACGGCATCGGCCGTGCCGCCCGCGACTGGCTGGTCAAATTCCTGAAGGAGCGGGTGCCCGCCAATCTCGGCGCGCCGCTGGCGACCGTGCCGCGCATCCAGGAGGTCGTCGGCAGCATCGAGGCGCGTCTTGCGGTCAATGCCCGCCTGATCGACAGCTTCGCCGCCGATTTCGATAACGGCTTCCCGCTGTCCGCGATCGAGTCTAACATCATCAAGCTGACGGTGACCAATAACGCCGCAGCAGTGGTGGAGGATGCCTTGTCGCTGACCAGCAATCACGGCCTGTCGCGAACCAATCCGCTGGAGCGGCATTACCGCGACGTGCTGTGCGGACGCGTCCATACCCCGCAAGACGATGCCACCCGTGTCTCCGCCGGACGCCACGCGCTGGGCGTCTGAAAACAACAGCCAACAACAACGGAGTTGTCAGTCATGCCGGTCGAGTTCATCGGCTTCATCACCAACAACAATGCCTCCGAGACCATCGTCCGGTCCGGGCCGGTACTCGATCCGCCCTATATCGAGACGGTCGCCAAGGCCCATGAGCTGGCCGGCTTCGATCGCGCGCTGCTCGCGTTCCATTCGACGACGCCCGACGCGCTGCAGGTCGCGCAGCATGTCCTGACCATCACAAAATCGCTGAAGGTGATGATCGCGCAGCGCCCGGGCTTCACCGCGCCGACGCTCTTGGCGCGCAGCTTGCGACGCTGGACCAGTTCTATGGCGGCCGCGTCTCGCTGCACGTCATCACCGGCGGCAACGCCATCGAGCTGCGCCAGGACGGCAACACGCTCGACGACAAGGACGAGCGTTACGCCCGCACCAGCGAATTCCTCGACGTGGTGCGGCTGGAATGGACCTGCGAGAAGCCGTTCAACTACAGCGGCAAGTATTACAACGTCGAGAACGGCTTCTCGCAGGTGAAGCCGTTGCAGAAGGGCGGTGTCTACACCTTCGTCGGCGGCGGTTCGGATGCCGCGGTCGAGGTCGCGGGCAAGCATGCCGATACCTTCGCGCTGTGGGGTGAATCCTATGCGCAAGTGCGCGACGTCACCGCCCGGGTGCGCGTCGCGGCGGCCAGGCACGGCCGGCCGACGCCGCGCTTCAGCCTGTCGGTGCGACCGATCCTGGCCGACACCGAGGAGAAGGCGTGGGCGAAGGCCGAACATATCCTCGAGCGCGCCACCACGTTGCAGGACCAGACCGGTTATCGCCGGCCCAATCATGCGACCGACGGCGCCAAGCGGCTGCTCGCGCTCGCCGATCAGGGCACCCGCATCGACAAGCGGCTGTGGACCGAAATTGCGAAACTCACCGGCGCCAACAGCAACACGACCGCGCTGGTCGGCACGCCCGAGCAGGTCGCCGAGGTGTTTGCCGATTACTACGATCTCGGCGTCAGCCACTTCCTGATCCGCGGCTTCGATCCGCTGGTCGATGCCATCGACTACGGCCGCGAGCTGATCCCGCTGACCCGCAAGCTGATCGCCGCGCGCGACGAGCAGCGGGGGATCGCCGCCGAATGATCCGTCTCATCGTTGCGGCGGCGCTTGCGCTCGCCGCCATCGACGCGTCCTTCGCGCAGGCCACGCTACGCGTCGGCGACCAGAAGGGCAATTCGCAGGCCGTGATGGAAGCGGCCGGCGTGCTCAAGGACATCTCCTACAAGATCGAGTGGAAGGAGTTCGCCGCTGCCGCGCCGCTGCTGGAAGCGTTGGGTGCCGGTGCAATTGACACCGGTCTGGTCGGCGATGCGCCCTTCACCTTCGCGGCCGCCGCCAACGTCCCGGTCAAGGCGATCGCCGCGGTCAGACAGTCCGGTGAAGGACTGGCAGTCGTGGTGCCGGAGAATTCCGCCATCAAGAGCTTTGACGATCTGCGCGGCAAGAAGATCGCGACCGGCCGCGGCTCGATCGGCCATCAGCTGATCCTGGCGGCGCTGGAGTCGCGCGGCTGGAAAGCGAGCGACGTGCAGATCGTGTTCCTGGCGCCATCGGATGCCAAGGTCGCCTACACGCAAGGCTCGGTCGATGCCTGGTCGACCTGGGAGCCTTACGTGAGCCAGGAGGAGGTGCTGTTCAAATCGCGCCGCGTCATCACGGCCGACGGCATCACGCCCGGCCTCGGCTTCCAGGTCGCGACCCCTGACGCGATTAAGGCCAAGCGCGCCGAGCTCGAGGATTTCGTGCGCCGGCTCGCGACTGCCCGCGCATGGTCGCAGAATAATGTCGCGGGCTACGCCGCGACCTGGGGCAAATTGATGAACATCCCGCCCGCGGTACCGCTGAACTGGCTGGCGCGGGCCAAGATCCGGATCGCGCCGATTGACGACAGCGTGGTGGCCGACGAGCAGAAGACCATCGACCTCTACGACCGCTGGGGCCTGATCCGGCAAAAGGTCAACGCCGCCGACATCGTCGACCGGTCGTTTGGCGCCGCCGTGGAGAAGGGCGCCGGGCTTTGATCGAAGTGCGCGATCACGCGTAATTCCGTCACCCCCGCGCAACGGCTTCGCCGTTGTCGCTGGAGGAGCCGCGAAGCGGCGTCTCGAAGGGGCGACGGCCACGGACGGGGCCACGCATCCTTCGAGGCTCGCTGCGCTCGCACCTCCCAGCGACAAAGGCGAAGCCTTTGCGCGAGGATGACGTGGTCAGATACTTTCCGCCGTTTCGCTCCGCGCTCACTACCCGTGAGCGGATGCCGCCGCTAACGAACTCGTGATCGCAAAACATCCATTCGTTGGCGGGGAGCCGCGCGACAAGGAATTTTCCCGTCCCGTACCGGAGAGAACAGCAACGTTGCTATTTTCGCCGCGCCCTTGTCACTCCGGCTCGTGCCGCCAAGATCAAAAGCACGAACAATCGAGTCCGGGAGATCACCATGGGCCTTCAAGAAACTCGCATCGAGTCGCTGCCGTTTGTGACCGCTGAACTGAATTACCTCGCGCCGACGCCGGGCAAGCCCCGGACCTACGCTTTCGATCCGCCGCCCGGCGAACCCAAATCCACCGCGCTGCCCGAAGCCCACAACGTTCCGATTTTTGACGGGCGCTTGATATCAGACAGCTTCTCGCTCGACCGCGAGGGTTTTGCGCTGGTCAAGCATCCGACCGTCGTGAAGGATTATTACGACGACAACGAAGTCCGCAATGTCTACTATCCCGCCGTCGAAGCCTTCCTGAAGGCGACGCTGAAGGCGGACCGCGTGCTCATCTTCGATCACACCGTGCGCAAGCGCGTCGAGGGTGCGGCCGATATCCGCGGTGGCGGACCGCGCCAGCCGGCGACACGCGTCCATGTCGACCAGACTGCCATCTCCGGCCGCAACCGCGTGTTCGAGCATCTGCCCAACGAAGCCAATGAACTCGTCAAGGGCCGCGTCCAGGTGATCAATCTGTGGCGCCCGATCCGCGGTCCCCTGCGCGATTCACCGCTGGCGATGGCCGACGGCACTACGGTCGCGCCGGAGGATTTGATCGCCTCCGACCTGATCTATCCGAACCGCAGCGGCGAGACCTATTCGGTGAAGTACAATCCGAACCATCGCTGGTTCTACATTCCCGAGATGACGCCGGACGAGGCGATCCTCTTGAAATGCTACGACTCGGCAACCGACGGCCGCACGCGCTTTGGGCCGCATACGGCGTTTGTCGATCCGACCACGCCGGCGGATGCCGCGCCGCGCGAGAGCATCGAGCTGCGCACGCTGGTGTTCCATAAGCAGTAAGGGACGCAGTCTCCAAAAACTCGTCATGCCCGGGCTCGTCCCGGGCATCCACGTCTTTGGCCCGGCGTGAAGAAAGACGTAGATGGCCGGGACGTAGGCGAGCGGAAGCGACGCCGTCCTTCGGACGGCTATGCCCGGCCATGACGGCATGTGGGGCAACGAAAATTGCAATGCCTCCATAGTTGGCACCATCAGCCCAATAATGTTACGCCCGTCCCGAAAATGCTCGGGGAAGAGGCGAATCGTGGACGGCGTGGTGACTAAAGAAGAGGCGGGGATCGGGTTCCGTGCCCTGGTTCTGGCGCTTCTGGCATTGGCCTCCGGCCATATGCTGTCGACGCTGCTGCGGACGATCCCGGCGATCAGCCTCGATCTGATGGCACGGGATTTCGGCACCTCGCCGCAGGCGCTGGCGAGCCTCACCTCGATCTATCATTTCTCCTTTGCCGCCTCGCAGATCCCGGTCGGTGCCGCGATGGATCGCTTCGGCGTGCGGCCGGTGTCGCTGAGCCTGCTAGCCGGCACCGTGGTCGGAACGCTGGTTTCGGCGCTCGCCACTGGCCCCGCGAGCTTCGTGCTCGGGCAACTCATGCTCGGCGTCGCCACCTCGGGCATGCTGATGTGCCCGATGACGCTTGCGGCCAAGCAGATGTCGGCGGCGAAGTTCGGCCTGTGGTCCGGCCTGATCCTCTCGATCGGCAATATCGGCATGCTGCTGTCGGCAAGCCCGCTGGCCTTCGTGGTCGATCAGTTCGGTTGGCGTGCCGGCTTCTGGGTCTCGGCCGGCTACGGCATTGTCGTGCTGATCGCGGTGTTCGCGCTGGTGCCGCGGCAGCCGGCGGCGCATGCGGATGATTCCTCGCCGCTACGGCAGATGGCCGAGGTGCTGCGGCTCGGACTGTCGCGCGGCCTGCGCGGGTTGATCGCGCTGTCGCTGGTGTCGCTCGGCGCGTCGCTGACCTTGCGCGGCTTGTGGGGCGGACCGTGGCTGATGGATGTGAAGGGCTTGAGCCGCATCGAGGCCGGCAACGTGCTTGGCCTGTTCACGCTGGCGATGATCGTCGGTCCGGCCTGTATCGGCGCGTTCGATCGCAAGTTCGGGCACCGCCGTGCCATGGTGGCGTCCACGCATGCCATTGCCGCGCTGCTGCTGGTGCTGATGGCGGCGGGCGCGCCGCATTTCCCGGTCTCGAACATGCTGGGCGTGGCCGTGATGCCGACGCAATACGATCTGGTGCTGCTGATCCTGATCGGGCTCGCGACGTCGGCGCAGCCGCTGATCTACGGCATGACGCGGCAGCTCGTCGACGCCCAGAACACCGGCAAGGCGCTGTCGTCGGTCAATCTTGCGTTCTTCCTCGGCGCGGCGCTGCTGCAATCGAGCACCGCCGGCGTTGCGGCGCTGTTCGGGCTGCCGGCGGTGCTGCTGTTCATCGCCTTCGCGCTGGTGATCGGAACCGTGCTGTTCCTGGTCTACACCAAGGCGTAAATCTCTGTCCGGACTTAGATGGACTGTGCCTGCTTGCGGATCTCGTTGGCGAGCGGCTTCAGCTGCTCTGCCGCGCCCGGTCCCACGAGGCTGTAGCCCATGCCACCGTCGGCCCAGGAGAAACCGGCGACGTCGTTGCCTGAATGCGGCGCCATCGGTGCATTCTGGTCGGACGTCATCGGCCGCGTCAGCACGACCAAGCGCTCGCCGCGGTCGTCGTCATACATGAACATGGCGGCGGGGCCATGTGCGGTCGGCACCACGCGGCCGCCCATGAAACGGTAACCCGACTTGCTCAGGTCTGGCAGCTTGACCTGCTGACGCAACCGGCTGGAGACCCATGCCGCGAGTTCGGTGCTGTCGCGCAGCTCGACCGGCCGGGTCCGATCGGAGGCGTACACATGATAGGAATCGCTTGCCTCCTGGGCGAGCGCAGCAAGGCCGCCTGTCGGCGCCTCCGTCGCGCCGCGGATCGCCCAACCGCCGACACCCCCGATTGCGAGCATTAGCATCGCCGCGATCGCCCATCGGAACGAGGCGGGGCGGCGGCGCTTGCTCTCGATGATCCTGGACAGATTGAGCTGCGGCGGCAGCGGCTCCTCCGCGATCGGTGCCAACGCCGCACGCAGCATGCTGCGCTGGTCGGAAAAGGACGCAACACGCTGGGCCACATCCGGATGGCCTTCGAGATAGGCGGCGACCTCGGCCTGACGCTCCGCCTCGAGCGCATGGTCGACATAGGCATGCAGATCGTCCTCCGAGATCGGGCGATTGCTCATGGCTTGCTCCGCAACTGCACGACATTCCCCTGCTGGTTGTCCGCAGGTTTTTCCAGTTCCTGCTGCAATCTCTCACGTGCCCGCGACAGGCGCGACATCACGGTGCCGATGGGAATGTTGAGCACCTTGGCGGCCTCCGCATAGCTCAGGTCTTCGACGGCGATGAGCAGCAGCACTGCGCGCTGCTCCTCGGGAAGCTTTGCAAGCTTCGCGAGCACGTCCTGATAGATCAGCTGCTGTTCCTGCACCGCGTTCTGTCCGAATTCGTGCTCGCCCGCCTCGTCGATGCTGACGTGGCGGGCACGCGCGGCGGCGCCGCGGAACTGGTTGACCGCGAGGTTGTGCAGGATGGCAAACAGCCACGACTTCGGGCTGCCGGTGTCGCGCCGTTGCTCCCAATGACTGACGGCGCGCTCCAGGCAGTCCTGCACCAAATCGTCGGCGGCCGCGCGGTTGCGGACCAGCGCGCGCGCGTAGCGGCGCAAGGCTGGAATCACCGGTTCAATCTGGCGCAGCATGTCGTTCATGGCGCTTGCACCAGGACCACAGCTCCGAGCTTCGCCGGCTCGCCTGATGCGATGACGAGATAGCGCCGTTCGGCCTTGGCCGCGCTTTGTACGATCTGCCGGATCGGTCCAGTGGCGTTGACGATCGCCGAGCCCGCTGGGTTGGTCATGAGGGCTGCGAGCGGCTGCACCGATCCCGTCCCGTCGGCATGTTCCGCCAATCCTAGCACGTAGTGCTGCTTGGGTTCGAGCCCGGTGACCGACGCCTGCACCACCTGGATCAGGCCCTGGTCGAACAGCGAGACGCTGGTCGGCGGCTTGTCGCCCGTTGCATGCTGCTTTGGTACGAGCGCGAGGTGGGCGGCCTGGCCGGCGACGCCGAGGGCTTGCAGGTTCTGGCGATCATCGGGATTCGGCGCGGCGTTCGGCACGTATGCTATGGCTTGCGGCGCCTGGCCGATCGGGATGTTGGCGATCACCTTGTTGGTTGCGGTGTCGATCGCGGCCAGTGCATCGGCATTTTCAAGGCCGACATAGACCCGCGTGCCGTCGCCGGACGGCCAGATGCCATGCGGGAGGTTGCCGACGGGAATGGTCGCGATCTGCGAGAAGTCATCGGTGCGGAACACCTTGATCTCGTTGGTGCCGCCGACGGTGATGTAGGCGAAGGTGCCCTTGGCGGTCTTCGCGAAATTGACGTGGTTGGTGATCGGGCCGGTGTCGATCGTCTTGATCGGATTGAATGGCGGCTTCGCGTTGAACACCTGGGTCTTGCCCGTATCCTTCAGCGTGAACCAGACCTGCTCGCCATCAGGCGTGGCCGCGATGTTCGGGCAGAACGGGCTTTCCTGCTTCACCTTGGCGACGATCTGATGGTCGGCGACCGAGACCACGTCGGTCTCCGGATCGAACGACGAGCAGATGTAGCCGTATTTGCCGTCGGGCGAGAAGATCTGCATGCCTGGTCCCGGCGGCACCTCGATCCGCATCGTTTCCTTGAAGCTCGAGGCGTCGATCACCGAGATGTAATTCTCGCCGCGCACGGTGACCCACACCTCCTTGCCGTCAGGCGTGAAGAATGCCTCGTGCGGCGAACGCCCGACATAGGTGGTGTGCTTGACCGCGTTCGTCGCGGTGTCGATGAAGGTCACCGAGTTCGAGCCGATCGAAACGATCGCGAGCGTATGATGGTCGGGCGAAAAGCCCATGCCGTGGACCAGCACCTGTCCCTTGTAGAGCGGGCTGAAATTGCCGGGCTGCGGATCGCCGAGCCGGATCACGCCGAGCAGCTTGTTGTCGACGGGATCGGTGACCGACACGGTGTTGGAGAACTGTTCGGCGGCGTAGACGCGGTCGTGATGGCTGATCGGAATATCGGGCGAGGATGCGGCGTCCGGCGCCTGTCCGGCGAAAGCGGAACTTGACAGCGCGATCATGCTGGTGGCCAACAGGGCCTTCATGAGTTGGCTCGTCATCACTTGGGCTCCTGCTTCATCATGTCGTGGTGCATGTTCGTGTGATCGTGGATGGTTGCCGCCGGAGCAGGTTGCGCGCCGGGTTGGGTCGGGGCGGGCGTTGTGTCCGTGACCTTTTCGCCGATGGCGAGCTTCATGGCGTCGATTTCCTGGCGCTGCTCGACGATGATCTCCTGTGCGATCCGGCGCAGCCGCTCGTTCTTGCCGTAGCGGAGTTCGATCACGGCCATGTCGATCGCACCCTGGTGATGCGGCGTCATCATCGCGACGAAGTCGCGATCGATATCGCCGCTCGGCCTGGCCGCCATGTCATTCATCATCTTGGTCATCGCCGCATCGTTCTCGGCGAGGAAGGCGCTCTCCTCAGTCGACTGCGCGCTCTGCGCCGGTTGATGCGCCTCTTGCGCGAGCGCCACTGGGGAGAGAGCAACGGCAAACAGTACACGCGCGCCGAGCAACGCGGCACCGATGCCGGGTCTGAAGAATCGCAGGATCATCACGTTCACCCTGAAAGTTGGCTGGCACGGGTGGGACGCGGGGCGGCGAATTCTATTCCGTCGGAGGGGTGAAGATTCGTGCCGATCACGAATTACTGAATGGCGGAATAAATTCTTTGCCCCCGCGCCGCGGTTTGCGATCTGGAAGCGTCTGGTTATAAGAGGGAATTCCGGTTTCGGTTGACCGGTTCCTCGATCCTCTCTGCGCGATCCCACGCGCCAATAAGGGCCAAGATGTCCGCCAAGATCGATCCGATCACCCGCTCCGTCGTCCAGCACCGCCTGTCGTCGATCGTGAAGGAGATGGGCGAGGCCATGCTTCGCACCTCCTATTCGCAGATCCTCAATTCCAGCCGCGATTTCTCGCTGGCGATCTGCGACACCAGCGGGCGGCTGATCGCGCAGGCCGATCACATCCCGGTGCATGTCGGCGCTCTGCCGTGGGCGACGCTGGCGGTCGAGGAACGCTTCAAGGATGTCGCGCCCGGCGACGTCATCCTGCTCAACGATCCCTATCAGGGCGGCAGCCACCTGCCTGATCTCACGGCCTTCGTGCCGGTGTTCGACGGCGGCAAGCGATTGCTCTGGACCATCGTGCGCGCGCACCAGAGCGATATCGGCGGCGCCACCCATGGCGCCTACAATCCCGCCGCAACCGAGATCTATCAGGAAGGCATCCGGATTCCGCCGATCAAGCTCTACGAGGCCGGCAAGCCGCGTGAGGATCTGCTCGATCTGCTGGCGCTCAACATCCGCAACCCCCGGGAATTCCGCGGCGACCTCGCGGCGATGCTGGGCGCCGCGCATCTGGGCGAGCGCCGGGTTGCAAAACTGTTCAGCGAATTCGGCGCGGAGACCGTCGAGGCCGCGATCGAAGCGATCCTCGATGCCACTGAGCAGCAGACCCGCGCCGTGGTATCGTCCTGGAGGGACGGCGTGTTCTATGGCGAAGCGCTGCTCGATGATGACGGCCACGGCCGCACCGATATCAAGATCGCCGCCAAGGTGACCAAGCAGGGCAGCGACATCGAGGTCGATCTCACCGGCTCCGATCCGCAATCGACGAGTTTTGTAAACTCGTCGCACGCCAACATGCAGGCCGCGGTCGCGATGGCCTTTGCCTATCTGATCGATGCCGATATCCCGAAGAACACCGGCGCGCTGCGGCCGCTGAAAGTGGTGGCGAAGCAGGGCACGATTGTGTGGGCCGATCCCGGCCGTCCGGTGACGCTGTGCACCAGCCATCCCTCCAACGAGATCGTGGAAGCGATCATCAAGGCGATGTCGGCCTCCTGCCCGGATCGCGTGATGGGCGGCTGGGGCCGCCGCTTCCGCATCGCGATCCAGGGCGAGGATCCACGCAACGGACGCAATTTCATCTGGCACATGTTCCAGGCGCGGCCCGGCGGCGGCGCATCACCGGGCGGCGATGGCTATTCCTCGATCGGCGAATGGCACTCGGTCGGCGGTCTCAAATTCGGCAGCATCGAGGTTGCCGAGGTGCGCTTTCCCCTGCATTTCCGCCAGCATGAGTTCCGGCCGGATTCCGGCGGCGACGGCCAGCATCGCGGCGGTCTTGGCGTGGCGCTCGACATGGTGCTGGAGACGGCAAAGCCGGCCAAGGGCAACACCGCCGGCGACGGCGCGCGGCACGGCCCCTGCGGCATGCTCGGCGGCAAGGACGGCGAGCCGCATCATTACCGGCTGCTTTCGGAAGGACATGAGCCGCGCGTGTTGAAGACCAAGGAGGTCGGCATCGAGCTGCGTCCCGGCGACTGCCTTGAGATCCGATCGTCTGGTGGTGGCGGCTGGGGTCCGTCAGAGAAGCGCTCGGCGGAGGCGCGGGCGCGCGACGTCGCGCAGGGTCTGGTTTCGAAGGCGGTATAGGGCAGCGATGTACACGATTGGGGTCGACGTCGGCGGCACTTACACCGACCTGGTTGCAACTGACAAAACCGGGCGCACGGTTTTCGCGAAATCGCCGTCCACGCCGGCCGATCAGTCGGTCGGGGTCATGGCGGGACTGGAAGAGCTGGCGCGCCGCCTCGGCGTCACGCGCGCGGCGATGCTGGCTGCGACCGACCGCCTGGTGCACGGCACGACCGTTGCGACCAATGCGCTGCTGGAACGCAAGGGCGCCAAAGTCGCGCTGCTGACCACCGAGGGCCATCGCGACGTCGTCGAGATGCGCGAAGGGCTGAAGCCGGATCGCTACGATCTGCGTACGCCGCCGCCGGAGCCGCTGGTGCCGCGCGAGCGCCGCTTCGGCGTGCGCGAGCGGCTGAAGGCCGACGGCAGCGCCGCGGTTGCGCTGGATGGCGCTGCGCTCGGCGATGTCATCGCGGAAGTGAAACGATCGGGTGCGAATTCGGTCGCGGTCTGCTTCCTGCACGCCTATCTCAACCCGGCGCATGAGCTCGCCGCGGTCGAGCGGCTGGCGAAGGAATTGCCCGAAGTCAGTGTGTCGCGCTCGAGCGACGTGCTGCCGCAGATCAAGGAATATGAGCGCGTCTCGACCACGATCGTGAACGCCTATGTCGAGCCGACGGTGCGGCGCTATCTCACCAATCTGGAGCGCAGCCTGCATGAGGCCGGCTTCAAGGGCTCGCTGTTCGTCGTGCTGTCGCATGGCGGCATGGCGCCGGTGGAAGAAGCTTCGCGACTTGCCGCGGGCACCGTGCTGTCGGGCCCGGCCGGCGGCATCTCCGGCAGCCGCCGCTGCGCCGAGATGCTTGGGATCCCCGATCTCGTGCCGTTCGACATGGGCGGCACCTCGACCGATATTTCGCTGATCGCTGACGGCGCGGCTTCGCTCTCGGCCGACGGCATGCTCGCGGGCCAGCGCATCGCGCTGCGCAGCCTCGACATCGCCAGCATTGCGGCCGGCGGAGGGTCGATCGCAAGCGTTGACGGCAGCCGCACGCTGCGCGTGGGGCCGGAGAGCGCCGGCTCGGTACCGGGGCCGGCCTGTTACGGCAATGGCGGCACGGCTGCTACCGTCACCGACGCCAATGTCGTGCTCGGCTATCTCGATGCCGCGGCCTTCATGGGCGGCGCGCGGCCGCTCGATCGCGCGGCGTCGGAAGCTGCTGTCGACCGGATTGCGGAAGCGCTCGAGCTGTCGCGGATCGAGGCCGCCGCGGGCATCTACAAGATGATCAATCTGAAGATGGCTGACGGCATCCGCCTGATGACGCTGCGCCGCGGCGTCGATCCGCGCAAATTCGCGCTGCTCAGCTTCGGCGGCGCCGCCGGCATGCATGCCGCCGAAGTCGCGCGCGAGCTCGAGATCAAGCGCATCATCGTGCCGACGGTTGCCTCGGTGCTGTCGGCCTGGGGCATGCTGACCAGCGATCTGCGTTACGAGGTCAGCCGCACGCATTATGGTACGGGTCGGATCTCCGCCGACGAGGTGAGGGCGCTGTTCGCCGGGCTGGAGCAGCAGGCGGCCGGCCGGCTGCGCGACTGGTTCAAGGGCGACATCGCGATCGAGCGCTCGGCCGAGATGCGCTATGGCGAGCAGGTGTTCGAGATCGACGTGCCGCTCGGCGATCTCGATCTCGGCGCCGCGGATCTGGTCGCGCAGATCGAGGAGCGCTTCCATCGCCGCCACGAGGAGCTCTACACCTATGCCTCGCGCGGCCAGGAGGTGGTGTTCGTCAATGCGCGCGTCGCTGCGGTCGGCAAGGTCGCGCCCCGCGGCGGCGATGCCGGGGAGGCCGCATCGGCTGTGCCCTGCGCGCCGCGTAGTAAGCGGCAGGCCTGGCTCGGTGCCTGGCGCGAGGTGCCGGTCTATGCGCTCGATGATCTCAAGCCCGGTCATTCGCTGGCCGGTCCCGCCATCATCGAGGCGGAAACCACGACGGTGCTGGTCGACAGCGGCGACCGCGTCACGGTCAATACGCTGGGCTGGCTCGACATAACATTGCGCTGAGGTCCGCTTCCGCCATCAACATTTCATTTTTCCGGCATTGGCTAGGGCGATAAGCTCCGCTCGCTGGGAGGGAGCGCCGGCCTGCTGCCGGCGTTTGTGGCGATGTTGATGCAAACGAAGCGACAAACTGCACTTTCGATATGTCTTGCGCTCGCGGCTGTTCTCGCGGCGGCGCCGTTGCGCGCGCAGCAGGCGCAGACGGCGGCCGGCAGTGATATCCGCGTCGGCAATGTCATGCCCTACACCGGGCCGCTCGCCGCGTTCGCGACCATCGGGCGGGCGGAAGCGGCCTATTTCGACATGGTCAACGAGCATGGCGGCATCAACGGCCGCAAGGTCAAGTTCGTCTCGGTCGATGACAGCTCCAATCCGAAGACCGCGATGGAGCAGACCCGCGATCTCGTCGAGAAGCAGGACGTGCTGTTGATGTTCGGCTCGTTCGGCACGCCGAGCAACCTCGCGGTGCGGAAGTATCTCAACGAGAAGAATATCCCGCAGCTGTTCGTCGCTTCCGGCGACGAAGAGTGGGCGCATCCGAGAGCCTTCCCCTGGACCATGGGCTGGCAGCCGACCTTCCGTGCCGAAGGGCAGATCTACGCCAACTACATCCAGGCCGCCTATCCCTCGCGCAAGATCGCGGTGCTCTGGCAGAACGACCAGTTCGGCCGCGACCTGTTCAGGGGATTGCAGGAAGGGCTCGGCGACACCGCAGGGATGATCGTCGCCGATCTCGCCTTCGACGCATCGGAGACCGCGATCCAGAACCAGATCGGTATTCTGAAAAACTCCGGCGCCGACATCCTCGTGTTCGACGGCGCGCCTGCGATCGCGGCGCGCGCAATCCGCGTGGCCGCCGACCTCGACTGGCATCCGGTGTTCATCCTCGACAATGCGTCGGCCTCGATCGCCAGCGCGTTGCGGCCGGCGGGCCTGCAAAACTCACTGGGCGTGATCTCGACCTCGTTCCTGAAGGACGCCGGCGATGCGTCCTGGAAGAACGACCCGCAGATCAAGGCGTGGCTCGCCTTCATGGACAGATATTTCCCCGACGGCGACAAGGACGACATCTATGCCGTGTTCGGCTATGCCGCCGCCGACACGCTGATGCAGGTGCTGCGCCAGTGCGGCGACGACCTGTCGCGCGACAACATCATGCGGCAGGCCGCCTCGCTGAAGGACTACCAGAGCCCGATCGCGCTGCCGGGGATTGTGATCAACACCGGGCCGAAGGATTTCCGCCCGATCAAGCAGATGCGGCTGGTGCAGTTTGACGGCACCGCCTGGCAGCCGATCGGCGACGTGATCGAGAGCGCGTTCACGGCGGTGCGGGAGGATAACTAAGCACCGCCGCCGTTCTATCACCGTCACCCTGAGGAGGCCGCGCTGCGGCCGTCTCGAAGGGTCGACGGCCCGGCTGGCGGCCGTGCATCCGTCGAGGCTCGCTCCGCTCGCACCTCAGGATGACGGTGATGGGCGCAGTGCTTCCCCTCCATCGTAATGCGTCGTCCCGGCGAAGGCCGGGACCCATTACCCCAACTCTCAGTTGTTTGGCACCGCTGGGGGTGACAATCCTTTTCACACCACACAGCGGTGGTTATGGGTCCCGGCCTTCGCCGGGACGACGATGTGGAGAGACCTACTTCTTCAGCCCGTAATTCAGCAGCCCGCCCTTGTTCTTCGGCGGATGCGCGCGCAGGCCTTCCTCGTTCGGCTCGGTGCCCCAGCCCGGACGGTCCGGAATCACGAGATGGCCGTCGACGAACTCGGGCACGTGGGTGAACAGCTCGTGGTCCCACGCGAGCCGATCGATGTCGGTCTCCATGATCCGCAAATTCGGCACGGCCGCGCAGAAATGCGCGTTCATCATGGTGCAGAGGTGGCCGTAGAAGTTATGCGGCGCGACGTTGACCTCGAAATGCTCGGCGGCCGCGGCGATCTTCATCGACTGCCAGACCCCGTTCCACGGCGTGTCGATGATCGCGACATCCACCGCCTGCTCGGTGAAATAGGGCAGGAACTCGCGCAGGCCGAGCAGCGTCTCGCATGACGAGATCGGGTGCGGGCTCTGGCGACGGATATAGCCGAGCGCCTGCGGGTTGAAGGTGTCGATCTCGACCCAGAACATGTCCATCTTCTCGATCGCGCGTAGGATCTTGAGATAGCCTTCGGTCTTGGCGTTGAAGTTGAGGTCGAGCAGCAGATCGACATCCGGCCCCGCGCCGTCGCGGATCGCCTCCAGATGCATGCAGAGATTGCGCAGCACGGTGCGGTCGATATTGATCTCGGGCTGGAACGGTGAGCCGAACCCGGGTCGCCAGCCCATCGGCTTGCCGTCGGTGTAGACGAAGATATTGGTCTTCATCGCCGTGAATTTCTTCTCGCGCACCTCGGCGCCGATCGCCTTGACGCCGTCGAGATCGGTGATTGGCGGCTTGTACCAGTCGGGGTGATTGATGCGCCAGGTCGCGCAATGCGACCAGTAGACCCGGACGCGGTCGCGGATCTTGCCGCCGAGCAGGTCGTAGCAGGGCACGCCGAGCGCCTTCGCCTTGACGTCGAGCAGCGCGTTCTCGATCGCCCCGAGCGCCAGCGCCACCA
>NZ_JACMYO010000039.1 GCF_020889685.1 Bradyrhizobium oropedii
GATCGTGTTGCGGCCGCTGCGGCCGCGCGAAGAACTGTTCGTGCTGCGCTCGGCCTGCGGCGCCGATGTCCGCTCGATCTGCGGCGGTGTCCAACCGGGCGGCGGGCGGATCGTGCAATGCCTGGCGACCAATGCCGGTTCGCTCTCGCCGGGATGCCGCGATGTGCTGGCGCCGTTCGCGGCGCGATGAGCTTGTTGCCAAGCGACTGACCGGAAGAGGGAGCGAACGATGCTGCGTATTGTCCTGACCGCCGCGCTGCTCTGCGGCGCGACCGCCGTCTACGCCCAGGAGCTAACCAACGCACAACGCGACGCGTGCATGGGCGATTACCAGAAGTTCTGCAAAAGCGTGGCGCCCGGCGGCGGGCGCATCATCGCCTGCCTCGCCAAGGAGAGCGACAAGCTGACGCCCGCCTGCAAGAAAGTGCTGGCGGAAGCGGAAAAGAAATAAAAGCGCGGGCAGTGAGACGACAGGTGCCCGGCGCTTTTCCGGGCACGGAGCCGTAGCACCTTGTTGTCACCGACAGGCCAACCATACCTCACCCGGGAGAGGGAATATCATGCGTTCGCTATTGCTGATCGCCGCGGCCCTGCTGTCCTTTGCCGCGACCATGACCTTTGAGTCCTCCGATGCCAACGCCGTCGTGTGCGGGCGCGGCCCCTATCGCGCCGGATGCGCCGGCGCGCGCGGCGCGGTCGTCGTCCGCAAGCCCGTGGTCGCCGGCTGCCGCTGGGTATGGGTCGGCGGGGTCAAGGTCCGCCGCTGCTATTGAACCGTTCGCCCCCTCGCGGACAGGCATGATCCGGAAAAGTGCGAAGCGGTTTTCCGAAAAGATCATGCCAAACAGGAATCTAGAGCGCGATGACGGTTCAACCTATCGCGCTTTAGACGCCGCGCGCATTTTCCCTCTGGCGTTCCCGCCGGAGGACTATTAGTCTGGACCCAAATTGTAAGTACACTGTCAATCTGGGAGGCAGACGTTGCGGATCGCCGTGATCGGCGGAGGGCCCGGCGGGCTCTATTTCGCCTATCTCTGGAAGAAGCGTCATCCTGACGCCGAGATCGACCTGTTCGAGCAGAACGCGGCCGGCGCCACCTGGGGCTTCGGCGTGGTGTTCTCCGAGCAGGCGCTGGACTTCCTGCGCGCCGACGACCCCGAGACGGTCGACGCCATCGCGCCCGGGATGGAGAGCTGGAAGAACATCACCCTCAATCTGCGCGGCGAGAGCGTCGAGATCGACGGTGTCGGGTTCTCCTCGATCGGCCGGCTCAAGCTGCTGACGATCCTGCAGGAGCGCGTGCGCAGCACAGGCGTCACGCCGCACTTCGACACCGTGGTGCAATCCCTCGACCAGCTCAGCGGTTACGACCTGATCGTCGCCGCCGACGGGCTGAACTCGATGGTCCGGCGCGGCTTCGAGGCTGCCTTCGGCGCGTCGGTCTCGCAGTCCTCCAACAAATTCGCCTGGTACGGCACCACGAAACCCTTCGCGACGCTGTCGCAGACCTTTGTCGCGACCGAGCGCGGCAGCTTCAACGCCCATCACTATCGCTATGCGAAGGACATGAGCACCTTCCTGGTCGAATGCGACGCGGCGACCTGGGAAGCTTACGGCTTCGCCGACAAGAGCATCGAGCAATCGCAGGCGATCTGCGAACAGGTATTCGCCGCGACGCTGGACGGCCACCGACTGATCTCCAACAAATCGGTGTGGCGCAATTTCCCGTGGATCTGGAACGAGCGCTGGTCGCACGGCAACATGGTGCTGATCGGCGACGCCTTGCATTCCGCGCATTTCTCGATCGGCTCGGGCACGCGGCTGGCGATCGAGGACGCGATTGCGCTGACCAAGGCGCTGGAGAGCGAGGGCGGCATCGCCGCCGCGCTTCAACGTTATGAGGGCGAGCGCAAGCCGATCGTGAAGAAGCTCGTCACCGCGGCGCGGACCAGCGCCGACTGGTACGAGCATTTCCCCGCGCATATGAAGCTCGACCTGATGGATTTCGCCTACAGCTACATCACCCGCTCCGGCCGGATCGACGATGCGCGGCTGCGCGCGATGTCGCCCGGATTCATGGCCCGCTACGAAGCCGCAAAGGGACAATCATGACCGGGATCGCCGACCAGGTTCCGCAGGACAACCCCGGTGCGCGCGAGATCGGCTTTACGATCCCCGAACGCTATAATGCGAGCCGCATCCTGTTCGACAATCTCGGCAACGGAAACGCCGAACGCCTGGCGCTGACCGGCCCGGCGGGCACGCGGACCTATCGCGAGCTCTGCGCTGACGCGGCGCGCTGGGGCCACGCCTTGCTGTCGCTCGGATTAAAGCGCGGCGACCGCGTCCTGCTGTTCCTCGACGACACCCCGGCCTATCCGGCGGCGTTCTTCGGTGCGGTCCGCGCCGGCTTCGTGCCGCTCTTGATCAACACGCTGACGACGCCGGAGCTGCTGCAATTCTATCTGTCCGACGCCGGCGCCCAGGTCGCCGTCACCGATGCCGAATTCTGCACGCGTTTCAATGCGGAAGCCTGCAAGGACACGCCGCTGCGCACAATGGTCGTGGTGAACGGTGCCGCAGGCGATCACAACGTGGCCGAGACACGCAACGCCGGCGAATGGCTGGATGGCTTCCCGACCGAACTGGACGCGGCCGACACAAACCGCAACGAGATGGCGTTCTGGATGTATTCGTCAGGCTCGACCGGCCGCCCCAAGGGCATCGTGCATTTGCAGCACGACATGGCCTATAGCGAACGTGCCTTTGCCCGCAGCGTGCTGAAGCTTTCGCCCGGCGATATCTGCTTCTCGGTGCCGAAGATCTTCTTCGCCTACGGTTTTGGCAATTCGATCACGTTTCCGTTCTCGGTCGGCGCTGCGACGCTGCTGCTGCCGGGCCAGCCGAAACCGGCCGCGATCTTCGCGGCGATCGGGCAATATCGGCCGACCGTGTTCTTCGGCCTGCCGACGCTCTACATCTCCTTGACCAAGGCCGAAGGCGCCGACACTGCCGATTTCTCCTCGCTGCGGATGGCGGTCTCGGCTGCCGAAGTGCTGTCGGCCGAGGTCTTCAACGGCTGGAAGCAGCTCACCGGGCTCGAGATCATCGAAGGGCTCGGATCGACCGAGGTGCTGCACGTCTATCTCAGCAACCGCGCAGAGCAGAAGAAGCTCGGCGCGGCCGGCCTGCGCGTCCCCGGCTACGAGATCATGCTCCGCGACAGCGACGGCCGCGAGGTCGGCGACAATGAGGAAGGCATCCTGTGGGTGCGCGGCGATTCCGCGACGCCGCTGTACTGGAACCGGCCGGACAAGACCGCCGAGACCGTGCGCGAGGACGGCTGGATCTACACCGGTGACCGCTTCATGCGCGACAGCGACGGTTTCCATTTCTTCCGCGGCCGCGCCGACGACCTGATCAAGATCTCCGGCCAGTGGGTCTATCCGCTCGAGGTTGAGCTCTGTCTCGCCGATCACCCCGACGTCCGCGAATGCGCCGTCTACGCCGCCGAATTGCCGGACCGGCGCATGACGCTGCGGGCCGTGGTGGTGATGAACAAGGCCGGCTTCGACAGCGACGAGGCGACGCGGCGGTTGCAGGACTACGTCAAGACGAAGCTGTTGCCGTATAAATATCCGCGCGAGGTAAAATTCATCGAGGAGCTGCCGAAGACCGGCACGGGGAAGATCGACCGCCAGGCGGTGATGCGGATGTGAGGGCACCAGGCTCGCTGTTGTCCCTGCGAAAGCAGGGACCCATAACCACCAATCTCAGCCGCTACATCGCGCTGGGGCCCCAGCATCGCGCCACAGATGCATTCGTGGTTATGGGTCCCGGATCGCGCTTCGCTCGTCCGGGACGACGGCGGAGTTTGCGACGGCTAACTCCCCAGCCCCGTCCCGCCATACAGCCACGCGATATCGTCGCACCACTCGGTCTGCGACTTCGCGCTCATGATCGCGTTGCGGATGCGGGCGTGGTCGCCTGCGGGATGGTAGACGTGCTCGCCGATCGCGCGTGACATCAGCTGCACGCGCGCCGTGCGCGGGAAGCGCTGGGCACGATAGGCATCGAGCGCCGCTGCCTGATCATCGTGATTGGCCAGCATGTGCGACAGGCAGACCGCGTCCTCCATCGCCTGGCAGGCGCCTTGCGCGAAATATTGCAGCATCGGATGCGCAGCGTCGCCGAGCAGCACGACGCGGCCATCGATCCAGCGTTCGGTGGGGTCGCGGTCGCACAGCACCCAGAGCTTCCAGTTTGTGCCGTGGCGAATGATGTTCTGCGCCCGCTCGTGGACGTGGGTGAAGCCCTTCATCACCTCGGCTTCGGAGACCGGCTTGCCCGCAACCGGCTCCGGTGCATCATTGTGATAGGTGACGACGAGGTTGAACACCTTCCAGCCCGACAGCGGATAATGCACGATGTGGCATTTCGGCCCGGCCCACAGCGTCGCCGCATTCCAGCGCAGGTCTTCCGGCATCTGCTCGGTCGGAATCACCGAGCGATAGGTGGTGTGGCCGGAGACGCGCGGCGGGCCGTCTGCCGTCACCTGCTTGCGGATGTTCGACCACAGCCCGTCGGCTCCGATCAGCAGCCGCCCGGTGATGCGCTCGCCACCGGCGAGCTTTGCAGTCACGGATGAACCATCCTGCTCGTAGCCGACCACCTCACTGCTGACGCGCAGCTCGATCAGTTCATGGCTCTGGCAGGCGCGCAGGAACACGCCGTGCAGATCGCCGCGATGCACGACGGCATAGGGGTTGCCGAACCGCGCGCGAAAGGCATCGCCGAGATCGATATGGGTGATCTCATCGGCGGTCAGCGCATCCATCAGCCGCAACTGGTCGATATAGACCGCCATGTTGCGCGCGGCCTCGCCGACGCCGAGATAGTCGAAGGCGTGGAACGCGTTCGGCCCAAGCTGGATGCCGGCGCCGATCTCGCCAAGCGCGGCGGCCTTTTCCAGCAGGATCGAGCGGATGCCCTTTTGCGCAAGCCCCAGCGCCACGGCGAGACCGCCGATGCCGCCACCCGCGATCAGGACAGGTCTCGTCTCCGCCATCAGCCCGACCTTCCGAGATGTTCGAGGGCATCCTCGGCGCGCAGCGGCACGCGCGACGCCTCGTTGTTGAGGTCGACAAGTTGGGTCAAGAGCGAGAGAAGCGTCTTTCGATCGGCCGGCTTCAACGGCTGCAGCATCCGCGTCTGTGCCTTCTCGACCGAGGGCATGATCTCGTTCAGCACGCCGGCGCCGGCCTTGGTGAGATAGAGCAGCTTGACCCGCTTGTCCTCGGGCGCCGGCTTGCGCACGATGAACTCCTTGGCCTGCAGCCGCTCGATCACGTTGCCGAGCGTGGAGCGGTCGAACGCGATCACCGCCGAGAGCCGGGTGGCGTCGATGCCGGGGTGGGTCGAGATCGTCACCAGCGCGGCGTATTGCACCGGCGTCAGGTCGAACGACCTGCATTCCTCGATGAACAACGCCACCGCGATCTGCTGCATCCGCCGGAACAAATAGCCGGGCGCGGTGTAGACCGCGTCCATGGTGACGGGCGTGGGCTTGCTACTCGGCATCGGGCTGCTTGTCCGGCGCGGCGTCGGCGAACGCCTTGACTTGTTTTGTCGCGGCCTCTGCCTTGAGCAGGCGCGGATAGGCTGAGACGTCGACGCCGAAGCGCCGCGCATTGGCGAGCTGCGGCACCAGGCAGAGATCGGCGAGCGTCGGCGTTTCACCGAAGCAGAACGGCCCGGCCTCTTCGGCAATCAGCGTCTCGCAGGCCGACAGGCCTTCGCGATTGGCCCAGGCGGCCCATTCCGTCACTTGCTCCTCGGGCAGGCCGAGCTGGCGCAGCCGCGCCAGCACTTTCAGATTCTGCACCGGGTGGGTGTCGCAGGCGATCGCCTGCGCGAACGCCCGCACCTTGGCGCGGCGCAGCGGGTCCTTCGGCAGCAGCGGCGGAGTGGGATTGGTCTCATCGAGCCATTCGATGATCGCAAGCGACTGGGTGAGGATCGCGCCGGCATCGCTCTCCAGCGTCGGCACCAACCCCTGCGGATTGATCGCCAGATAGGCCGGCGCGCATTGCTCGCCCTTGCGCAGATGATGCGGCAGATGCTCCGACGTGAGCCCCTTCAGATTGAGGGCGATCCGGACCCGGTAGGACGCGCTGCTCCGGAAATAGCCATGCAGCTTCATCGGAACCTCCCTTGCATTCTTGCATTTCGTTATCGGCTTGGTTCATTGACGCTAGCCATATTGTCAGTATACTGTCAATTAAATTGAACCGACAAGAATGATGGGAGGCTTGCCATGGAAGCCGTGCAGAAGACCCCGGAGCGCGAGGCGTTCTACAAGAAGATCGACGGCGAAAACCTCTCGGCGCTGTGGAACGTATTGGGCGACCTGGTCACGCCGGAGCCGCGCAGCGCCTGCCGCCCGCATCTGTGGAAGTTCGACCAGATCCGCGACTACATGAACGAGGCCGGCAAGTTGATCACGGCCAAGGAAGCCGAGCGCCGCGTGCTGGTGCTGGAGAACCCCGGCCTGCGCGGTCAGTCCAGAATCACGACTTCCCTGTTTGCCGGCGTGCAGATGGTGGTGCCGGGCGACGTTGCGCCCGCGCATCGTCACACCCAGTCGGCGCTGCGTTTCGTGCTGGAGGGCAAGGGCGCCTACACCGCCGTCGATGGCGAGCGCACCGCGATGGCGCCGGGCGATTTCGTCATCACGCCGTCGATGACCTGGCATGACCATTCCAACGAGACATCGGAGCCGATGTTCTGGCTCGACGGGCTCGATATTCCCATGGTGCAATTCTTCGACTGCTCGTTCGCGGAAGGCGCCAAGGAGGACCAGCAGGCGATCTCCAAGCCGGCCGGTGACAGCTTCGCGCGCTACGGCCGCAACCTGTTGCCGATCGACCAGAAGCGGTCGTCCAAAACCTCGCCGATCTTCAACTATCCCTATGAGCACACCCGCGAGACGCTGGAAAAGGCCCGGGCCCGAGATGAATGGGATGCCTGCCACGGCCTCAAGCTGAAATTCTCCAACCCCGAGACCGGCGACTTTGCGATGCCGACCATCGGCACCTTCATCCAGCTGCTGCCGAAGGGCTTCAAGACCGCGCGCTATCGCTCGACCGACGCCACCGTGTTCGCCGCGATCGAGGGCAAGGGCCGCACCCGGGTCGGCGACCAGACCTTCGAATGGGGACCGCGCGATCTGTTCGTGGTGCCGAGCTGGCACTGGGTCACCCACGAAGCCGACACCGACTCCGTGCTGTTCTCGTTCTCGGATCGCCCGGTGCAGCAGAAGCTGGATCTGTTCCGCGAGGACAGGGGGAACGCCTAAGCGATTGTAGGGTAGGCACGCTGCGCTTTGCTCACCTTACGATTTTAACCCCCGTCGTCCCGGGCAAGCGAAGCGCGACCCGGGACCCATAACCACAGGGTTGCGTTGTTGGAGGTGCTGGGCCCCCAGCCTTTTCTAACAACAACATCCTGTGGTTATGGGTCCCTGCTTTCGCAGGGACGACATTGAGTTTGTGGCCAGCAGCGCGCCTTCACCGCCAGTGCAGCAACCGCACTTCCAGCAGGTTGATCAGCTTCCCCACCACAAGCCCGAACAGCGACAGGATCACGACGCCGGCGAGCAGCTGATCGGTCTGCATCAGATTGCCGGCCTGCAGCACGAAGGCGCCGATGCCGTATTGCGCGCCGATCATTTCGGCGCTGACCACGAGCAGCAGCGCAACCGACGAGGTGATGCGGAAGCCGGCGAGGATCGAGGGCAGCGCGCCCGGCCAGATCACGCGGCGGACGATGGCGTGGAACGGCACGTTGAAGCTCTGCGCCATCCGGATCAGATTGCGCGGCACCGCGTCGACGCCGCTATAGACCGAGATCGCAGTCGAGAAGAACACGCCGAGCGCAATGGTCGCGATCTTCGGCTCCTCGCCGATCCCGAGCCACAGGATCAGCAACGGCAGCAGCGCGATCTTCGGAATCGGGAACAGTGCCGAGATGAAGGTGATGCCGACACCGCGCGCCATGGTCGACAGCCCGATCGCGAAGCCGACAATGACGCCGGCGGCCGTGCCGATGATCCAGCCGGTGCCGATCCGCATGATCGACCACGACAAATGCTGCCACAGCGCCCCCGACATCGCGAGCTTGGTGACCGCCACAGCGATCGCCGACGGCGCCGGCAGGAAGAGCGGATTGACCCATCCCGCACTGCCGGCAAGCTGCCAGACCGCGATGACCAGCGCGAGCGCGATCCAGCCCGCGGAGCGGCTGCCGCCCGGCGTGAAGCCGGCGCCGCGAAACGCGACCGGCCGCGTCGCTTCCGCCGATCGGTCCTTCGTCTCCTGCGGGGAGCGATCAAGCATGCTGGACCTCGCGCTCGGCATCGATCGCCTCTTTCCGGATCAGCGACCACAACTCCCCCTGCAACGCGGCCATCGGCCCGCGCGCCTCCGCCGTGCCACGCTCGGCGCGCGTCATCGGGATGGTCACGATTTCCCTGATGCGGCCGGGGCGGCGCGACAGCACCACGACGCGGTCGGCAAGCCGCACGGCTTCCTCGAGATTATGCGTGACATAGACCGCGCCCATCGCACCATCTGCAAGCAGGCCGACGAAATCCTCCATCAGGAGCTCGCGGGTCTGCGAATCCAGCGCCGACAGCGGCTCGTCCATCAACAGGATCGCCGGACGAACCGCGAGCGCGCGCGCGATGCCGACGCGCTGACGCATGCCGCCGGACAACTGCTTCGGGTATGCGGCGCGAAAATCCGACAGCCCGGTGCGGCGCAGCGCATCGTCGATCACGGCGCGGCGCTCGCCGGCGCCGAGGGACGTGTGCAGCAGCGGAAACGCGACGTTCTCCTCGACCGTGTTCCACGGCAGCAGGGCAAAGTCCTGGAACACAAAGGTCAACGGATTGAGGCTGCCCGACGGCGGCGCGCCGCGCAGTTCGGCGGCGCCCTCACTCGGCCGCAGCAAGCCACCGAGGATCGACAGCAGCGTGCTCTTGCCGCAGCCGGACGGACCGACGATCGCGACGATCTCGCCGGCGCGAACCGTGAAGGAGACATCGCTGAGCACGTCGAGCGCGCCGAAGCGATGGCTGATATGGTCGGCGATCAGGTCCATGTTGCGCCACTCTCCGCTGTCAGACCGTTATCCTGAGGAGCGCGCAGCGCGTCTCGAAGGATGGGCGGCCGAGCTCTATCCGGGCCGTCGACCCTTCGAGACGCGCGCAAGGGCGCGCTCCTCCAGCGACAAAGGCGAAGCCTTTGCGCGGGGGTGACGGTGAGAGAGTGGTGCGCGCGGCTCAGCATCAATCCGCCTTCACATAGTCCTTGGCGATGATCGCATCGGCATCAAAACCCTTGTCGACAAAACCCTGCCCCTGCAGCCATTTGATCTGGTTGTCGAGGTTCTTCACGTCGAGCTTGCCGTCGGGATCGATATAGGCGCAGTTGCCGACCACCTGTTCGACCGGCAGGTTGGTGTATTTGGCGATGATCTCGAGCAGCGGTTTGGTCTTGTCGTTGATCGGCGCCACACCGTCCTTGATCGCGGTCAGGATCACGTCGTGATATTCGTGGTCGGCGCGGGTGAGCGCGGTGAGCAGCCTCTTCACCAACTGCGGGTTGGTCAGCGTCTTCGGCGATGCGAAGATGGCGCCAAGCTGCCACGGCGTCTCGTCGCCGACCCAGCCGAGCAATTTTGCACCCTTCGAATCCATCAAGGTCCGCGCGGTCGAGACCGGCAACAGTGCCGCGTCGACCGTCTCGCCCTTCAGCGCCGCGGTCGCATTCGACAGCGATTGCAGCGGCACCACCTTCACGTCGGACAGCTTGAAGCCGTACTTGTCGGCGAGCAGCCCGAGCGAGTAATGAAAACTGGAGCCGACCTGGGTCACTGCGACGCGCTTGCCTGCGAGATCCTTCGGCGTCTTGAGGCCGGCGGCATAGGCGTTGTTGCTGGCGAAATAGCCGATCAAGGGATAGCCGGCCTTCTCGCGGCTCATGCCGCCGATCACCTTCAGCGTGCTCTTGCCGGCGAGATTGTAGAGCCCCGCGGTCACCGCGGTGACGCCGAAATCGACGTCGCCTGACGCGGTCGCCACCGCGATCGGCTGTGCCGCGTCGAAAAACTTCAGCTCGACATCGAGGCCGGCTTCGCGGAAGTAACCCTTGTCCTGCGCGATGAACACCGGCGCCGAGGACGACAGCCGCAGCACGCCGATCTTCGCCTTCAGGAGATCGTCGGCCCGTGCGATGCCGCTCGCGGCCCACACCAGCAGGCCCGCGAGTGCGAGCCGCGCCCAACCCTTCATTCCGTCCTCCGCTTACAAACCTTCTGGCACGGCCTGATCGCGGCCGACGAACGCGCCCTGCTTGCCGAGTTGTTGTTGCAACTTTTCGACGGAAATGTCGCGCGGAATCGTATTGCCCGATAGTGCCAGCGCCGCCGCGGTTCCTGCCGCCTCGCCCATCACGAAGCAGGCACCGGAGACGCGCGCCGCCGATTGCCCTTCATGGGTCATCGAAGCGCAGCGGCCGGCGACCAGGAGATTGTCGACGCCATCAGGTACCAGCATGCGATACGGCAATTCGTTGTAGCCGCGGCTCTCCGGGATCGGCGGAAACTCGAAAGTCACATCGCCCGGCACGTGCTTTTCCATCGGCCAGCCGTTGACGCCGATCGAGTCCGCGAATGAGGCGCAGCCCAGCACGTCCTCGCCGGACAGCATGTAGCCGCCGATCACGCGCCGCGTCTCGCGGATGCCGAGTTGTGGCGGCAGATCGACGATGTAGGAATTTTCAAAGCCCGGCACCGTGCGCAGGAACTTGAACGCCTCGACCGCCTGGCGGCGGCCCTCGATCTCGCCGCGCGTCATCTCGTCGGGATCAATACCGGAAATGGCGCCGCCATCGCTGCGCGTCACCTGGGTGAAATTCACCCGCCATTCGATCTGCGATTTCTGCGGCCGCACGATCGCGGACTTGCGCGGGAATTTATAGGTGCCGGCGGCCTCGGCCTGCGCCATCCGCTCCGGAATCGTCCGCCACGCATCGCCGGCCTTCGCCGGATCGATGCCGTTGAGACGGAACATCATTGAGGGGTAGAGCATGCCGCCCTGGTTGTCGCCGACCTCATGGGGCGCACCGGCCCACACCGCGAGATCGCCGTCACCGGAGCAATCGATGAAGATGCCGCCCCGCACCGCCTGCCGTCCGGCCTTGGTTTCCACCATCAGCGCGCGGATGTGCGCGCCGTCCATGACGACGCCGGCGCCGAGCGCATGGAACAGGATGTCGACCTTGTGATGCGCCAGGAGATCGTCCGCCGCGATCTTGTAGGCCGCGGTGTCGTAGGCTTGCGCGAGGATCTTGCCGAGGATCAGATGCGGCGCGTTCAGTCCGCCGAGCCGGTCGATGCGCGCCAGCAGGTCGGAGGCGATGCCCTGCACGACCCGGTGCATCTCGCCGAAGATGTTGGCGTGCAGGCCGCAGAAGTTGGTCACGCCCGCCGCGGTGCCCATGCCGCCGAGAAACCCGTAACGCTCGATCAGGAGCGTTCGCCGTCCGGCGCGTGCCGCGCCGACGGCTGCCGCGATGCCGGCCGGTCCGCCGCCAAGCACCACCACATCATATTCGCCATAGACCGGCACCTGCCGCGCAGGTTCTTCGATCGTGCTCGCTCGCATCATTTCCGCCCTGAACAAAGCTGATTGGGCGAACTATGAATTGATGCGGATTGCAGTACAATCCACCAAATTATGTGATCAGTTTTCGCGAATCGAGAAAGGCGAGAGCAAAGGGAACGGCCGATGGATACGCTGGTGAACCTCGAAGCCTTCCTCGCCACCGCAGACGCCGGCGGCTTCTCCGGCGCTGCGCGCAGGCTCAACGTCGCGACCTCGGTCGTCGCCAAGCGCGTCACCCAGCTCGAGGAGCGGATCGGCACCGCGCTATTCCACCGCTCGACGCGGCAATTGCGGCTGACCGAGGCCGGTCAGCAATATGTGCATCGCGCCCGCGGCGTCGTTGCCGATGTCGGCGATCTCCTGTCGCGAATGGGCGAGAAGCAGCGCGACCTCTCCGATCATCTGCGCGTCAAGGCGCCGACCTCGCTGACGGTCGCACGTCTCGCCGATGCCTTCACGATCTTCCAGAAGCAGAACAGCAGCGTGAAGCTCGAGATCGTGATGATCGATCGTCCGGTCGATCCTGTGACCGAAGGTTTCGATATCGCGATCGGCGCCTTTCCGCATTCCTTCGGCGGTGTCGTCGACGAACCGCTGTGCCGGCTGCAGCGGCTCGTGTGCGCCTCACCGGCGTATCTCAAGAAGCAGGGAACGCCGAAGCATCCGCGCGATCTGGTCGATCATCGCTGCCTCAGCTTTCTGCCGACAGGACCGGAATGGCCGTTCGAGGGGCCACGCGGCCGCATCAATATCCAGGTGCGGCCGATTCTCAGTTCAAACGAGGGCCGCGTGCTGACGCAAAGCGCGATCTCCGGTAACGGCATCGCGCTGCTCTCGCATTATCTGGTCGCGGACGCGCTGCGCGACGGCACGTTGCAGCCGGTCCTCCCTGAGTTTCCGATCCCGGAACTGTGGGTGAAGGCCGCCGTTCCCGAACGCCGCATCGATGCCGCCGCGGTGCAGGCACTGCTCAAGACCTTGAAAAAGTCGCTGTCGCAGTCGCTGTGATATAGCGGTGGTCTTGCTCCACGCAGGCGGACCTGAGACAAGGGCGCGAAAGGATCACCCGCTTGAAACTCCTGATGTCAGCCTTGCTCGGTCTCATGATCGTTGCGACGCCCGCGGCGGCGATCGAGACCTGCCGCTTCATCGAGGCCAAGGCCGAGCGCGAAGCCTGCTACCATCGGCAAGAGCAGGAGCTGGCGGCGAAGCGCAAGCCCGAGCCGCCGATCGCGCAATCAAGCGAAGCGAAGACGTTCGATCAGCTGCAGCAGATGCGGCGCGACGACGAAGAGGTCTATCGCAGCATGCGCGGCATCTGCCGCGGCTGCTGAGCGGTACGCTTGCAAATATGTAGGGCGGATTAGCGCAGCGTAATCCGCCAATCTGTCGGAATGCGAGCGGCGGGTTACGCCTTCGGCTAACCCGCCCTACAGACCATCCGCACAGACTACACCTTGCCGCCCCACCGCCCGGCGCGCTTCTCGGCAAAGGACGCGAGCCCTTCGGCCGCCTCGGCGGTCTGCCGCTTGGCCGAGTGCAGCTGGACAAGGCGCTTGTAGGCCGCATCGTCGACGGCCATGCCGCCGAACGAGCTCTCCATCGCGAGCTTCTTGGTTTCGGCCATCGCATCCGGGGCGTTGCCGAGCAGCTGCTCGACGACCCTGGCGCCTGCGCTTTCGAGATCGGCCAGCGGCACCACCTCATGGACGAGGCCGATACGGCGGGCATCCTCGGCGCCGAAACGTTCGCCGGTCAACGCATAGCGGCGCACCTGGCGGACGCCGATGGCGTCGCAGAGCTGCGGGATGATGATCGCAGCCGTCAGGCCCCAGCGTACCTCGGTGATCGAGAACAGCGCATTGTCGGCCGCGATCACGATATCGCAGGCCGAGATCACGCCGGTGCCGCCGCCGAAGCAGCCGCCCTGCACCAGCGCCACCGTCGGGACCGGCAGCGTGTTGAGGCGCTGCACCGCCTCGAAGGTGGCGCGCGACGCCACCTCGTTCTCCTCTGCTGATTTCGGGCGCACGCCGTTGATCCATTTCAGGTCGGCGCCGGCCTGGAAATGCTTGCCGTTGCCGTTGAGCACGACCACGCGCACCGGCTTGGTCGAGAGATCGTCGATCGCCGCCAGCACGCCTGCAATCAGCGCGCCGTCATAGGCATTGTTGACCTCGGGGCGATTCAGCGTGACGGACGCGACCCCGCGCGCATCGAGGCTCCACAGGACTGGGCTGGCCGACATGATGTTTCTCCCTGGTTCGGTATTGCTGTTGTCTTGTACTAACCTTGCACTATGGCGAGAGGAGATGGCTTGATCCATCACTTTCGAGCGCGCGCGGCCGCGCCACGCGCATGACGGGTTGCGCGATGGCCTGCGCTTGTGGAAACTGACGCGACACGTTGCAAGGACTAGTTCCACTGATGCGTATTTGTATTTTCGGCGCAGGCGCCGTTGGCAGCCACTTCGCGGTCCGGCTGGCACGCGCCGGCCACGATGTGTCCTGCGTGATGCGCGGACCGCATCTCGACGCGGTCAGGACCAACGGATTGACGCTGAAGGTCGGCGACAGCAGCGTCACTGCGAAAGTGACGGCATCGGCCGATCCTGCTGAGCTGGGGCCGCAGGACGTCGTCATCAGCACGCTGAAGGCGACCGGCATCGGTGCGCTCGCAACCGGACTGCCACCGCTGCTTCAGCGCGACACGATGGTCGTGTTCGCGCAGAACGGCATTCCCTGGTGGTACGGTCTCGGCCTGCCGACGCAGCATCCCGCGATCCCCGATCTCGGCTTCCTCGATCCCGGCGGACGCCTGCACTGCGCCATCCCGGAGGAGCGGATCATCGGCGGCGTGATCTTCTCCTCCAACGAGGTGATCGCGCCCGGCGTGGTGGCGAACCTGTCGCCGGATCGCAATCGCCTCTTGATCGGCGAGTGCGACGACCGCCGGAGCGAGCGCATCGCCATTCTGCGCGCGGCCCTCAATGACGCCGCGATCGAGTCGCCCGAGGTCAGTGAGATTCGTGAGACGATCTGGTCGAAGCTGCTCACCAACATGTCGATGTCGGTGCTCTGCCTGTTGACCGGGCTGACCGCGCGCGGCGTCCGCGACGATCCTGACATGCAGGACGTGATCGCGCGGCTGCTCGACGAGGCCAATGCGGTGGCGACACGCTATATCCCCGAGGTCAAGCGCGTCACCCGCTCAGGGCCGGCGCCCGACCACAAGCCGTCGATCCTGCAGGACTACGAGCTCGGCCGCGCAATGGAGATCGACGTGCTGGTGCGTGCACCGGCGGCGTTTGCCCGCGCAGCCGGACTTCCGACCCCGATGCTCGATTTGATGGCCGCGCTCGCGATCCAGAAGGCGCGTGACAAGGGGCTGTATCAGGGCTGACAATCCGGTCGCGACGATAACAAGCAGGGATATCGAACCATGCAAGTCAAGGACAAGGTCTGCATCGTCACCGGTGGCGCCAGCGGGATCGGCGAAGCGGTGGCGCGGGCCTATGCGGAGGCCGGCGCGCGCGGCGTGGTGGTCGCCGATCTCAAGACCTCGCGCGACCGGCTCGCCAGCGTCGCCGGCGACATCGACGGCCTCGCGGTCACCGCCGATGTCGGGCTCGAGGAGGACCTCAAGGCGCTGATCGCCGCAGCCGAGGACAAATATGGTCCGGTCGACGTGTTCTTCTCCAATGCCGGGCTGTCGCGCAAGGGACAGGAAACCGCGTCCGATGCCGACTGGGACGTCAGCTGGCGCGTGCATGTGATGAGCCACGTGTTCGCGGCGCGCGCGCTGGTGCCGGGCATGCTGGCGCGCGGCTCGGGCTATCTCATCAACACTGCATCGGCCGCGGGGCTGTTGGCCTCGCTGAACTCGATGCCCTACGGCGTCACCAAGAACGCCGCGGTCGCGCTCGCCGAGCATCTCGCCATCCAGTATGGCGACCGCGGCATCCGTGTCTCCGTGCTCTGCCCGCAATCGGTGCAAACAGGCATGACGACGCCGGGCCCGAGCGCCGCGCGCGTCGACGGTGTGCTGCAGCCCGGCGAGGTCGCGCGGATGGTGATCGAAGCGATGGCCGAGGAACGCTTCCTGATTCTCTCGCACCCCCAGGTGCAGGAATACATGCTGCGCAAGGCCACCAATCGAGAGCGCTGGCTGTCCGGCATGCGCCGCCTGCGCGACCGGATTTATGGCGGCGCGGCGTCGTAAAACCGTCTCCCCGTCATTGCGAGGAGCGACAGCGACGAAGCATCCATTTCTCGGCATGCGGCACTATGGATTGCTTCGCTTCGCTCGCAATGACGAGACTTACTCCTTTGAGGCCGGTGCGAATCCCTCGAGCAGCCCGGAATAGGCCTTGGCCGCAGGCGAGGCATAAGCGCCGCGGCGCGATGTCGTGAGCTTGAGGCCGGCGAGTGCTTCCGCCTGTTTCACCGCAGCCGCCACGCCATCGATGACCGGCACGCCAAATTGCACCGACAGCTCATGCGCGAGATCGGCCATGCCGGCGCAGCCGAGCACGATGGCGTCGGCACCCTTCTCCAGCGCCCGCGCGATCTCCGCCTCCAGCTTCGCCTTGGCGCCCGAACCCGGCTTCTCGAGATCGAGCACCGCGACGTCGCAGGCAGTGACCGTGGCGCGGTCGGCGAAGCCGTAGCGGCGGACCAGTTCCTCCAGCGGCACGATCGAGCGCGGCAGCGTGGTGACGATGCTGATACGCTTGGCGACCTGCCCGGCCGTGACCAGCGCCGCTTCGCAGATGCCGACCACCGGATAGCGCGCGGCCGACCGCGCAGCACCGAGGCCGGTATCGTCGAAGCAGGCGATGATGCCGGCATCGGCATCCGGCGTCATCAGGAACGCTTCGATCAACCCGGGAACGGCGAAGGCCTCGTCGTAGAAGCCCTCGATCGAGGCCGGCCCCATCGCGGATGTGACAGCGACGATCTCGGTGCCCGACGCGGCCACCGCCTGCGCCGCAGTGGCGATGGTCGCGGTCATCGACGCGGTGGTGTTGGGATTGACGATCAGGATCCTGGTCATGGGCTTGATCTCACGAATGTTTCACGACCCAGGCCGCGAACGCATCGAGCAGCTCGGTCATCACCTCGCGGTCGTTGCGGCCGGAGCGCTTGAGGACGTGGAAGGAGTGGTCGGCTTCCTGCACCAGATGCAGCGTCGCGCGGCTACCCAGCTCCTTCACCACCGGCTCAAGCAGATCCAGCTCCGCCAGCGCATCGCGCGTGCCCTGCAGGAACAGCATCGGGATCTTGACCTCGGCGAGGTGCTTGGCGCGTTCGTTCGACGGCTTGCCGGCGGGATGCAGGGGAAATCCGAGGAACACCAGCCCGCGCACGCCTTCGAGCGGCGCTTTGGCCTGCGCCTGCGAGGTCATGCGTCCGCCGAACGACTTGCCGCCGGCGAACAGCGGCAGTTCGCCGCAACGGCGCGCGGCCTCGGCCACTGCAGCATGCACCGTCGCCTGCGCGACGGCGGGCGGATCGGGCCGCTTGCTGGCCTTCTCCATGTAGGGAAACTGATAGCGCAGCGTCGCGATGCCGCGCTCCGCCAATCCCTTTGCGATCACCTCCATCGACGGATGCGTCATGCCGGCACCGGCGCCATGGGCAAACACATAGGCGCTGCGCGCCTGCGCCGGGCGCAGCAGCAGTGCGGACACCGTGCTATCGTCGGAGATCGTGATCGTGAGCGGCTGTGCATCTGACGCGTTCAAGATGACATCTCGAAGAATGATTGCTCCGTCAAATCTAGCCGCAGGTCTCGATGCGCGCAAATGCCGCCGCGGAGAGAGTGCCGCAAGTGAACTGGCTCACAGCTGATCAACATTTCCTTTGCAACATTTCCGTTGGTAGACCAAGCGCCGCTACTGTAGGATGGCGCACAGCTCACCACACGCTTAACGCGAACCTGTTTCGGCGATTTTTAATATCTCATCAATATGACGCGCGGGTATCGCGAATTGGGGGACGGGGCATGCCTCGCAAGACGATCGTTTTCATCGGACTGTTGATTGTCGCCGGCGTCTTCTACTTCAAGGACGATATCGAGACGGTGGTGAGCGGCTTCCGCGTCAAGGCCGTCGACTATCAGCCGCCGGCAAAGACGGTGTGGCTGGACCAGAATGTCAGCGCCGAGCGGCTGCGCTGGTTCTATCACGCCGACCAGGGCACGCGGACCTTCGGCATCCCCCTTGAATGGTTCGTGGCGCTGGAGCAGCCGACCGTCTGGCCGCTGTTCACTGCGGCACCGCGGCTCAGCGAGACCAATTATCTCGGTCGCTTCGGATTTATTCCCGACACTGTAATCCCCGGCAGTCCCGATGCGCTGCCGATCGGCTTTGCGCGGAGCGGCCCGATGGCTGATGCCAACGGCACGCCCTGGCGCAACCCGCACACAAAGGAGAGCATGAACGGGGTCGGGCTGACATGCTCCGCCTGCCACACCGGAAGCTTCAGCTATCGCGGCACCGAGATCGTGATCGACGGCGGGCCGGCCAACACCAACCTGTTCGAGTTCCAGAAGAGCGTCGGCGTCTCGCTGCTGCTGACCCGGTTCTGGCCGGGCCGGTTCGCGCGCTTTGCCGATGAGATCCTCGGCAAGGACTCTAACGTCGACGAGCGCATGGCGCTGCGCGGCCAGCTCGATCTCGTGCTGAAGCAGTACGCCAATATCAATGCGCTGGAGACCAAGGTTGCCGCCAACAGCGTCGAGGAAGGCTATGCGCGGCTCGATGCGCTGAACCGGATCGGCAACCAGGTGTTCTCGATCGACCTGAACAATCCGAACAACTATGCCTCGCATTCGGCGCCGGTGCATTTCCCGCGGATCTGGAACGCGCCGTGGTTCAGCTGGGTGCAGTATGACGGCGCGATCATGCAGCCGATGGTGCGCAATGCCGGTGAAGCGCTCGGCGTCAGCGCCGAGCTCAATCTGCTCGACGAGTCCAGGGGCCTGTTCAAATCGAGCGCGCGGGTCGACGTGCTGCACGAGATGGAGCGGATGATCGCCGGCGAGCCGCCGAGCGAGGACAAGGGCTTTGGCGGACTTGCGTCGCCGAAATGGCCGGAGAACATCCTGGGACCAATCGAGATGAAGCTCGCGACAAAGGGCGGCGAGCTCTACAAGACGCACTGCCAGGGCTGCCACGGCCCGGCGATCGACAGCAAGGCGCTGCCCACGAGCGAGGCCTTTGCGCTGTTCAAGGACAAGAAGCGCTGGATCAAGAACGACGCCGGCCAGCCGCTGCTCGACGTCGAGATGATTCCGATCAGCCATATCGGCACCGACAGCGCACAGGCCGAGGGCCTTGCGAACCGCACGGTCGAGACCCCGGCCAATTTGAAGATCAAGGACGGCGGCTTCGGGCCCGCGCTCGGCGAACTGGTCGAGAAGACCGTCGACTACTGGTACGACCAGAACAAAACCCCGCCTGAGGATCGCAAGCGCATCAACGGCTACCGGCCGAACGGGATCCAGGCGCTGCTTGCCTACAAGGTCCGGCCGCTCAACGGCATCTGGGCGACCCCGCCCTACCTGCACAACGGATCGGTCCCGACCATCTACGCCCTGCTGTCGCCGGTGAAGGAACGTCCCTCGATCGTCTATCTCGGCGGCCGGGAGTATGATCCGAAGGATCTCGGCTATATGTCGAACGACAAGATCAAGAACGTCTTCGCGCTCGACACCACCAAGCGCGGCAACAGCAATGCCGGACACGAATTCTCGGACGAGAAGGGTCCCGGCGTGATCGGACCCGGCCTGAAGGAAGACCAGCGTCGCGCCCTGATCGAGTTCATCAAGACGCTGTAGCCGTCGCTGGTCAACACGCCTGTTGTCATGGCCTGGCTTGGCGCGGCCATTCACGTCTTTTGCGCAGGTCACGTTGAAGGTGTGGATGCCCGGGACTAGCCCGGGCATGACGAGTGGCGGCTTCGTTTGTCCGGCCCTCGGGCGGGAACCGTAACGCTTGCTCTCAACTTTCCTTCAACTTGGGCACCGGCTGCCGGCGTGCCGGGCGGGTCATGGCTTCAAGCTCGAGCAGCTGGTTGAGCTGCTCCTCGGTCAAGAGCTTCTCCTCCAGCACGATGTCGGCAACCGAGCGGTTCTCCTTCAGCGCGCGGCGCGCTACGCGTGAACTGGCTTCATAACCGAGCGCCGGCGCCAGCGCCGTGATCAGCCCGATCGAGCCCTGCACCAGGCTGCGGCAGCGCTCGCGATCGGCCTCGATGCCGTCGACGCAGCGCTTGGTCAGCGTATCGATCGCGGCCGTCAGCATGCGCAGCGAGCTCAACACGCAATAGCCGATGGTCGGCTCGAAGGCATTGAGCTGGAGCTGGCCGCCTTCGGCGCACATCGTCACCGTGAGATCGTGCCCGATGACGAGGAAGGCGACCTGGTTGACCACTTCGGGGATCACCGGATTGACCTTGCCGGGCATGATCGACGAGCCGGCCTGCACCGCAGGCAGGCGGATCTCGCCGATGCCGGTACGCGGCCCCGACGACAGCAGACGAAGGTCGTTGCAGATCTTCGATACTTTGACCGCGACGCGTTTCAGCACGCCCGAGAACAGCACGAAGGCACCGAGGTCGGAGGTCGCCTCGATCAGGTTCGATGCCAGCACCATCGGCTGGCCCGACAGCCGCGACAGCTCCTCGACCGCAAGCGCCGCATAGCGCGGATCGGCATTGATGCCGGTGCCGATCGCGGTGGCGCCGAGATTGACCTCGCGGAACAGCGAAGAAATCTCGTTCAGCCGCGCGACGTCCTCCTTCACGGTGGCATGGAAGGCATCGAATTCCTGACCGAGCGTCATCGGCACCGCATCCTGAAGTTGGGTGCGGCCCATCTTCAGGACGTCGGCGAACTCCACCGCCTTGCCCTTGAAGGCATAGGCGAGATCATCCAGCGCGCGCACCAGCGGCTGGGTGGCGAAGATCACCGCGAGCCGCAACGCGGTCGGGTAGGCGTCGTTGGTCGACTGCGCCATGTTGACGTCGTCGTTCGGATGCAGCGTGTGATAATCGCCGGGCTTCTTGCCCATCAGCTTGAGCGCGACGTTGGCGATCACCTCGTTGGCGTTCATGTTGGTCGAGGTGCCGGCTCCGCCCTGGATGGCGTCGACGACGAAGGACTCGGCATAGACCTTGTCGGTCGCAACCTTGGTGCAGGCCTTGTCGATCGCATCGGCCTTTTCCGGCGAGAGATAGCCCAGGCGCTTGTTGGCGCGGGCGGCCGCCTGCTTCACCAGTGCCAGCGCGCGGACGAATTCCGGAAAATGGCCGACCGGCACACCGGTGATCGGAAAGTTCATCACCGCGCGCTTGGTGTGGATGCCCCACAGCGCATCGGCCGGCACATCGTCCTCGCCGAGCAGATCGTGCTCGGTGCGCGACTGCGCCTGCTCGATCGGCACGGTGCGAACGGTCGCGATCGCGAGCTCGCTGACGCCGCCGCCGTCGCCTGAGGGTGGTGAGGTGCCTGCAGTCCTGGCGGTTTCAACCTTCGATTCGGCCATCGATCCCTCCGTTACCTGCTGCAACCTGTCGTCAGCGACGCCGGTCATGATGCGCCCGAGAGGCGTCGAAAGCCAATGCCTATCGGCAAAGTCTTGCGCATCGGCGAACGGAAAGACACGGAAAAGCAGCATCGGCGTGCGCCGAACCGGCAGTCGAAAGCTGTGCCTTATCCGTCATGATAACAACAACTTATAGCTCCATACCGCGGGTCGCTCCGCGACTGGTGCGGCTGCTTCCTCCGCCCCGTCGTCGCGTGCTAGAGCAGCATCGACTGGCGCTAGGGCGCTGCCGACACTGAACGAACCAAGAGCCAAAGCCGTGTCCAACAACAACGAAGCGATAGCCATCAAATTCCGCTGCCCGGCGGAGCTCGAGGGCAAGATTCCGCCGCCGGTGCCTGCGTCGTTGGGTCTTCCCGGATGGCTCAAGGCGATGCCGACGCAGGCCTTCAATGCGATGAGCAATCGCGAGGAGGATACCGTCAAGCGCTGCCCGCCATTCGTCGATGCGATGACATCGGGTTTCCTGATGCCGCTGGTCTGCGATCTCAAGATCGAGAATGGTGCGATCACATGGGATAACGACCTTCCGCCCGGGGGCGCACTGGAATTCCCGCGCTCGCCGGTCGGCTTCCACGACGAAAGCCAGGTGGTCGGCTCGCCGCTGTTCGAGCCCGATCGCTTCATCATCAAGTTCGTCAATCTGTGGACCATCGAGGCGCCGGCCGGCTACTCGCTGTTCTTCACGCATCCGGTCAATCGGTTCGACCTACCGTTCACCACACTGACCGGCATGGTCGACTGCGATCTGTTTCACGACAGCTGGATCCATTTCCCGGCACGCTGGCACGACACTAATTTCAACGGCGTCTTGCCAAAGGGCACGCCGGTTGCGCAATGCTTCCCGGTGAAGCGCGAAAACTGGGTCGCGCAGACCGCGGCGATGACGCCGGATGAAACGTCGCGCGCACAGGACCTGTCCAACAGGATGGCCCGCGAGCCCGGACTCTATCGCCGCCAGTTTCGGACGTAGACCGGGCGCGGGGCCGTGTTGCGGGGCGATGACGAATGTCGGTGGGGGCCATACTCCCTCCACTTGTCGTCCCTGCCTAGTGCGCAATTGCGCACTAGGCAGGGACGACAGCGAGTACGTTGTGTGGTCGGTGGGTCTTACTCTCACATTCTCGCGACATGATTTGCCCCGAGCGTTTCATCTCATTCCGCCCCAGGGGCTCGCTCGCCTAGCTCAGAAACTTCGCAAACCCGCTGGGACGGAAGAAGAAGCGGCCATGCGATGACATGGTCAGCGCGGCCGTCGTGCGGCCCATCATTTGCGGCCGGCCACGCAACGCCAGGCGCAAATTGGCTTCGCCGGCAGCGCGGTCGCCCATTTCCAGAAGGCTGGCGGAGAAGCTGAGACGCGTCAGGGGATCGTCGGGGCGTTGCGCCACCACCTGACGGTAGAGATCGGCCGCAGCCGCATATTCGCCATCGAGCAGCAGCACGCGCGCGAGCGCGGCCAGAATATCAGGATGTCCCGGCGCCGCAGTGCGCAGCTTCTCCAGAATCTCGCGCGCGCGGCCGCGCTCATTGCGCTGGGGGAGCAGTTGCGCGAGCAGCAGTTGAAACTCGAGGCTCCCGGGCGCAAGAACAAGCGCGTTCTCAAGGACGGCAACCGCCTCGTCGATGCGACCGGCCGCGTGCAATTGCCCTGCCAGCGCCTGAAATGCGGGCAAATACGGTGGCCGCCGCGCGGTGGTCCGGCGCAACAGATCGATCGCCTCGTTCTGGCGACCGGCGCCGCCGAGCGCTGCGCCGAGCAGGGTCTCGAGGCCAGGATCCTCGACGCGGCGCGTGGCTCGCTCGAGCGGCGCGATCGCCTCCTCGTTGCGGTTCTGGATCATCAGCGCCCGTGCCAGGATCGAGGCCGCGCCCACATCGTTCCGGTTTGCCTTCAAGACTTCCGCCGCCAGCCGCTCGGCTTCGACGATCTGTCCCATCTGCAATGCGACGACCGCGCGCTGCAGAGCCGGAGATGGGCTTGGCCCGCGATTGGGAGGAAGCGGAGGTTTCGGCATACGGCCTGTCATGAGCTGGACTGCCCAGCCGTTATCATTGCCGCCGATGAAGCGTCCAGCGAAAGTCGCAGCCGGGTTGGAGATAATTGGAGACGTCAGCATTCGCCCGATCTTGCCACCGCTCGCCCGGGAATGTCGTCAACATACCCGCCGGAACCCGCCACTGAGATACCGCCCGGTTCCTGCAACGCCTGCACGGGCCGATTTGATGCATCCCATCGCTGTCGGGCGACAGGCGCCGAACCAGGCTCTGGCGCGCAATTTTTCGACTGCTTAACCTATTCAATCTAGCCTGAATTGCCGTAACAGGGCCCGGCTTGATGTACGCAACAACCCTCGAAACAATTCAGGCGACCAGGTCGAAGCGAACCGCCTATACGCGCGGAATGCTCACACTTCTCGCCATCGCCGTGCTCTTGAAGGCCGCGTGGTTCTCCCGGCTGGGCCTGGGACAAGACCGCGAACTCGTCGATTTCGATGCCTTCTACATCGTCGCAAAACTGGTGTGGCAGGGCACCGTGGACCAAGCCTACCAGTTCGCGAAGCTCATCGTCATCCAGAGAGAGGCGTCGGGCGGGCACGACAGCTTCATGCCGTGGACTTATCCGCCACAATTCAGCCTGCTGCTCGCGCCGTTCGCGCTGATCCCGGTCGGGATTGCCTACCTGCTGTTCACGGCCTCGACAGTTGCACTCTACCTCGCAGTGCTGCGCCGCATCGCCGGAAGCCAGTTCGTGCTGGTGCTCATCATCTTCTTTCCGACGATCGGAATCACTTTGGCGTGCGGCCAGAACGGATTCCTCACGGCGGCGCTGATCGGGCTGGTTTGCCTGTTCTTCGAAGAGCGACCGGCTATCGCCGGGGTCGCCCTCGGGCTCATGATCATCAAGCCGCATCTCGCGATTGCATTTGCGGTCTATGCCATCCTGCGGCGTTCCTGGGTCGTCGTGTTCGCGGCCGGCGCAGTCGTGCTGGTCAGCTCAGTGGCCTGCACCGCGTTGTTCGGCGTGCAGATCTGGACCGCGCTGCTGCAAAGCGTCCGCGACTCGTCGGCCTTCCTCGAGCAAGGCTACTATCCGCTGTATCGGATGATCTCGACCTATGCCGCGCTGCGGACCGCAGGTCTCTCTGCATCGGGATCATTTGTCGGCCAGGTCGCCGTTGCCGTCCTCGCGCTCGGCGTCGTGCTCATTGCGGTGTACCGGAAGATGCCCGTACGTGAGAGCCTCGGCCTGACCGCGATCGTATCGGTCTGCATCAGCCCTTACGCCTACGATTACGACTTTCTGATCTTCGGCATCGGTCTGGCCCTGCTGTTGCCGGCGCTGCTGGCGAACGCGCGCGAGTGGGAGCGGGGAATCATCTACATCCTGCCGATCCCGATCGGCGCCCTCGGCTACATGCGGGCGACGCAGATGGCGGCTTCCCACAAGGACCCTCAATGGCTCGACGTGCTCTCGATCGGAGGCTTCGCGATCCTTCCGCTCATCGCGCTGATTGTCGGAATCCTGCTGCTGCGCAGTTCAAGTTCTGAAACGGTCCAGTCCGTCCCGGCACAAGGACCGCTTGCAAGAATTTGAGCCGCGGGCACGCGTGATTGGAATCAATGTGGGGCCACGCCCCGCCTCACCGCGCGAGTATTTCGAGACGATCACGCGCCGGCAGCGTCGACGCGAACACCTTCAAGGCGCTGTCGACGACCTCCCGCTCCGCAGCCGGAGTGATATAGAAGTCGACATCGCCCTGCTCGCCGGTTACCGGAATCGTGTGCAGTATCGCAACTTTCTTCCAACTGGCCGGCACGCCCTTTGGAAACCAGCTGTCGTAGATCATGGCGACGCCGACGTGATACTGATCTGCGAGCACGGCCATCTCGTCAGGGCCGTAATGACCGGCGAGCTTCGCCTTGCGCACGCGTTCCGAACCGAGCCCCCACAAATCAAGAACGAAGTTCGGATTCCTCCAGGCAACCAGCCCGAGATCATTGACGGCCACCGGCCGATCGTAGAGTTGCTGGGCAAAACGACGCAGCTGATAATGCTGCTCGTAGATGCCGCGTGAGGCGAGCGGCGTCTCCAGGGCAGCACTGACATAGCCGACGCTGGCAAGGCCGGCCAACCCGACGCTGGCGAGTGTTGCGGCAGTCCATTGCGGCACGCTCAGAAGCGTCCTGGCACGCGCAACGGCGTACAGCAGCGCCAGCACCGCGAGCGCAACGATGTAGACCTCATACCGATAGAACCAGCCGTATTGGCCGAAGGCCAGATGCGCGCCGATCGCGACGAGAACCGTCGCACAGACCGTCAGCGCGCCGCGGTCGACGCGAAGCGGCCACATTGCGCAGGCCAGCGCCAGACCAAGCAGCGTCAGGCGAGAGCCGGTGGGGTCCTCGAAGCTGGCACCGAGATTGCGGAGGATCGAGGCAACCACGCTGGTTCCCTCATAGGCGGTTTCCGCGACATGCGACTTGAGCAACACCGAGCTTGGCAGCAGTGGAAGACCGAGGGAGGCCATCCGCGCGAAATAGCCCGCGAACGCGCAGAGGATCACGATTGCGGCGGCACCGGCGAAGCGACGCCGGCCGAGCAATGCAAAGCCCGCGATCGCCGCAAGCGCAAATGCCGCCCCCTCGAAACGAATGAGCGGCAGCAGCACGAGTGCAACGAAGTGCATCCGGGTCGGCGGTCGTCCGCGCGCGGCCTCGACGAGGCCGCCGAAGGTCGTGATCGTAGCCCAGACGTGAAGGCTGTGTTCCATACCGGTCATCGGCAAGGCAATTGCGCTCGACGACAGGATCGCCAGCAGCGCGACAAAGAAAGACAGCGGCTTCTCCTGCGCAGGTGCGAGCAGCCCCGCCGTTTCGAGAATGCGCAGGAAGGTTACGACCGTCGCCGCTGCGGCTACGGCATTGATCAACAGCGGTCCGAATGCGCCGAGATGCAGTGTCTCGGTCACGACCAGCAGGTAGGGCCAGATGATCGACGAGCTTGGCGACGAGACCTCGGACGCGTTGACCCCGTAACCGCCCGATCGGATGTGATCGGCCACGGCGAGATGGATGTAGGGGTCGTCGAGCGTGAAGATGAGCCGGCCATCGCAGAGAACGATGCAGCAGATCAGCACCACCACGAACAGGCCGAGCCACAGCAACGCCGTCGCCAGCGGAACGTTTTGCCCGATCGAGCCCGACAACAGCGGCCGATCGGCCGAAGCCGCCGCGACATGATCGCGATCTCCGGTGTGCAGACTATCTCGACCAGACAGGGACATGACGGCCAACCGTTAGAACCCGGGACCAGATCGGCAGATGCCGCGGCCCCTCAATAATCCGCCGGTATGCGCCCGGCGTCAGATGCGCATCCGCTTGAAAACGGGCTCCGGCAATGCACAGATGATCGTCATCACCAGCCAGAACCGCCGGGCTACATAGATCACGTCACGCGGCTTCATCACATCGGCCCGGAAGATATCCTCCGCAACCCGATCCGGCTGGACCGTCAGCGGCGCCGGCAGCTTCATATGCGCAGTCATCTTCGTGCGTACGAACCCGGGCTTGACGGTGACGACGCGAACCTTGCCCGCCAGCGCCAGGCGGTTGCGCAGGCCGGACAGGAATTGCGAGAAGCCGGCCTTGGCCGCGCCGTAGTAATAGTTCGACGCGCGCCCGCGATCGCCGGCAACCGAACTGACCCCGACGATGGTGCCAGAACCGCGCGCCTCGAACGCTTGCGCGAACAGTTCGAGCAACAGGCTGGGCGCCTCGAAATTCGTGCGCATGATTGTCGTCGCAAGCTCAGGATCGGTCTGGGCACGGAGCTGGTCGCCGAGTTCCCCGACAACGCACACAACGGTGTCGGGGAGCGCGGAGAGGCCGGCGACAAAGCCGGCAAGCTGCCCGGTCTGCAACACGTCCAGCGCTTGGACCGTTGCTTCGACGCCACTTCGCGTCCTGATATCGTCTGCGTTGCGCTGCGCTGCCTCGAGATCGCGGGCAGCCAGCGTCACGCGCCATCCCTCCCTTGCATAGCGCAGCGCGGTCGCGTGCCCGATGTCCGAGCTGCCGCCAATCACCAGAATTGATTTTGTGCCGGTCATCAGATTCCAAGCCGTGCTGAAAGATGGGACGCAAGCCGGGTGTTCGCCCCGGTCTGCTCGCGGATGTCCCGCAAGGCCGCGAGGCCGGGATATCCGGATTCGAATGTCGCGCGGGACTGCCTTGCGTCCTTGGCGAGGTAAAGCCGGCCGCCGGCATCGACCACCAGTGCGTCGAGCTGGTCGAGAAACGCGAACAGCGTTTCGGTGACGGGAAAATCCATCGTCAATGTGTAGCCGCGAAGTGGAAATGACATCGGTCCGCTCGCGTCGCCAAGCAGCTTGAGCACCGCAAGAAACGACGCATCGCCGCGCCGCGATACCCGATCCAGAATGTCGGCGAGCACGCGGCGCGCGCGGCCCTGCGGGATCACGCATTGATACTGCACGAAACCGCGCCGGCCGTAGATCCTGTTCCAGTCGGCGATCGCATCGAGCGGAAAGAAATAGGGATCCCAATGGACGAGCCGCACTTTGCCCTGATGCGCGGCACCGCGGCGGAAGTAGAGCTCGTTGAACGCCCGCATCGAGGCGCGATTGAGCAGCCATCCCGGAAACAGCTCCGGCACCGACAGACGCGACGTGCGAACGCTGGGGAAAGGCGCGAGGTCAGGTCCGAGCATATCCTTGTCGCGGCGGGTGGCGTGCTCGGCCAGATAGACCAGCGACCGCCCAAGCGCCGCGCCGCGCGCGAGGCAATCGATCCAGGCCACCGAATAGGTTGTCGATGCGCTGCTTTCCAGTTGATCGATCGCCGCGTCGAGATTGCCGGCAACGCGGGTGTCCTGCCGCAGCCAGGCCGTCTCGATTGGGAGCAGCCGCAGCGTCGCATCGAGGATCATGCCGGTCAGGCCCATGCCCCCCAGCGTCGCCGCGAACAGCGCGGCATTTTCCGACCGGCAGCAGGTGACGATCTCACCGCCCGGCAGCGCGAGGCGGAACGAAACGACGATATTGCCGAAGCCGCCGTCGCGATGGTGGTTCTTGCCGTGAACGTCGGCCGCAATCGCGCCCCCGACCGTCACGAATTTCGTGCCGGGCACGACCTTCAAGAAGAAGCCGCGCGGCTCGAACGCGGCAAGAATGTCGGCAATGGTCACGCCGGCTTCGACGGTCAATTGGGCGGTCGCGGCATCGAAGCTCCGCATCCGGTTCAGGCCGCGCGACGAAATCGTGGATTGCGTCCCGATCGCGGCATCGCCATAGGCGCGGCCTGCCCCGCGCGCGACGACGCCGGACCGCGCAAGCAGGTGGTCCCGTGCACCTGCCGGCGTCTGCGGAGCCAGCAATTCGGTCGACACTCTGGGATAGTTGCCCCAGCCGGAGAGGCCGCTCGCGCCCACTCCGGAGTTCGACATCACGCTTCCTGGCAACGCAGCCGACGGCATCGCTAGATTGCAGCGAGCATGATGAGGCCGATCGCGCCAAGGGCAAACCAGCTGACGCGATCCCTCAGCGCGAAGATGACCGGATCGTCATCGATCAATCCGCGCTGTGCGAACAGCATCACGCGACTGATCCAGTACATCAATATCGGACAGCCGACCCAGAGCAGTTGCGGGTGGCTGTAAAGCGCGCGAACCGTATCGGACGAGATGTAGAGCGTGAAGATCACGACGGCGTTGAAGCCCGACGCGGCCGCGAGGATCGCGATCATCGCCTTGTCTTCGATCTGGTAGCCCCGCGCCGCCAGCACGGCACCGTCCGGTTGGCTCGCGAGCTCGATATAGCGCTTCACCAGCGCCAGCGACATGAAGATGAACAGCGAGAACGCGAGCAGCCATTCCGACATCGGCACGCTGATCGCGACCGCACCGCCGATCACGCGGACGGTGTAAAGCGTGGCGAGCACGACGACGTCGACTGTCGCGATGCGCTTGAGCCAGAGCGAATAGGAAGTCGTCAGCACCAAATAGCCGAGCAGGACGCCGCCAAACGCGAGCGATATCGACAATGCGATCGCAAATGCGGTGACCAGCGCCATGGCCATCGCGCCGACGGCTTGTGACGCCGCGATGGCGCCGCTTGCGATCGGACGATTGCGCTTGGCCGGATGCGCGCGGTCGGCCTTGACGTCGAGAATGTCGTTCAGGATGTAGGCGCCCGATGCGCAAAGCGAGAATGCGATCACGGCAAACAGTGAGGTCGCCGCCGATCCCAGTGCGAATTTGTGCGCGGTCAGGAGCGGCACCAGCACGAGGCCGTTCTTGGCATATTGATGCACCCTGAACAGCTTCAGCCAGCTGCGCATGCTGGCCCGCGCAGGCGTGGCAGGCGTGGCAGGCTCCGATCGAGCGGGGCGCGCGACACGCGATGCGAAGCCGGGCAACGCAACCGCTGCGCTGCCGAAATAGTCAAAGCCCTGACCGAGCGCGGGCGGAAGCTCTTCGTCCTGCCCTGCCGGCGATTGGCCGTCCGGTGCGGCAGCCCAGGCGGTGAAAACGCCGAGATGCTGGGCGACCGCACTGACGAGCGGCTCGGGGTAGGTTTCTGAACAGAGATAGACCGGACGGCCTTCGCCCAACGCCTGCAACAGGAACGTCACGGCGTCGTGGTCGAATTGCGCGCGCGAGGAATCGAAACCCGACGCATCAACAGCCCGCGCTGATCGCGCTTCCGATCCGAAGGCCGCGGCAACCGCCGCAATGAATGCGTGAAGGCTGTGGCTCAGGGCTGATGCGATATCCGCCGCGAACGCGCTTCCCGGGAGCATGACTTCGTCGACGTCGACGACGAGCGGCCGGCCCTTTGCGCGCAGCGGATCGCGAAGGGCATCGCTGCCCCCCTGCTCGACCCGTTCTGGAACGCTGGCTCGCATACGCGCGGTCTTCCGGTGGCCCCCTCCCCATTCTCCCGGGCTTTCCCTAATTTGGTGTGAACTTGGGGGAGGCAGACGCCCGGCAGATTGCGCCGGAAGGCGTTCCGCAAAAGCCTCGCCCGCGGCGCACAGCGAGCGCAACGAGACGGAAAATGGCGATCCCGGGAAGACTCGAACTTCCGACCTACGGTTTAGGAAACCGTCGCTCTATCCGGCTGAGCTACGGGACCGCACCGCTCGCAAGCCGAAGCATGCGGGCGCCGCCATCCCATAGCAGAGGCGCCGGGTGATCGCCAGCCCGCGCCCGGCGCGGCCGCGAGCGAAGTTGCGCGGAGATTTGGCGCTTCGCGCGTTACGCCACCTGGCGGGCCGGATCCGCGGCCGCATCGGTCGCGCCGGCCCGCCGCGCCGGCAGAAACTCGATGGCCTCATCCTTCAGCGAACCGAAGCGCAGCGTCATGATGTCGAGTGCATAATTCTGATAGAGCCGCCACGGCCGGCGCGAGCCCTGCTTGGGGAACCTGGCGGCGGCGCGCTGGATGTAGCCCGAGGAGAAATCCACCCAGGGCAGTTCGGTGACATCAGGGTCGTTCCGCCGCGGCGTCACCTGCGCATAGCCATTCGCCTTCATGTGATTGAGCATGCGGCAGACATATTCGCAGGTCAGGTCGCATTTCAGCGTCCAGGATGCGTTGGTGTAGCCGAAGGCGGCGGCGAGGTTCGGTACGCCCGAGTACATCAGCCCCTTGTAGTTCATGGTCTTCGACAGATCGACAGCCGCGCCGTCAACCCTGATCTCGAGCCCGCCGAGCACCTGGAGATCGAGGCCGGTCGCGGTCACCACGACGTCGGCGTCGAGCACATTGCCCGACTTGAGCTTGATGCCACCGGGCGTGAAGGTCTCGATCTGGTCGGTGACGACGGACGACCCGCCGCTGCGCAAGGATTGAAAGAGATCGCCGTTCGGCACCAGGCAAAGCCGCTGGTCCCACGGATTGTAACTTGGCGTGAAATGGGTGGCGATGTCGTAGTCGGGGCCGAGCGCGTGGCGCACGCCGCCGAGGATCAGCTTCTTCACGCGCTCCGGATCGCGCTTGCAGAGCCGGTAGAAATACATGCCGAACAGCACGTTCTTCCAGCGGGTGAGGCCGTAGGCGAGCTTTGCAGGCAGCCGCGCACGCAGCCAGTTGGCGACCTTGTCCTCATCGGGGCGCGCCACGACGTAGGTCGGCGAACGCTGCAGCATCGTGACATGGGCGGCGGTCTTGGCCATTTCCGGCACCAGCGTCACCGCGGTCGCGCCGCTGCCGATCACCACGACCTTCTTGCCGGCGTAGTCGATGTCGTCGGTCCACTGCTGTGGATGGACGACACGGCCGGCGAAATCGGCGATGCCGGGAAAGTCGGGCGTGTAGCCGTGCTCATATTTGTAGTAGCCGCTGCACATGAACAGGAAGTTGCAGGTGAAGCGCTCGATCGTCTTCTCCGGTCCGCGCTCGACCTCGACAGTCCATTGCGAATCCGCCGATGACCAGTCGGCGCGGACGACGCGATGGTTGAAGCGGATGTTCTTGTCGATGCCATAGACGCGCGCGGTCTCGCGCACATAGTTCAGGATCGACGGGCCGTCGGCGATCGCCTTCGACTCGGTCCACGGCCGGAACGAATAGCCGAGCGTGTACATGTCGGAATCGGAGCGGATGCCGGGATAGCGGAACAGGTCCCAGGTGCCGCCGATGCAATCGCCGCCTTCAAGGATGGCGTAGCTGCGATCCGGAGAGTTGGCTTGCAAATGGTAGCCGGCGCCGATGCCCGACAGCCCCGCGCCCACGATCAACACGTCGAAATGAGCGGACATGCCCTGACCCTCCGGTGACAGTATTGACAATCTATATTGTCAGATAACTTGACATCTGACAATCCCCCGTGTCAATAGATTTCATGACAAGCAGCCGGAAAGCCCGCCTCTATGGCGGCATGGACGCCGAGGAACGCCGCGCCGAGCGGCGGCTCAAGCTGATCGACGCGGCGATCGACGTCTATGGCGAGGTCGGCTATCGCGGCGCGACCGTGAAGGCGATCTGCGAGGCGGCCGAGCTGACCGAGCGCTATTTCTACGAATCCTTTGCCAACAGCGAGGCGCTGCTGATCGCGGCCTACAACCATGTCGTCGGGCACCTGCACGAGGAGATGGCGGCCGCCGCCGCTGGCGGCGGCGACGATCCTGAGGCAAGGCTGCGCGCCGCGCTGACGCTGTATTTCACGCGGCTGAAGGAGCATCCGAAGCCCGCGCGAGTCTTCCTGCTCGAGATTTCCGGCATCAGTCCGGCGGTCGACGCCGTCAAGCTCGACGCTTTGCGCGTCTTCAGCGACATCCTGGTACCACCGGCACGCGATCCGAACGGCAACGACAAGGGCGCGGCCACCACGCTGCTCTCGATCGGCATGGTCGGCGCCGTCATCTCGATCGCGCTGCGCTGGGTGTCGAAGCACTACCGGCAGCCGGTCGAGGATGTGGTCGCGATCGCCGCCAGCTTCTGCCGGGTGGCGCTGACCGAGGCCGACCGCCGGCAGGATTGATGCTTTTTGCGGCAGCCGGATCATACCGGCCAGCCGGACCCGCCGATTTTCGTTCATGTTTCGCCAGGGTTTGCCGGGCCTGCCGCAGGCAGCGCCGTCGATTTCACTTGCATGTCGGGCAGCTCGGGCTTTCTTATGCACGGTACCGGGCGAAGCTAGGCTCAGCCTGTTTCGCCTTGCGAAACAACGAAAATCTGCATCAGGCGGAGCTTAAGCCTTTGGTCGACGTGCACAGGCTGGACGACGTGACCGCGCGCCTTGGCGACGTGGTTCTCGATCCCGCGACCTGGCCGTCCTTCATGGACGAGGTATGCGCGGCCGTCGGCGCGACCGGAGCTGCGATGCTTCAGAGCGATATCCGCACTGAAGACATTCCGCGCTCCGAGTCGATCAGCGACTATTTCACCAAGACCTATTTCCCGCACAATCTGCATCTCACCGACATCCGCGCAGCACGCGGCGTGCCGCTAATGCTGGCCGGCACCAACGTCATCACCGATGCGGACCTGTTCGGAGGCGAAGCCGAGATGCTGCGCGATCCGCTTTACGCGACGCTCGGTGAGTTCGGGCTGAAATGGTTCGCGGGGATCGGCTTCCGCGCCGGCCCGGCATTATGGGCACTGAGCATCCAGCGCTCACCAAAGGAAGGCATGTTCGACGCCGACGAGGTCAAGGCACTCTCGCGCGTGTCAGCGCGGCTGACCGAAGCTGCGACGCTGTCCACCGTCGTCGGCCGCTCCGCGCTATCGGGCATCACCAGCGCGCTCGATCTGATCCAGGTCGCCGCTGTCGCCGTCGGCCGCTTCGGCGCCGTCATCGGCATGAACAGCCAGGCGGAAGCCTGCCTCGGCCACGACCTTGCGATCCGCAACAATCGCCTCACTCTGCTCGACCGGCAGGCCAATGCCGATCTGACCAGGCTGATCGATCAATTGGCCCACAGTTCGGACCTGCACCCACTACCGTCGTCGCCGATCGTGGTGCGCAGGATCGACAAGCGTCCGATCGTGATCCAGATGCAACCGGTACCTCCGGCGGCGCGTTCGCCGTTCCTCGGCGCGCGCGCGATCCTGCTGATCCGCGATCTCGAAGGCAGCGCCGCGTTCGATCAGGCGCTGCTGGCGGCGACTTTCGAACTGACGCCGGCGCAGGCGCGCCTCGCCACGCGGCTTGCCCGCGGGGATTCAGTCGAAGCGGCCGCGCAGGAGGCCGGCATTGCCCTTGCCACCGCGCGCAACCAGCTCAAGACAATTTTCCAGAAGACCGGCACACATCGGCAGGCGGAACTCGTCGCGTTGCTGCACCGGGTGAAGTGAACGATTCAAGTCGAATTGTTCCGATGTTCCATTTGCGTTGAGATGGAATTCTTCAAATATTCCAACGCTGCACGTGGCTGTGTTCCGCCGGTCACAGCGGCTGGATCGCCGATCCACAGCTCGGGGAAATCGTCGGGTTCCAGGGGTGACAAGCGTCACTAAAATGGCGACAATCCGGTCACTCTGTGTCGTTCGGATTTGGTTGCAATGTCCGTGATGCCATCACGATCATCGACGTTGGCTGTTGCCGTTTTCGTCGCCGCCTGTGCGCTGGCGCCGATCAGCGCGCACGCGCAATGGTGGCGCAGCGCGCCGAAGGACTTCGAGGATTGCGCCGACCTCGCCGAGAAGGCGAAGAGCAAGCAAGACAAGACCGCACAACTCGCCGATTGCAACGCCAAGTTCGCCGGACGCCGCAAGCCCGGGGGCGGCTACACCTATTACGACTTCATGCAGGACCGCAGCTTCGACATCGCCGGTCCCAATCCGACGCCCGACGAACAGAAAAAGATCGACCAGGAATATACCGGCTATCTCGAGAAGGAGCGCCGCTCGAGCATCGTTGCGGCGTTCAATGCCAAGCAGCTCGAGCGGCAGGACAAGCAGCAGGTGCGGCCGCCCCAGCTTCAACAGGCGTCGCTTTACAGCGAGCCAGTGCACAGCGAGCCGGCGAAAGTCCCGGCCCCGGTCGCAAGGCCGGTCAAGCCGCGGGTTGCTGCTGCCCCTCTTCCCAGGGTACGGCCGCAGGCGGCGAGTTGCGTGAAGGGCACGTTCTCCTGCGACTGGCCGCGGCTCTCCGACGGGCTGAACGATTTGAAGAAGCTGTTCACGCCGACATCGCCGCCTCCGACCAAGCTGGCGAAGCGCAACTGACGCCGCAGCGTCAGGACAGCGTCAGTCGGTAATCACCATCGCCCAGAACCTGCGGTACGGCGACTTCGGATTGTCGACGAAAGCCACACCGACACGCTTGGCGCCCGGCATCAACAGATTCTCGCGATGGCCCGGCGAATTCTCCCACTGCTTCAGCATCTCGGCGAAGGCGATGAACCCTGCGCCGATATTTTCGGCGGCGCGCTGCTTCTTCAGCGGCGCGATGCGCGTGAAGAAGCTGCCGCCTGCGGAATGGCTGACCGATCCGGTCGCCGACATCGCCTGCGCCTGCTTCAGCGCCATCGCATTCAGCTTCGCGTCGAGCGTCACCGCGGGCATGCGATTGGCGCGCCGATACGCACTGATCGAACCGGCATAATCGGCGGCGCTTGCCGTCGCAACCGGGCCAAGCAGAAGGGCGAGCGCAAGAACCAGCAGCTTCATCTCGGATAGCCTCTTCCATAGATCAGCGCGCGTGACCGCGCTTGTGGTGTCGACGCGCAACCGGCTTGTGTGTGGGCACGGCCGGGCGGCTCGCCGCCGCGCGCTGCTCTTGCAAGCGCGCATCATAGCCCGGCGAAGGCACTACGGTCGGCGGCGCCGCACGAACCGGACCGGCGGCAAGCGAGACAAGCGTGAGCAGCATGATGCAGGATCGTCTCATGATGTCACCTCCTCGGTTGTTCGATCGATGTGGCGAACGATCATCGGCGCTCATGGTCCCCGCCATCGCGTATCTGTTCCGGCGTCAGCCCGGGCGATCCCTTACCATCGGCCTCCGCTTTCCGGATCAGCGCGATGATGCGGCGCGACAATGGGGCTTCGAGGCCGCGGCGATCCGCGATCGCAACAATCACGCCCTGCAGATAGTCGATCTCGGTGCGGCGGCCGCGCTGCAGATCTTCCCACATCGAGGAGCGCGCCTCGGGATCGATCTTCATGGTGCGGCCGAGCAGCATGTCGAACAGCGCGTCCGGCAACCGCAACAATATCGGCATCCAACTCGAAGGCAGCGGCGTCGGCGACACCGGCGCAATGCCTTCGGCGCGCACCGCAGCCAGGCCCTCGGCCATCTGGTCGGCAAACAATTGCCGCCAGCCGCGCTGTGCGAGTTGTTGCCGCAGCGGAATGTTGGACAGCGCGTTGAGCGCATTGTTGAGATTGACGACCAGCTTGCCCCACTGCACGCCGTCGATATTGGAGGTAGCCTTGATCGCAAGGCCCGGCACCGAGAGCCGCGCCGCGGTGCCGGCGTCATCCTGCGCGATCACGATGTCGCCCGAGGTCGAGCGATGGAAGCGGCCGTCGCCGAGCGCGACCACATTGAACGGCACCATGCCGCCGAGCACCCTGCGGCCCGGCAAGCGGTCGCGCAGCAGCGGCACATTGCCGACGCCATTCTGCAGGCTGACGATCGCGGCATCGGCAGGCGCATGGCGTGCGATCAATTCGGCCATCCCGCCGGTGTCGGGACTCTTCACCGTCACCAGCACGGTCTGAACGTCGCGCAGGATCGACGGATCGTCGGACAGACCAAGCCGGTCCGCGGATACCATCCGCTCCGAGCCGTCGAAACTGCTGACCCGCAAGCCGTTGCCCGCGATCTCCTGGATCAGCCGCGGCCGCGCCAGCAGCACGACGCGGCGGCCTGACGCAGCCAGCATGCCGCCGACGAAGCAGCCGATGCTTCCGGCGCCCGCAATCCCGATCGGCCGGTCCTCGTTCATCTGGCTAAACGTCCGTTCATCAGGGCTCGATAGCAGACGTCGATAGCAGACCTGGCGTTGTCTGCCTATTTCCACGCGCCGCCGCCGGGTGGCCCGCCTTGTAACCGTCATGGCCCGAAGCTATGTTTCCGGCTCGGGGCACGGTTGCGGCAGGAGACGATCATGGGTTTACTCGACGTACTCAACGGCATGCAGAACGGCCCACGCGGTCCAAGCGCGTCAAGCACACCATCCGACAGCTCCAGCGGCGGCGGCAGCGGAATGTCGCCGATGACGATGGCCATCCTGGCGTTGCTGGCCTGGAAGGCGGTCAAGCATTTCTCCGGCGGCCAGCCGGGCGCAAGCGCCCCCGAGCCAAAGCCGGCGCCAGCACAGGCGCCGCAGCTCCCCGGCAACGTCACCGCGAGCCTGCCCGGCGGGGCCGGCGGCGGAGGGCTTGGCGATCTGCTCAAGGGCGGCCTTGGCGGACTTCTCGCCGGCGGCGCAGCCGGCACCGTGCTCAGTGGCGGCCTCGGCGATCTGCTTAATCAATTGCAGCAGAAGGGCCATGGCGACGCGGCCAATTCCTGGGTCAGCAACGGTCCCAACAAGCAGATCGCGCCCGGCGATCTCGCCAACGCGCTCGGCGCCGACCAGATCGACTCGCTGGCGTCGCAGAGCGGCATGTCGCGCGACCAATTGCTGCAGGGCCTGAGCCAGTATCTGCCCGACGCGATCAATCATCTGACGCCGGACGGCCGGCTGCCGAGCGGCGACGAGCTGAACGGCCGGCTTTAGCGCCAGCGTTGATTCCATCTGAGGAGGACGACAGTCATGGGCGGCATCATCTGGGTCATCATCGTCGGCTTTGTCGCGGGGATCATCGCGCGGCTCCTGTCGCCGGGACCGAATAATCCAAGCGGCTTCATTCTCACCACCGTGCTCGGCATCGCCGGCGCGTTTCTCGCGACCTTCATCGGCCAGGCCATCGGCCATTACGGTCCTGAACAGGGCGCCGGCTTCATCACTGCCACGATCGGCGCGCTGGTGGTGCTGTTCATCTGGAACCGGCTGGTCGCGGCGCGCGTGATCCCGGATATTGGAAACAAGTGACGGCAAAGCCGTCATCCCGGAGCGATGCGTAGCATCGAATCCGGGATCTCGAGATTCCGGGTTCGATGCTTACGCATCGCCCCGGAATGACTGGACAACAAACCGACAACCGGTTCAGAATCATGAAAATGCCCGGGCCAGGCCCGGGCATTTTCGCTTCGGCAACAGCTCGGAAGCTAGCTCACTGAATGAGATGCATGCCCGCGTCCATGCGGACGAATTCGCCGGTCATGTTGCTCGATGCCGGGCTCGCCAGGAAGCAAACAAGATTGGCGATATCCTCGGCCGTTGATGCGACCTTCAGCGGCACCCGCGCGACCACGGCATCACGAACCTGCTTGGCACCGGCCTCGCCGCGGCCCTTGGTGAACCAGGGCGTATCGATGTAACCCGGGCACACCGTGTTGACGCGGATCAACGGCGCCAGCGCACGCGCCAGCGACTGCGTCATGGTGTTGAGCGCACCCTTGCTCGCGGCATAGGCCACCGACGAACCGCCGCCGGAAATGCCGGCCACCGAAGAGACGTTGACCACCGCCGAGGGACGGCCGGATGCCTTCGCGCCGGCTTCGAGCAAGGCGCGCGCAGCACGGACCATCTGGAATGGGCCGATGGTGTTGACGGCGTAGATGCGCTGGAAGTCTTCCGCGGTCAGGCCGTCGAGATCGTGATGCGGCACATGCTTGGTGGTGCCGGCATTGTTGACCAGCACGTCGAGACGGCCCCAGCCTTGCGCGGCGGCCGCGATCTTCTTGCAGTCCTCATCGCGCGAGACGTCGCCCTGCACCACCAGCACCTCGGCGCCCTGCTTGCGGCAGGCTTCAGCAGTCGCTTCGGCTTCCGCCTTGCTGTTGGAATAGTTGATGATGAGGCGCGCGCCCTGCGTGGCGAGAATTTGCGCGGTGGCGGCGCCGAGCCCCGATGCCGATCCCGTCACGATCGCGCACAAACCATCCTTGGACATCTGCATTTTCCTTGTCGTTGTGAGCCAGATGATCTCCGGCGGCGGCACACCATATCGCGCGGCACAGTATCTGCAAACTGCGCCTCACGTATACGCGTTCGGCCCCTTTTGCAGGCTGGCCCACTGCGCCTCGTCATGGCCGCAGATGATCTTGACACCTAACGCCTCCAGCTTGGCGATCTCGTCGAGAGATCTCAGGAACTGATCGACATCCAAACTATTCCTGGGCGAGACCCGCTGATCGAGATTGGCGCGCACGCTGAGCGAGTCGGAGGCGAGCAGGAATTCGCCGCTCTGGTCCAGCTTGACCAGCGCGCCGGTCGTTCCCTTCGAATGTCCCGGCAGCGGGATCAGCGTCAGTCTGCCATCGCCGAACACATCCATCTGCTTATCGAATATCTCCATCTTCAGCGGATGATCCCAATCCGCCTTGATGTATCCGCGTTCGAACGCGTTATCGGCATTCGCGGCCTCGACCTCGAGCGCGTGGACGAAAATCGTCGCCTTCTTGAAGAAGGCGTTGCAGCCGCAATGATCGGTGTGCAGGTGAGAACAGATCACCACGTCGATATCGTCGGGGCCAAGGCCGACGGCCTTCAGGCTCGTCAGCACGTGATCGTCTGCCGGCATGATCGGTTGCATGTATTTGGCCAGCGTGCCGAGCCGCCCTTCAGGATCGGTCGCGACGTCGGGATGGCATCCGGTGTCGAACAGCACATTGCCCTGCGTATGCCGCAGCAACATGCACGACACCGGAAGGTCGATCATCTCGCCGCGCGCCGCATCCGGCAGGTAGGTCCGCTTCGACATCCGCAAACGTCCGCCCGACAACACATGCATCTTCATCACACGCCCCCCGATCCTGGCCTCAAGCTAAGCACGAGTTTATCGAAGCTCATATGCTTCTCGCCCAGCCTCATCACACCGGGCGCGGGGCTTTGTCGCCACGAACTTGCCGCCGATTGCGGGAGGCGATCGAGTTTCATCTGGCGGACTGAATGGGTCTTCACCGGCCAATTTGCTCCCGCGCGTGGCATACAAACCGAGGCGGTCGAAAGTTCACAATGCGGAATTCGCGCACCTCGTTGAGCTTCATGCCATCCGCGCAAGTGGCCCTGCGGGCAACGCTTGTCACGGCTATGGCTTTTCCGCATCATTGAGCGCAAGACAACATCGCAAGCAGGGCGCGGCCGAACGGCCAGCCCAAGCCAATCAACACGAGGAACGCTGTGGCGGAGAGTGAGAACATCGTCGCCGAGACCGCGGAAAAGATTTTCGCCGATCTCGCGGATGCCCAAACCATCAATCACGACAAGCAGGGCGCATGGAAGGCGCCGCTGTGGCAGGCGCTGACCGAAGCCGGCCTGCCGCTCTCCTGGGTGCCCGACGATCTCGGCGGTTCCGGCGCCAGTCTCGCTGAAGGTTTCAGCGTCCTCAACGTCGCCGGGCGGCATGCGATCGCTGTTCCGCTGGCCGAAACAATGCTGGCGGGCTGGCTGCTGACGCAAGCCAAGATCGCATCTCCCGAGGGCGAGATGACGGTGCTGCCGGCAAGCCCGAAGGACCGCGTGACACTCAACGCCGGCAGCAGCCTCTCCGGCCGCGCCCGCGGCGTACCGTTCGCGAAAGACGCAAAACATTTCGCGGTGCTGGCGACCGGCAAGGACGGCATCTCGATCGCGCTGGTCGACGCCGCGAAGTGCCGGATCGAATCCAGCACCGGACTTGGCGGCGATCACAACGACACCGTCACGCTCGACGAGGTGCAGCCGGTCACGACCAAGCCGGCGCCCAAGGGTTTCGACCAGACCACGCTGATGCTGATGGGTGGAGTGGTGCGCAGCCTGCAAATTGCCGGCGCACTGGAAGCGATGCTCGACATCTCCGTGCGCTACTCCAACGAACGTGTCGCCTTCGAGAAGAAGATCTCAAAATTCCAGGCGGTGCAGCACAACCTCGCCCGTCTCGCCGGCGAGTCCGCCGCGGCTCTTGCTGCCGCGACTTCGGCGGCCGACACCATCGCGAATGCAAAATCGCTCGACAACGACGCGGTGTTCCTCGAAGCGGCGGCGGCCAAGATCCGCTGCTCGGAAGCGGCCGAGAAGGGTAGCGGCATCGCCCATCAGGTGCACGGCGCGATCGGCTTCACCAACGAGCATATCCTGCATCGCTACTCGCTGCGGGCGCTGGCCTGGCGCGACGATTTCGGCTCCGAGAGCTACTGGGCGGTCGAACTCGGCAAACTCGTCGCCGAGCGCGGCGCCGATGAATTGTGGCCGCTGGTGGCTTCGCGCTGAGATCAGGCAGAAAGATCAGGACTGGACATCATGACTGCAGCCCTTCGTTTCGATCCGATCCGCCTGCCCGAGAAATGCGAGCAGCTCCGCAAGGAAGTGCGCGCCTTCCTCGCCGAGGAGATCGCCGCCGGCACCTTCGATCCCTACGCGCCGAACCGCGAGGACAATGACGCGCCGGAATTCTCCCGCCGCGTCGGCGCCAAGGGCTGGCTCGGCATGACCTGGCCCAAGAAGTACGGCGGCCAGGAACGCTCGTTCCTCGAGCGCTATGTGGTGACCGAGGAGATGCGGGTGGCGAACGCGCCGACCCGGCGCTTCTTCGTCGCCGACCGCCAGAGCGGGCCGGTGCTGCTGAAATACGCGCCCGAGCACATCAAGATGGACATCCTGCCGCGGATCTGCCGCGGCGAGGTCTGCTTCGCGATCGGCATGAGCGAGCCGAATTCCGGCTCCGACCTGTTCGCGGCGAAGACCCGCGCCACCAAGACCGATGGCGGCTATCTGATCAACGGCACCAAGATCTGGACCTCATCGGCGCACATCGCCGACTACATGATCGCGATCTTCCGGACGTCACCGCCGACCAAGGAAAACCGCCGCCACGGCCTGACCCAGTTCCTGGTCAAGATGAAGCAGCCCGGCATCCAGGTGAATCCGATCGGCCAGATCACCGGCCAGTTCGAGTTCAACGAGGTGGTATTCACCGACTACTTCGTGCCCGACGATCACGTGCTGGGCGAGGTCGATGGCGCCTGGAAGCAGGCGACATCCGAGCTCGCCTATGAGCGGTCCGGCCCCGAGCGGTTCCTCGAGACGTATTACGTGCTCACCGAGCTGGTGCGCGCGGTCGGCAAGAATCCGGACACCCGCAGCGCTGAAGGCATCGGCCGGCTGGTGGCGCAGGTCCACACCATGCGCCGCATGTCGGTGTCGGTTGCGGGCATGCTGCAGGCCGGCAAGGAGCCGGTGGTGGAGGCTTCCATCGTCAAGGACATCGGCACGGTGTGGGAGCAGCAGCTGCCGCATCGCGTCCGCGATCTCGCGGCCTTCGTCGAGGAGACCGCGACCAACCGCGAGACGCTGGAAAAGCAGCTCGATTTCGCCATCAAGACCGCGCCCAAGCTGACGATCCAGGGCGGCACCACCGAAGTGCTGCGCGGCATCATCGCCCGCGGTTTGGGCCTGCGCTAGCCGCGCGGGCTCGTTTGCAAATTCAACGAGGACAGACCATGACCAAGTACACTGATATCGGCGTCGAGACCCACGGCCATGTCGGCCTGATTGAAATCCGCAAGCCGCCGCTGAACTTCTTCGACGTCGCGCTGATCAACCAGATCGCTGACGCGCTGGAGGAATTCGACAACAACATCGAGATCCGCGCCTCGGTGCTCGCAGCCCAGGGCAAGGCGTTCTGCGCCGGCGCCAATTTCGGCGATCCCGCCCGCCAGGAGCAGGAAGAGCGCGCCAAGAGCGATCCGGCCTCGAACCTGCCGATCAACCATCTCTACGTTCAGGCGGTCCGCATCTTCCGCAACAAAAAGCCGATCGTCGCGGCGATCCACGGTGCCGCGATCGGCGGCGGCCTCGGGCTTGCCGTCTCCGCCGACTTCCGTGTCGCCTGCCCCGAAGCGCGCTTCGCGGCGAACTTCACCAAGCTCGGCTTCCACCCGGGCTTCGGTCTCACCACCACGCTGCCGGAACTGATCGGCAAGAACAATGCCGAGCTGATGTTCTACACGAGCCGCCGCGTCACCGGCGAAGAGGCCTATCGCTGGGGCCTCGCCAACGTGCTGGTGCCGCAGGACCAGGTGCGGGCTGAAGCGATGAAGCTCGCGCAGGAGATCGCCGAATGCTCGCCGCTCGGCCTGGTCTCGACCCGCGCCACCATGCGCGCCGGCCTCGCCGACCGCGTGCTCGCCGCAACCAACCACGAGCTGGAAGAGCAGACCAAGCTGCGCGCGACCGAGGACTTCAAGGAAGGCGTCAAGGCCACCGCCGAGCGCCGCGTCGCGAACTTCAAGGGGCGGTGAGCGGACCGCCCCGCTCTCTCACACGTCGTCCCTGCGAAAGCAGGGACCCATACGCCGCGGCCCGCGGAAAGGGCACAAGCGGCGTTAGCTTCCTCCTCCAACCACGTTCGGTGGTTATGGGTCCCTGCTTTCGCAGGGACGACGTTGGGGAGATAGCGCGCCACGCTAACCCCTCGGCACCACCAACGCATCGACGATCGTCACGCCCTGCCCCTCCGGATACACCAGCACGGGATTGACCTCGATCTCGGCAATCTCGCCTGCATGCTGCGCCGCCAGCAGTGAAATCTGCGAGATCAATCGCGCGAGCGCTGCGACATCCGCCTTCGGCGCACCACGGAAACCGCGCAGCAGCGGCGCCGCCTTCAGAGTCTCCAGCATAGTGGTCGCCTCAGCCGGGCTCACCGGCGCCGGGCGATAGACCACGTCCTTGAGCAGCTCGGTCGTGATGCCGCCGAGCCCCACCATCACCATCGGTCCGAACGTGCCATCCGTCATGGTGCCGACGATGATCTCGACGCCCTTCTTCGCCATCGGCCCGACCAGCACGCCCTGGATCGGAGCATCCGGCCGCTGCTTCTGCACGCTCTCCAGCATGTCGCGATAGGCCGTGAACGCCGCGCCCTTGGCCGCGATGTTGACCCGGACGCCGCCGACCTCGCTCTTGTGCGCGATCGCGGGCGACTGGATCTTCATGACGAGTGGAAATCCGGCACGCTCGATCGCGGCGTCGAGGCCGTCGCGATCCGTCACCAGCATTTCGTCGGGCAACGCGATGCCGGCCGCGCGCAGCAGCGATTTGCTGTCATATTCGGAGAGCGTCTTGGCTGTGAGATGCGCGGAGAGATCGCGCGCCGGCGACGCCGACGCCGTTATCTCGGTCGCAAGCTTGAAGCCGGCATAGTCCGACAGCCGCCGCATCGCGACGCCGACATGAGTGAGCCCCGAGAGCACCACCACGCCTGATCTCGCCAGTTCCTGCCGCGCGAATTGCGACGGCAGCGTGTAGGAATAAAACACCACCGGCTTGTTCTGCCTTGAGATCACCGGCTTCAGCTCGGCTTCCTTGAACGGCATCCGCGTCTCGCTCGACAGCGACAGCACGACCAGCGTCGCATCCACCTCGTCGGAGGCATCGAACAGCTCGATGCTTTTCTGCAAGCCGCCGGACGAGACGCCCTGCGCGGTGACGTCGACCGGATTGCCCGCCGCGCCATAGGACGGCATCCACTGCTTGATCTGGCTTTGGATGTCGGCCGAAAGCTCCGGCACGCGCAGGCCCTGCATCGACACGGTATCGGCGCCCCAGATGCCGGCGCCGCCGGACACCGTAAGCACCGCGACGCGGTCACCTTTCGGCAGCGGATTGGTGGTCAACACGGCAGCGATCGTCACGGCCTCGTCGAGGTCGTTGGAGACGATGAAGCCGTATTTGGCGAACACCGCATCATAGGCCGCCGACCAGCCCGCCATGCTCGCGGTGTGCGAGGCCGCTGCGCGTTCACCGGCGCCGGAGCGGCCCACTTTGGTGACGATGACGGGCTTCCTGAGCTCTGCCGCGCGCTTCGCCGCGGCCAGGAACTTGTCGACGTCGCGAATGCCCTCGATGAACAGCAGGATCACGTCGGTTGAGGCATCCTGCACCATGTAGTCGAGGAACTCGCCGGCGCCGAGATCACTCTCATTGCCGGCGCTGACGACGTAGCTGAGCGCGACACCGAGCGCCTTGGCGCGATGATAGATCGCAAAGCCGATGCCGCCGCTCTGCGCCACGATGCCTATCCGCCGTTGGCTTGCGACCAGCGCCGGCGCATCCGGCTTGACGTCGACGGTCGGACTGAAGGTCGCGGCGACCTTCTGCGCCTGGCTGTAAAAGCCTTCGGCGTTGGGACCGGAGATCCGCATTCCGCTCCGCTTCGCCAGCGCCACGATCGCATCCTGCATGCCGGCGCTGTCGCCGCCCTCCTCGGCAAAGCCGGAGGAGATGATGACCGCATTCTTGACGCCGGCGGCCGCGCATTGCTCCAGCGCCGGCAGCACGGCACGGGCAGGGATGACGATGACGGCGAGGTCGATCGGCGCGCCGATCTCGGCGATCGACCTGAAGCATTTCAGGCCGTCGATCTCGTCATAGTTCGGATTGATCGGATAGAGCGCACCCGGATAGCCGTTTTTGCGCAGCATCGCGAGCAGCCGTCCGGGGATCTTCTCGTGATCGCGCGAGGCGCCTATCAACGCGATGCTTTTTGGAGCGAAGAAGGTATCGAGCGGATGCAGCATGGGGCGTTCCGGTTGTTGTTATTGCGCTCGACGATATTGAATCGTAGCCTCGGGCTCAACCTCACCCCGTCATCCTGAGGAGGCCGCAACGCGGCCGTCTCGAAGGATGAATCGGCCCGGCCGGTGGCCGTACATCCTTCGAGACGCGCTACGCGCTCAGGATGACGGGATTAGCGCTGCGTAGCCCGGATGGAGTGCAGCGCAGTCCGGGAATGGTCCATCCGCGGAGAGTGCGGCCCCGAATTTCGCTTCGCTGCATCCGGGCTACGAGAGCTACACCGTCAGCTTGAAGGTCACGCCGCAGAGCTGGAACTCATCGCCCTTCACCGCACAGCCTCTGGCCTTCGCGGCATCGAGCACCTTCGCTTTGTCGGCGACCTTGAAGGTCAAGCCGCTCATGATCTCGCTGTCGCCCTTGACGAAGCGGAAGGTGCCGTTCGGCAGCTTCACCACGGTGCCGTCAGCGGGAACGCCGACGATCTTTCCCCAATGCTCCGCCAGTGCTTGCGGCTCGGGGCTCTGCATCTCGACCACGGTCAGCGCCAAAGTCGTGTCCTTGCGGATCGACTTCTGCCAGTCCGGACCGGCCGGCGGGTACGGCCCCAGGATGTCGTCGCTGCCGTCGGTGTGGTTGAACTCGATGAAGGCGGCACGGCAGTCGCGCGGATGCAGCTGCACGCCATGATACGGAGCGTGCGTGATCACATTCGCAGTGCGCACGCCCATCGCATTGGCCTTGGCGCCGCGCGCGTCGGGATCCTCGCAGCAGAAGATCGCCATGTAGCCGCCGTGACCGCCGGTCTTCTCGATGAAGCGGCCGGCCGCGGTGCCCGGCCCCGGCTGGAAGGGTGCCACGACTTCCAGGAGGATCGTATCGACCGGCAGCAGCGCGTTCTCGAGGCCGTATTTGGCGACGTTGCCGTCGCGGTAGCAGACATCGAGGCCCATGATCGCGGAGATATCCGCGATCACAGGTGCAAGCTGCGGCGCCACCAGGCAGATCTGCCGCAGCCGCATGTAATCGGCCATGTGATTGGTCACGGCTTACTGACCCTGGAAGGTGGGCTTGCGCTTCTCGACGAAGGCTTTCGCCGCTTCCTTGTGGTCGGTGGTCTCGCCGGCGCGGGTATGGTGGATCGCCTCGCCGTCGAAGCAGGCTTCCAGCGTCATGGTCTCGGCATTGTTGATGTTGCGCTTGATGTAGCCGAGCGCCACCGACGGTCCCTGCGCCAGCGACCGCGCCAGCTCCAGCGTCTCGGCCTCGACATCGGCATCGGGCACCACCTTGGAGACCATGCCGAGGTTGTAGGCTTCCTGCGCCGACAGCACCGGCGACATCATGTAGAGCTCGCGCGCCTTGGCGCTGCCGAGCATCTTGGTGAGGAAATAGGTGCCGCCGTAGTCGCCGGAGAAGCCGACCTTGGCAAAGGCGGTGGTGATCTTGCAGGAGGCGCTGGCGACGCGCAGGTCGCAGGACAGCGCGATCGAAAGCCCGGCGCCGGCCGCCGCACCGTCGAGCTGCGCCACGACAGGCTTCGGCATCGTGTGCAGGATGCGCGAGACTTCCATGCCACGGCGCAAATTCGCCATCTTGGCCTCGAACGGCAGCGGCGCACGGCCTTCCGCCATCGACTTGACGTCGCCGCCGACGCAGAAGGTGCCGCCGGCGCCCCTGATCAGCACCGCACGCACCTCGGTATCATCCTGGGCACGCCGCGCCGCCTCGACGAGGCCGCGCGTCATGTCCGGATTGAGCGCGTTGCGCCGGTCGGGCCGGTTCATGGTGATGGTGAGCAGGCCCTTGTCGAGGGATTGGAGAACCATCTGATTGTCGCTCATGGCGTTTTGCCTTTCGTTGTTTGTTATCTTAAACTTCCCGCCGTCATTGCGAGGAGCGAAGCGACGAAGCAATCCATACCTTCTGTTTGGCGAGATGGATTGCTTCGCTTCGCTCGCAATGACGACGCTCCGATTGTCCTATTTCTTCACCAGCGGGCAGCGCGAGGCTTCCAGCGGCTGGAACGCCTGGTCGCCCGGCACGGTCGCAAGCAGCTTGTAGTCGTCCCAGCGGCCCTTCGATTCCGAGGGCTTCTTGACCTCGAACAGATACATGTCGTGCACCATGCGGCCGTCCTCTCGGATCTTGCCGTTCTTGGCGAACATGTCGTTGATCGGGGTCTCCTTCATCACCTTCATGACGGCAGCCGCATCCGTGGTGCCGGCAGCCTTCACCGCCTTGAGATAGTGCGTCACCGAGGAATAGACGCCGGCCTGCGCCGAGGTCGGCACCCGCTTGACGCGCTCCATGAAACGCTTTGAGAACGCGCGGCTGTCGTCATTGAGGTCCCAGTAAAACGCCTCCGCGAGCAGCAGCCCCTGCGCGGTCTCGAGCCCGACGCTGTCGATGTCGGTCACGAAAGCCAACAGCGGCGAGATCTTCTGGCCGCCCTTGGTGATGCCGAACTCGGCGCCCTGCTTGATCGCGTTGATGGTGTCGCCGCCGGCATTGGCGAGCCCGATCACCTTGGCCTTCGAGGCCTGCGCCTGCAGCAGGAACGACGAGAAGTCCGAGGTGTTGATCGGGTGCCGCACGCTGCCGAGCACCTTGCCGCCCGACTTCACCACGACATTGCTGGTGTCCTTTTCGAGGTCCTGGCCGAACGCGTAGTCGGCGGTCAGGAAGAACCAGGTGTCGAGGCCGGATTTCACCGCGGCAAGGCCGGTCACATTGGCCTGCGCGAAGGTGTCGAACACGTAGTGCACGGTGTAGGGGCCGCAGGCCTCGTTGGAGAGGCGGATCGAGCCCGGGCCGTTGAAGATGATGATCTTGCCGCGCGCCTTGGCGATCTCGCCGGCCGCCAGCGCGGTCGCGGACGCCGCGACGTCGAAGATCATCTCGACGCCCTGGTTGTCGATCATGTCGCGGGCGATATTGGCGGCAAGGTCGGCCTTGTTGAGATGGTCGCCGACCACGATCTCGACCTTGCGGCCGAGCACCGTGCCGCCGAAATCCTCGACCGCCATCTTGGCAGCAGTTTCGCTGCCCGAGCCGGTGATGTCGGCATAGAGGCTCGACATGTCGAGGATGCCGCCGAGCTTCAGCGGAGGCTTGTCCTGCGCCAGCGACGCATTCGCCGAGATCGCAAACGCACAGGCCAACACGCCGGCCAAAACCCGTCTCATTCAGATCCTCCCTTGAACAACAGACCTCATTCCATCAGGTCCGTTTCGAGGGGCGGATCATGCCGCATGGCCCGCAGTGCAGCAAGCCGCAGCGGCAGCAATCTGTTTTCCGCTAAGCGGAATGACACGTTGCGCCGGCGACGCAGCGGCGCGCCGATCGGGTCCGACCGCGACGCGATCAGAGATGAAAATCGGACACGGTTTGATAGGGCGTTCCCGCCGGCAGGCCGAGGAACAAATACTGCATGCCGTATTGTCCGGCGAACGCCGATGCCGTCGCATCCATGATGACGTGGCCGCCCAGATCCAGATGCAGTTCCGGCCGGGTGAGCGCCCCGATCGTGTAGGCCGGCGCGATGGTCTCGTTGATGTGCAGCGCATCGAAGGCGGCGGACACGGCCGAAAGCGAGGCCGCGTTGCCGGCCAGATCGACGATATTAGCGCCATTGGCGACGAAGCCGGTCACCGCCAGCGAGCCGGCGCGATTCGTCGACGACACGATGTGATCGAACACCAGCTTCGACGGATCGCCGAGCAGCGCTGTCGCCGCGGCATCGTAGATCGCGCTGCCGCCATCGTTCAACGTCAGTGTCGGCGTGCCGCCATTGACGTGAACCGTCTCGTTGAAGCCGACGGTCAGTTGCACCAGCGAGCCCGTTGCCCCGACGCCCCCTGAGGGGGTCGCGGTGATCCCGGTCAGATGCGGCGCTGTCGTATCGAGGGTGAAGGTCAGGCTGGAAGACACACTGACATTGCCGGCGGCATCGACCTCCTGCACCGTCACGGTGTGCACGCCGTCTGTCGTGAAGGCCGGCGCCACCGCCGAGAAGCTCGACGCGCCGTCAGCCTTGAATCGCAGCGTGTCGGCCGCATCGGACTTGGTGTAGTCGATCAGTGCATTGTTGGTGATGTGATCGGAAGCCGAGAAACCGGTGTCCTGATGCAGCGCCACCCGCGGCGCCGCAGGAGGCTTGGTGTCGCCTGAGAAGGTGATGGTGCCGCTTGCCGCACCGGCATTGCCGGCGACGTCGCTGTAGCTCGCCCCGGCAACCGCCAGATCGGCCGACAGATGGTCGGTGACGTCAGGCGTGAAGATCGCGGTGTAGATATCATGGCCCGATCCGTTGAGGCCGACATGAACCAGGCTGCCCAACAGGCCGCCGTGGACGGTGATGTCGCCGAGCCCGAAGCCCGCGACCGCCTCGGAGAACGTGAAGGTCATGAGCGCCGCGTCGCCGGCGTGCAGCACGGTATGATCGGCCGCCACCGACACCGTCGGCGAATGCGTGTCGCCACCGATGGTGGCGGTGTTGCTCGCAGCCCCGGCATTGCCGGCATCGTCGGCATAGCTCGAGGCCGTGATCCGGATCGAGCCCAGCAGCACGTCGTTGATATCTGGCGTGAAGAGCGCGGTGTAGACGTCCTGGCCCGACACGTTGAGCCCGACATGGACCAGATTGCTCAGCGCACCGCCGGCGACGACGGTATCGTTGAGCGCAAAGCCCATGACGTGCTCGGAGAAGGTGAAGGTGACAACTGAAGTCTGGCCGGCCAGCACCGTGCTCGGGCTTGCGGCAACCGACACCGTCGGAGCCTTGGTATCGCCAGTGAAATTGACGGTGCCGCTCGCCGCACCGGTGTTGCCGGCAACGTCGGTGTAAGAAGACGCCCGGACCTGTGCCGACCCTGCTTCGGCGTTGCTTTCGTCCGGCGTGAAGATTGCGGTGTAGATGTCCTGGCCCGACGCGTTGACGCCGACATGGACCAGATTGCCCAGCGCCCCGCCATGCACGGTGACGTCGCCGAGCGCGAAGCTCGCAATTTGTTCGGAGAACGTGAACGTCACCAGCGCCGTCTGGCCGGCCAGCAGCGCGTTACGATCCGCCGCGATAGACACGGTCGGCGCCAGCGTGTCGCCGCCGATCGTGGCGGTATTGCTCGCCGTACCGGCATTGCCGGCTATGTCGCTGTAGCTCGATGCATTGACTTTCACCGAGCCCGACTCGGTGTCGCTGACATCAGGCGTGAAGGTCGCGGTGTAGACGTCGTGGCCGGCGCCGTTGAGCCCGACATGCACGAGATTGGTCAGCGCGCCGCCATGGACCGTGGTGCCGGCAAGGCCGAAGCCGGAAACGGCCTCCGAGAAGGTGAAGGTCGCGACCGAGACGTCGCCGGCCAGCACCGTGTCCGGATTGAGCGTGACCGATACCGTCGGCACCTGCGTATCGCCGGTGAAGCTGACCGTGTTGCTGACCGCGCCGGCATTGCCTGCCGTGTCGCTATAGCTGGATGCGTTGACCTTGACCGAGCCAGCCTCGGCGTTGCTGACATCAGGCGTGAAGGTCGCGGTATAGATGTCCTGGCCGGAGCCGTTGACGCCGACATGGACGAGATTACCCAGCGCACCGCCGCTGACGCTGACGTCCCCAAGCGCGAAGCCCGCGATGGCCTCGGAGAAGGTGAACGTCACCACCGCGGTCTGACCTGCGAGCAGCGTGCCGTGGTCAGCCGAAACCGACACCGTCGGCGCCTTGGTGTCGCCGGAGAAGTTGATCGTGTTGCTAGACGAGCCGGAATTGCCGGCGACGTCGGTATAGCTTGACGCGTTGACCTGGACCGACCCCGCCTCAGTGTTGGTCACATCGGGTGTGAAGGTCGCCGTGTAGACATCATGGCCGGAGCCATCGACGCCGACATGGCTGAGATTACCCAGCGTGCCGCCCTGGACGGTGACATCGCCCAGCCCGAAGCCGGCGACGGCCTCGGAGAAGGTGAAGGTGACGAGCGCGCGATCGCCGGCGGTAAGCATGCTGTGGTCGGCGGCAACCTGCACCGTCGGTACCTTTGTGTCGCCCGTGAAAGTGATCGCGCTGCTTGCCGCACCGGCGTTTCCGGCGCTGTCGGTATAGCTCGATGCGTTGACCTGCACCGAACCTGCCTCGGCGTTGGTCACATCGGGCGTGAAGGTCGCCGTATAGATGTCCTGGTGCGAGGCATTGAGGCCGACATGGATGAGGTTGCTCAACGCGCCGCCGCTCACCGTCGTATCCGCGAGCGCGAAACCCGTTACCGCCTCGGAGAAGGTGAAGGTGACGGTCGAGGTCTGACCTGCCAGCAGCGAAGTCGGGGTCGCCGCCACGGAGACGGTCGGCGCCGTCGTGTCGACCACGAGGTGCAGGTCTGTGGCCGCATGGGTCACGTCGGCGTCCTGGCCGCCGGGATCCTTGATGGTGCCGCCATTGAGCGAAAGGCTCTGCACCTGCAGATCGGACGTGTTGTCGCCGTCCTGCACGGTGTAGCCGAACACCAGCGTGTGCGAGCCGCTGCCGCTGAGATAGGTCGCGACCTTGCCGTCGTTGAGCAGCAGCTGCGGCGCGCCGGTCACGCTCACCGTGTTGCTGAAATCGACCGTGACGGTGACGACCTTGCCGGTGTTCAGCGTCGTGAGGTGACCGGTGGTATCCGCCGTGACCGACGCGATGCTCGCCTGCGACCTGAGCTCGAGATGCGGCGATGCCGAGCCGTCGGACGCCAGCATCAGCGAGCCGAACGAGGCGCCGGCGCCAAAGCTCAAATTGAACGAGGCGAGCGTCGTGCCGCCGCTGCTCTTCACCAGCAACACGCCGTTCGAATAGGACAGCGTTTTCGTTGCGTCATAAACGAGATTGCCGAAGTCGATGGTGTCGCCGCCGCCGAAGCCGGTGATCGACGTGCCGAACGAGGTGCCTGAGAACGCGGCGGCATCGAGCACGAGCTTCTCGGTAGAGCCGTCGGTGAAGGCGATCGAGCCTGTTCCCACGGCGCCGTTCGCGGCGAGCTCAAGGATGGAGCCCTTGATGACGGTGCCGCCCGAATAGGTGTTGTGTGCCGACAGCACGAGCCGACCACCGCCGGTCACCTCGACGTCGCCCGGCGTCGCGCCATCGGAGATGACGCCGCTCTGGGTGACGGTTTCGCCGACCGCGACATTGAAGACGGGATCGCCCGCGACGGTGATGTTGCGGGTCTGCGTGAAGCCGTCGGTGAAGCTGATGCCGGTGCCGTCGCCGAGCTTCAGGATGCTGGTGAGCCCGCCGAGGTTGACGTTGGACGAGATCGACACCGTTGTGCCGGCGCCGCTGACCGTGGTGTTGCCGATATAGGTGTTGTTGCCGCCGAGAATGACGGTGCCACCGCCGCCGATGGCGAGGCCACCGACGCCCGCATTGGCGCCCGTACCGCCATTGCCGCTCTGGTCGGCGATGTCGTTGGTGACAGTCAGCGTCTGGCCGCTGCCAGGCGTGAAGCTGAGATTGTTGTTGCCCTGGATGAAGATGCCGGAGCCGTATGCCGAGCCGCTGGTCTGGCCGCCGCCATTGGTGCCGCCCTTGACCGCGTTGAAGCCGGAATCGTTCGAGAGCGAGCCGCCCTTGACGGTCAGCGAGCCGCCTTGCTCGACGAAGACGGTGCCGCCAGCGCCAAGGCCGCCACCGCCACCCGCCGTGCCATCACCGCCGCCGAAGCCGCCGAGCCCG
>NZ_JACMYO010000040.1 GCF_020889685.1 Bradyrhizobium oropedii
ATTCATCGGATTCTTGAATCTGAACCGTACCGACGCGTCAACCGCTCAACTCGAGAGCTCAGCTGGCAACCTGATATTGCCGCACCGGATGGCGGACCATCGCATCGATATCGATGCCGTCAAGAATCCAGTGCAATTGCTCGGTCGTAAGCCGGACGACCGCCTCCTGGCGGCGCGGCCATCGGAACTTGTCCTCGGTCAGCCGCTTCAGGACCAGCACAAAGCCGGACCGGTCGAAGAACAGCAACTTCATCCGGTCGCAACGGCGATTGCAGAACGCAAAAACCGCCGGAGTGAATGGATCGAGCGCCATCGTCTCCTGGACCAGGACCGCAAGGCTATTGATGCCAGCCCGGAAGTCGATCGGCTCACGGTGCAGATAGACCTGCAGGTCACCGCCCAGTCTGAACATGGCCCAGTGCTCCGATGATCGCCGTCAATGCATCCACATCGCCGCATTCCAGCGCGAGCTTCACGCCGTTCGGCAGCGACACGCTCACTTTGGCCGGAGAACAAAAAGCTGCAGTCCCTTTGGGTTCCGAAGCACGCACTTCATCGCAAGTCGCCGGCAAATCCACCGTCGCCACGCCGTCTTGCCGCGACAGGGCTCGATCGGCGGACCCCTCAAGCTGAACCGGGATGAACGCCGGGCGTGAGGACGGCGGCAGCGACCTGGTCGCGGTGTGCTTCTTGATCCACTTCCGAAGCAGGTTCGCGTTGACCCCATGTTCGAGCGCAAGCCTCGATACCGAAACCCCAGGCTCAAGGCAGGCCGTGACAAGACGCTCTTTCGATGCCGCCTCGTAGCGCCGGCGACCGTTCCGGCCAACAAGCCTGACCCGCAGTTTCTGATCATCCGCTGCCATCACAAGGTGTCCACCTATTTGGTGGACACCTCATGCATCAGAGCACTCAAAAGCAAAAGGTGCGGAGAAATTCGCGCTTACCGTCAAAATTGCTGATCATCTGATCAAAGGGGCCCACGATCGAGGTGCCAGCTGCGCATGAGTTCAAAGCGGCGGAACAGAGCGACGTCGTGCTCCGTCGAAATCTTGCCGATGATACGGAGCATCTCTTCGGTCGCGGCGGTCGGCCTCTCCTGTTGGTCAAGCACAGCGGGTGCGCATTGAAGGCTCATAAGGACTACGTCGGCGTTCGCGCCCGAGAGGTGATCTAGGCCCCGAAGAATGGCCGCTCCAACGTCGTCTAGAAATTAGTCTTTCCATGCGGCGTTCGTGCCGATTTGCCAAATTACCAGCGCTGGTTTGAACGCGAGCACGTCGTTCTTGAATCGCGCAGCCTCGTCTGGCGCCTCTTGGCCGTTTAAGCCGACATTATGCATATTGATCTTTGGGCCCGGGAAGCGGGCGCTCAGCGCGGGCGCGAGCTTGTTCGGGTACGAGTTCTCCTTTGAACTCGCTCCTTCGCCTACCGTCGACGAAGAACCGATGGCAACAATGCTTACATCGTCGGGACCGTGCAGTGCCTCAGCCAGGAGGGGCAAATGCTGGCCCAACGAGATGAGGTCCTCACGCGTCTCGCAGCTTGGGTTTGCCGACGTCATCTTCTGCGCTTCCTGGCCAGATGGTTATCCGTTAGTCGGAGCTGTCACTTGGTAGGTATAAGGGCACTGCGACGAACTGAAGACGTCGTTCAGGTACCGCGCCAAGCGTAGGCCAGCGAAGCCGAGTTGCTGCGTTACGAGTGGTGTAGCCCGATCGTAATAAGCTTGGTCCAGGGTATCACCAGCTACCCAGATATTGCGGGCGATCGCTTCATTGTGAGCATCCTCAGTCCACATGACCGGATCGTGCTTGGTGTCGGTCTTCGCAGCATCGCTGGTCAGCCAACCTGACTCAAGATTATCGACAGAAGTCGGCCAATTGTACTCCATCGCGCGTATCAAGGTCGTCTCCCACATCTTGTGAAGATTGTCGGGCGGCGTCGAACACTTGTCCGCCGTGCAGGTCTTGCCCTTGAACTGGATCACCTTGATTGCGATCCCGTTGCCGCCGCTGCTTTCCCATATCGTGTGAAACGGCTGATGAATGTCACCGACGAAGTGAACGGCGAATTTGAGGGCTCGAAGCTGTTGTCGCCGGCGGTGCAACGCAGGTCATTCTTTAAACGCGAGAGCTCGTTAATGACGCAGTCGCCTTGCTCAGGCTTCTCCTTGGGGCACTCTGTTGCCGGATCGTAGTGCGTGTCCTGTCGCGGAATATCGACGAAATGCCAGTTATAGGTCTCATTCGGCTTTGGACCATTGTAGCGGACCTCGTCAGCCCAGGTCGAAATCGAGGCAAGTGACGGGGTCGTGCCGCGTTGGGGCTCGCCTGAAGTATCTAGGTTATGGCCTGCGCCGCGTTCTGAGAGAGCCGCCGCTGTGCGATTTCAGTGACGATCGAATGCCCTTCTTCGCCCCAGGCCCATGCATTGGAAGTTGTCAGGGTCAAAATCAACGACAGAAGAATTCGGCGCTTCGCAAATTTGAATCGACCGCTCATGAGCCCATCCTCGAAGTAAGTAAGATGATTATTTTTGATCCGTTTGTTCGACTTTAGCTAGAAAATGGTCCATAGTGCAATCTAGCGCTTGAATTGTTTTACGACGGAACGCCGCAGGCTCATTTTAGAAGACCCTCGCGATGACTGGCGAATCGCCCGGTTATAGAATGCCCGAGAAGCTGTACGATATCGCTGATTTGCTGCAAGGATATGATCCGAGCGATAAGTTGGCTTTTGTAAAGTCATGGGATTTCGGGGCGTACGGTCGCTACATTTCAGACGGGGCTGCAACGCCCGCCTCACTCGAGATTAGACTTGCTCAGGCAGAGCATGACGCGCGCATTGGAGAAGCCTTGGAACGCGTTTCTCGATCGCGAGCCGAAACCTGAGTTGGTTGGGGCCGGTTCACCCGCTTTATGGTAGTCTCCTGCCCAGAAGGTGCTTCCTTGGAGGGCGACGGGTTGTATCCTATTTCGGTGACCAGATTGGGGTCGGCATCAATTCGAAGCACCTGTTCAGCTACAGGAGACGAACATGGCCTCTCACGGGAAAAAGGTCCGAGTAAAATCAGTTTCCCTTAGCGTTCTTGGTATCGGTGGTGGCGTAGGGGGAGGTAAGCGACGCAGAACAAAAAGCGGTCCAAGGATTGATTTGCGTACATGGAAGATCGCCGTATATTGTTCAATACGCCCGATCAGCAGATGCGGGAAAAGGCCGATCCGTCTGTTGACGACATACGCAGCGAGTGCACCAATGTTATTGGCAAGCTCGATAGCAAATCACCTGCTGAGGCCGCTGTACGCGGGATACGACGGGCTTGTCACCAATTTCTTTCGCAGATAGGTGGTCCGGGACGGGCCGAGACCGACTTTTATTTCGCCCTAGGAGAACTCCGTGCGGCTGTTGGCCTCCATGTTGCCGCCCTTTCTCAGGCTTACAATGTGGGGGTCGAGGACCAACTCGCGCGCATACTGCCTAAAGACGATTAGCTGATCGATCTTTCGGTCAGATGACGATATGCGGCTATCGTGCTTCGGCTCGCAGTTTGGGATTCGGAACCTTTCCGTCTTTTTGCGTTGCGCGCGCTTGAAGCGCTCGCCGCGATACCGTCATTGCCGGCTCTTGGCAATATTCTGACCACGTCCGGCGACCTCGCCCGGGGATACGATGGCAAGGCTGACCAGGCGCGTCTGTGGCTCAACGTCAGGCATAGCGCCCTGAAGGACCGGGGGGCGAAGCCTTACAAGTCCGACCTGGTTCTACGGCCTCTGCCTATAGTCAGGGTTCTTCAGGGACGACTAACGGGGGCGGGGAGATCGATGCGCGGCGTGCTTTCCACTATCTCGTCCTGCCGAACTGAACCCATGCGCAGGTCTGGACGATGGGACTTCATGCGGAGCAGGATGCGTCGGCCGCGTATTGCGCGTTCGATCTGGACGGCGATATCGCTTGATTCGCTCAGGCGGCCAAAGTCGTTATCGATTGCGGGCAGGCGAGGAGATGGACAGAAGTCAGCCGATATGATCGGTGGCGCGTCAGAATAATAATCTGCCAGAGCGATGAGTGAGAGAATGAAGTGTTAATTCAAGGATCGCGGACAGCCGGTCGACGAGATCGAGGTCTACCTCGCCTACCAGACCCAGTTGCGCGAGCCGCTGGAGCTGCGACACGTCGCCCCCGACATGCGCTTTTTGACGGTCTCTCACGTTACCGGCGACGACGTTGCGAGCGCGATCGCAACGGTGCGACAGCGGGAAGCCACAGGCTTTGCGGACTATCTAGCAACGCGTTGGCAACCTTGGGAAACGGTGCTCAGGCGCACTGCCCCCGAAGAGCATGCAGAAATGGAGGAGCGGCTCGTCGATGCGATGGGCGAGGAGTTTCAAGTTCGGCTGAACCAAGGGCTCGCCGAAGTGGGCCTAGCGGGCGATGCCGATGCCGAGCGGACGCTCGGACCTCAAACCCTAACGAGATCGCCCTCGAGATCAAAAGCGAGGTGATGCACCGGGTGCTTGGGGCGCACGGCATCGAGCTGTAAAGATCGGTTAGACCAATGGTACAGATTGCTGTCGTGAGCTCGCGCCGCGCTCAGTGGACAGAGCCCGGCATGCTGATCGGGCTGCGGAGGCATCGCTTATTCAGCGATGCCATCCTTACTCAGTGTGTGATGGCGATCGAACAGTAAATTGCCGCCTCTATATCGATGTGAATTCCGGTATTGGAATTGCCGCCGTGAGCCTTTGACAAGAAGCAGCTCCGCCCTCACGCGGCTGAGACACTCAAGGAAGAACGAAAAGCCCCAGCATCTTCTGGGGGACCTGGAGGCCGGGATGCTGGGGCTCTCGTCGCCTTATCAAGAGAAGCAAACGGATAGGCGGCGTCATTGTGCATTGCAAAGTCGATTCGTCAAACCGGAGGGCATGCTTGTCTCTCGGGCATGCCAACTGCCGCGCGGCAATGAGGATGACAGTGCCCAGCCAGATTGTCGCGCTATAGCCAACCATCCGAAAGCCAAATCCCACCGGAGCTTTGCCCGTCAGTTCGCGGCGGACATGCAGGCCTTTCAGGCCGAGCGCGGCTACATCCAACCGGATCGTCCGCCGGGACCAAGCACATGTTTCCGCCTGCCGCGCTCAGCGGCTATAGCTTCCTGCCCGCGCGCCGATCTTCGGCGCCACCAATCGCCTCCTAGTGAGAGCTTACTTGCCGGTGATCGAAAATGATCCGGCTCGCCGGCCGACGAGCCTCTCGTTGATTTGGTGCGTGTTTTCTTCCCCCGAGTTCCATCCTTTGGGAGATGGAGTTGAAGGGCCCGGTGCGGCTCAGGTAATCCGCCGAGCCGACCTGGAGGCATGAAAGCTGCCATCGAACGGCTTACTGCCGCGAGACAAGAAGCTCACTAGATTCCCAGTCGCCCCATCTGCGCCGACACGTGTCCCGGATCGGGAAGGTGGTACCACGCCTGGCCGCCAGCTGCGGTGCTCAACAACGACCTACAAAACGCAGGTGTGAGCTTGCCGCGGTGGATCACGACGTTCTCGTGCCCCTCGGCGGCTCGAGCGTTCTGCCAGTTCTGATTATAGCCGCGCTGTTCATTGGACTTCACGTGGCAAGCGGCGAAGTCGCGGTCGCCCAGCGTTGCCAATTGCCAGGCATATACCGGCCGCTTGGTATGGATGTGCACCCACATCGGGCTTGGCGTCGCACCACTGCGGAGCGCCTTGGGCTGCAGCTTGATCTCGAACAGCGTCCCTGGCTCCTCCTTCAAGGCACGCGGTGGATCCACTGACGCCAGTTCCCCCGCCGCCCGCAACTGTTCAAGGTAATTTTGCGATGGAAACGCATAGGTCTTCATGCAATCGCTCGTGATCGCTGCCTTTCCCGCGTTCAATGAGTTTGCCTGTCCCTGCACCTGGGACCACATCGTCTTGAGCCGGACTATTTTTTCGTGCACTTCGGGCACTTGCGCAGCCGTGAGTAGGCCACGTCGGCGAGGCTCCTCCAGCGCGGCTACACAGGCCTCAATCTCGGCGGCCTGCGTCTGCGAGCGCTTAATGACGAGATCCAAGACGTGGTCGGCGTCCTCGGGTTTCATCTGGCGCGCTTGCGAGACGGCGCTTTGCTGAGCCGGCAGATCGAACTGCAGCAGCTCATCCAGTCGCTCGAGTAATCCCGCCAGTGCTTTCCTGGAGGGCGGAGCCTGCCACATCTGGAGGTGCTCGGTGGTGGATGACGCCCTCGCGCGTACCTCCTCCGCGGTCGCGAGTTTCTTGGTACCGAGATCCGAGAGCACGATAACCTTGCCTGTCGAGGCCGTGGCCGCATCGAGCCTGGCGAGTTGCGGCTCGGGCGGGCGGGCCGTCGAACTCCCCTCGCCTGCGGCCGCTGCGCGCCTTCCTTTGCCCTTTCTGCGCGCTGCACTGCCTTCGCCCACCACGGCGGTATTTTCCGCCAGCGCAGCCCAAGCCGGCGGTTCAATCGTGGCTGCTAACTTTGGCTGCACTGCCAGCAGCCGCATGACTTCGTTCGCCGTAAGCCACGCACCTTCCACGATCTCGTCCAGCAATCCCAACGGAAGGTCAGCTCCCGTTCCGGCCTCCCTCAGCGTGGCAACCATTGAGCTCACCCCTGAAGCGAATTCCGAAAGCCGCTCCATGACTCCTTCCAGAACGGCGCGATGCTCGGCGTCGAGCGGCGCCCCGTTGCTGTTCAGAACGGCCTCCATGGTCGAGACGAACGCCGGAAAAACATCCCGGATGAAGGTACCGAGCAGACGCACCCGCCCGTTCCCGTCCATGAGAAATTCGTGTACGGCTGGTCCGAACGTGCTCGCTTGCACATCAATCAAGACCTGCGCGAGAGCGATCAGCTGTTGCAGATACATGCATTTCGTATTGAGTGCCCAGCCGGTATGCAGTCGCAGTGCAGCCTCTTCGGCCTTGCGCATCTCGGCCGTAGCGCTTGGCAAGTCGGCAGTCGCCGCGCAGACGGTCTGCATCCGCTCCGAGCGCAGTGCCTTCTTTCCCCACCACTCCATGCAGGCCGCATAGTGTTCCGCCACGCTTGCAACCACGCGGCTCAGCTGGTCGGGCGTAGCGGTGCCTTTGACCTTCTCGAGCCATCCTGCTGCTGTCTTTCTGTTTTCCTCAAGTTGGTAGATAATCTGCGTGGCCACCGCGTTACATTCGGCGCCCGCGTCCAGCGTGTCATCGCGGAACCGGCGAGCCCGCTCGTCGGGCAGAATGCGCCGCGCCAAATCTGGGGGCAGATGGGCGTAGTAGTCCAGAATTGCTGAGCCTGCCCTAACGACTTGGTCGATCAGCTCTTGCGCCTCGGGAAAGTTCGGGGCGTGCGAGGCCGCCCGACGACAAGTATTGAACTCCTCAAGCAGGCTGCCCAACTCTCGCTTTGCTGCGTTGATCTCGTCCCGCGTTGGCGCCACCACATCCGAAGTTGGTGGCTGGTTCGCGAGCGGCGCGGTTCTATCTTGAGGACCGGAGCGCATCCGCTCCACGACGGCGTCGAAAGATTGACTGCGTTCCCCTGGGACGAGGCGGGGCTCTAGGCTCGAACTGCTTAACCCCCCGGCGCTGTCGGATCCCGCAGCCCCAACATGCGATGTGCCAGCTCGGCCAACGCCTCTCATATCTTATCTCCGATAAATTCGACAATGTGCAGTCTGCCCGGATAGCGCGCTTGGCTGACGAGTAGCTGACCGAGAGCGTTTTTTTCCGGATGCACAAGAAGGCCGAAGTCGCCGTGGGTCCACTTTCGCAGCTGCTGTACCGTTGGGGGCCGCGATGTGGAAATGGCCGCGTCAGCTGCGGGACAGTCACTAGCAGCACATAACTGCTGCGCGAGGCGCCTCGCCGTTATCTGCACTGTGGACTGCGACAGTATCGGCCGCGAGGCGATCCGTAAGAGTCCCTCCCCTCTACCGGTGGCTTCGTGCACACGAACTGGGCCAAAGCCATCCCAAACGCTGGAAAGCAGCGAGGAGAACGCTCGCGCCCTGAATAGTGAGTTGTGGTCAGGCAGAAATGACCTGCGTATACTCGGATGGCTGACCTACGGCTGCCGCACGCGTTCCGCTCTTAGGAAGGAGACTTACACCGAAGAGCTCACGAACCGAGCGGCCATACACCGATTGTGGCGAGACGTAGAAGGCCATGAGCAACAACATTTTCTCCCAACGCACGAATCGTGCAGAATCGACGTTTCGTAAATCCTTTGCAAAACATATCTCGCGAAGCCGCCGCCCATCCAGGCCCGGTCAGACCCACCTTACAGAAATATGGCAGCGAACGCACCAAGTGCGCCGAGCGTCAGCCCGATCAGCGAACCGGCTGTCGGCAGATCCCGAAAGAGCAGAAGGGTGAGTATCGGCTCCACCACCAGAATAGTTCCGACCGATATTGCGACAATGATCCAGATATTCTTCAGATGCATGTAGCCTAGCGCGTATCCGAAAACGAGCAGGATGCCACCGAAGGATATCAGGAGAAACATCGGCAACAGTATTGCCAGATCACCGCTGGCCTTTCCAAACTGCCGTGAAGGCAATCAGCTCGGCGATGATCGAAAGCGCTTCTCCAAGGAAAATCGCTGCCACCGCTACAATCTTCAATATCAAGCTCATCGGCCTCTACGGTTCCGGCTATCCAAGGCAACCGGAGACGGGGCATCGGAGTAACCGCTGAGGTTGCCTTTTCGGCCTGTCAGGCGCTTGCAAGGCGCCCGCGCGCGCCACGCCTATCGCTCCTCACGGGCACTTCAAACGTCTGCCCGGTTGTTGACTGGACCCCGACCTGCAGCACTTCGCGTCAATCAAACCATCTTCGCTGCTTGGAGCAGCGAAGATCGTTCAGGGCGAGCCCAACCCAACCGCGTGCCGGCTGCCACACCGGCGCGATCAGGGCCTAGGCTGCAATCCGCACGGGAAGTGCGGAATAGCCGTGCACGAAGTTAGATGCAATTCGCTCGGGTTCGCCGACAACCTTGACCTCCAGTCGCGCATCCAAAATCTCTTCCCAGAGGACTTTCAACTGCAGTTCCGCAAGATGTCGACCAACGCACCGATGGATGCCGAATCCGAACGAAAGATGCTGCCGCACATTCTTGCGGTCGATGACGAAGCTGTCGGCGTTCTCGATGACCTCTTCGTCCCGGTTGCCAGAGATGTACCACATGACGACCTTGTCGCCCTTCCTGATTTGCTTCCCACCTATGATGCAATCTGCTGCAGCGTTACGTCGCATATGTGCGATCGGCGTCTGGTATCGAATAATCTCGGACACGGCACTCGCCACCAGCCCCGGATTGTCGCTTAGTTTTCGTAGCTCGCCCGGGTGCTGATTCATGAACAGGACGCCGCCGGTAATCGAGTTGCGGGTGGTGTCGTTGCCTCCCACGATCAGCAGGAGCAGATTCCCGAGAAACTCATCCGGCGTCATATGGCGCGTGGCGGGCGAGTGCGCCATCAAGGAAATGAGGTCGAGACGCGGCTCGGCATCGATGCGCTCGTGCCAAAGTCGGGTGAAATAGTCCAGGCATCCGGACAAGATTGTACTTCGTTTGTCCCAGCTGTCGACCGCATGACCTGCTCTCGGAGGAGTGACAGCGACATCCGACCAATGGGTCAAGAGTCGCCGGTCTTCGAAGGGAAAGTCGAAGAGTGTGGCCAGCATCTGCGTCGTCAACTCGATGGACACCATGTCGACCCAATTGAACGGTTCATTGCGTGGCAAGCCGTCCAGAATTGCCCTGACCCGAGAGCGGATCAGGCTTTCGAGCTTCGTCAGGTTATCCGGTGCAACTATCGGACTTACGGCATTGCGCTGCTCGGCATGTTTCGGAGGCCCCATCTTGATGAAACTTGGGGTCCAGTGCTCGTCAGGCACGTCGACGATAGTGATACCTTGCTCCGACGAAAATGTTCTGTGATTTGTATCTACTGCTACAATATCGCGGTATTTCGTGAGGGACCAATATGGGCCATAGCGGCTGTCTTGGCAGTAGTGAACGGGATCTTCCCTTCGCAGCCGCTCAAAGCACCCCCATATGCTATCATCTTGAAAGCGCTTGGCTTCGCTTACATCCAGGCTGCTCAGCGGAATACTTGACGCATCATCGGCTCCCAAGTCTGCCAATCGCGTTTTCATGATCGTCTCCCGCCGATTCTGCTCGCTCAAGAGCTTACGGATCCGCGTGGTCGCGATCCATGGTGTCGACTACTGTGGCGCTTTGATTGCGAGCAGGTCGTCGCTCCAAACAGAGTATCCCCCAAAGCGCAGGAGGTCTCCCCTACCATTTCCGGCAGTAAGGATCGGATTGACTTTCCAACTCATCTGCTCCAGTGGATCTGAGAGCCATCATCGCCACACCGGTGCCGCCTAATGCCGGCTAAATCGCTGCTCGACCTATCAAACAGGCGCCATGTGGCAGCCGCTTTCCACTTTTTAAAAGTACCAAATGCGACATCTTTGGCTCGTCACGGTCGCACTTGAAGTTGTTACCCGTTGTCCGCATCGGTGCCGTGGCAATCACTAGCGCTGATTGTCGCCGACCAGATCCGTTAGCGCCGCTCCGCGCCGAGGGACACTAATTTGTTGTTCAACTGGCAAGCGGCCTGCTTCATCCATCGTCCTGACCGACAGAAGCTTTCGCGGAGGATCGCAGCCAAGGGCTGCGATGCTCGATCCTATATCTATCCCATTTATGGTCCGAACCATTCGCGATGGGCTATCCCCTGCGCGGCAAATGAAACTGTGGCCGGAAATCCGCGCCGCCATCGGGAGAAATTTGAGACGCCCGTTTGGCCCGCTCAGATGCAGGCTAAGCATCACTACTGCTCCGAAAAGCGTCTCCACAGACCCTTACGCGAGGACATCGAACCCAGCACCTGACGGCCGAAACGAAACGAGGATGTAAGTGACAGCCCAACCGTACTAAGCGGCGCTCAACGCGTAGAGAGCAGTATTCGACACGGCAGATCGGTAGTCCTTCAGTGCGCGCAATATCGAAACTCGGCGCATTGTGAGCCGTGATACTGGAGCTTCGTTTAGGCCATTTCGATAACCGACCTGCACTTTAATTGCGATCCGTAAGGAGCAAAGCAAGCAGTTGCGCACTGATGGCGACTCTCCTTCTCCAGCAACTTCTTGCTCCGGCACCTGAAAGGACCAGGCAGAATGACGGCATACCATATGATGTTACAGAACTCGCGCGCATCCCATCCTGGTGGCAGGGTATTGGAGATAACCACGACCGCTGGATGCATCGTCAGATGTTCTTATTGCCCGCAGGACAGGTTCGCCGATCGTCAAAGACCCGTGTCCCAAGCGAAGCACCTCGGTGTTCAGGATTTCAAGCGATGTCTGGCACGCGTACCAACAGCTACCGGCATCGGTTTTGCCGGCTACTCGGAACCTTGGCTGCATCCGGCGTGCACCGGGATGGTTGAGCATGCGTACGCACGCGGTCACGACGTCCGAATCTTCACGACGCTTGTCGGAATGAACGGGAGTGACGTTCGGCGCTTGCAGGTGCTCCAGTTCAGCGCTTTCGTTGTCCACGTTCCCGATGACGGAACTTATATGAACAGCCGCCTTATCGGAAAGACCTATCTCAATGTCATGCGCCGACTGGTCGAGGCGAACATTCCCTCAATTCGATTCGTCGTTCTCGGAAACGTCCATCCCGATCTCGCCGACATCATTCCCGCCAAAATGCTAAAACGCTTGCGGCCGCTGAGTAGCAGGCGGGGACATATTGATTTGAATATCATCAAGCCGCGACAGCCGGTCGTCGGACCTTTGACATGCATGGGCAAACAACAGTATCGTAATGTCCTTCTTCCAAACGGCGACGTTACATTGTGTTGCATGGATTTTGAGCGGCGTCATGTCCTGGGCAATCTTTTGCGCGACGAGTACGAAGACCTGTTCGAAGGGCGAACATTTAGCGAAATCGTCGATCGCATGAACGGAACGGATGGCTTTCTGCTTTGCAGGATATGTGAATTTGCCAAGCCGCAGACGTCGGAATGGTGTGTGGGAGCCGACCAGCAATCGTGAGGGCAGGCCCGCGCGAGGGCGGATGTCAAAAATCCGCTGAAGAACCACACAAGAGCGACGCCAACTCGCCTGCGCCGTGCCCGGAAGAGCCATGCCGATAGAAAGTAACCGGTATGAGCTCCCACGTCCGCGATGTTTAGCGGTCGCGTGCGTAGCGGATGGGCATCCAGTGCTGGCGCAGCGCCTCGACGACGGCTGGGATATCGAGGTAGGCGTTACGGAGGAAATCCTCGGTTTTGCGACCGTTTCGTGGCGGTCCGAGCAGCGGACGGGCCTGATCGCGCATTGCCTCACTAAAAATGTTACCGGACAACTTCCCTGTCGCGCCTGGGGCGGAGCTGCCGAATCAGTTCGGTGGCGGCTATGGCAGGGAGGATCAGCATGCGCGCAAAGCGCGAGATCACGTCAGCGCTGGCCGAGCGTTATCGGGCGGGCGGGCGGCTCGAGAAGGGACGGATCCTGGACGAGCTTTGCGCCGTCACGGGATGGCATCGCAAGCACGCGATCCGAGCACTGTCAGTGGCCGAGGCATTGGGATCGGCCGTGCCGCGGCGGCGAGGCCGGACCTACGGTGCTTCCATTCGGGTTGCACTGATTGTGCTATGGGACGCCTCTGACCGGCTCTGCAGTAAGCGGCTCGTCGCAATGATCCCGTTCTTGCTCCCGGCACTTGAACGGCACGGCAGATTGAAGCTTTCTGCCGATGAGCGGTCGCTAGTTTTAAAGGTGAGCGCGGCGACGATCGATCGCCTGCTGAGCGACGTAAAGATCGCAGCAGCCGGAGGACGCAGACGGCGGGCGGGGTTTTCCAGTGCCGTACGGCGGCAGGTCCCGGTGCGCACATTCAATGACTGGGGATCGCCTCCGCCGGGGTACTGCGAAGCGGATCTGGTTGCGCACGGCGGCATGTCCGTAGCCGGCGCGTTCATTCAGACGCTAACAATGGTGGATATCGCGACGGGATGGACTGAATGCTTTCCGCTCGTCGTGCGTGAAGCAGCTCTTGTGGTCGAGGCTCTCGAGCGCGCGCAGAACCTATTTCCCTGGCCCGTTCGCGGGCTCGATTTTGACAACGACAGCGCCTTCATGAACGACACGGTCGTGTCGTGGTGCCGCTCTCACAATGTCGAAGTCACTCGTTCCAGGGCCTACAAGAAGAACGATCAGGCATTCGTTGAACAAAAGAACGGAGCTATCGTTCGCCGCCTGGTGGGGTACGGGCGGTTTGAAGGCATTGATGCCGCTCGCTCGTTAGCTCGCCTGTTTGCGGCTGCACATCAATTTCCTCCAGCCCTCGTTTAAGCTCAAGGAGAAGCACCGCGAAGGTGCCAAGGTGATCAAAAACTATCTTCCTCCGGCTACGCCGTACGAAAGAGCATTGGTCCACCCGAGTCTCAATGAGGCATTTAAACGTAGGCTGCGGGAGATTTACCGCACGCTTGATCCGGTGGCATTGCTGGCACAGGTGCGGGACGCTCAAAATGAGCTGGGCAAGCGCGTTGATCAGCGGGCCGGAAAGCCAGCGATGATTATCGCGCCGGTGCAAAGCGACTTGGCGGCTTTTGCCCGAGAGCTCGGCGATGGTTGGAAAGATGGTGAGCAGCGGGGCATTCATCGGCGCCGCTATGTGCGGCGCAAGCCTGTGCCACGCCGGCCATCGATGCTCGACCCGTACATCCCCATCATCGAGGAATGGCTCGCCGCGGCTTCGCACTTGTCCGCGGTCGATCTTCTCTCCCGGCTGGAAGCGCATGCGCCTGGTCGGTCAGCGGGCATCAGCGGCGTACGGTGCAGCGATGGGTGAAGAATTGGCGATCAAAGGCCGCTCGACAGCTCATCAGCAGCACGGAGATCACACTAGCGGTCCAAGCTTCGTGCCTTAGGATCTAATCCGGTTCTTTCGCCGAATCACCGCAAGCCGCTCGCTCGCTACGGCGCTCTGGACGGCGCGCTTCGCGAGCGGCTTGCTCGGACTCGCGGCAGCTGCTTCAGGAGAGACTAGGGTGCGCTTCGGTAACATTGTCATCTGAGGCAATATGAAGGGGCAGCTTTCCATGGCGCGCGACATGTCTATGGAACAGCCCTGCCAAGGGTCATCCCGAATACTGAAGAGCCGTCACAAGCATGCCCGCATCGTGGAACGGACTGGAGGATCGTGGTGAAAGAAAGTACCGGCGGATGTCGATTTGCAGACCCTCGGCAGCCGCAAGCGTCTTATTATCCGGGAAGGAGATGCTGGTGTTCGACCGAAGAATTCACGAATCAAACGATGCGCGGATCCCGGCTAGATGTGGAACGTCCGTCCAAACAACATCTTCTTCTCGCATTCTAATTGAGCAGAACCGACGTTGCTCAACTCCTTTTCAAAATACGATTTCGCTGAAGATGCCATCCATTTTAGCGGTACTTAAAATACGCTCATAGCAATACCGCAGCGAGCGTGCCAAGCGCACCGAGCGCCAACCCGATTAGCGAACCTACCGTCGGCACGTCTCGAAACAGGAGAAGCGTGAGAATCGGTTCCACCACTAAAATTGCTCCCACCGATATCGCAATGATGATCCAGATATTCTCTAGATGCATGTATCCTAGTGCATATCCGAAAACGACAAGGATGCCGCCGAAGGATATCAGCAGGAACATCGGCAAGAGCGTTGTCAGGTCCCCGCCGGCCTTTCCAAACTGCTTTGAGGCAATCAACCCTGCGATTATCGAAAGCGCTTCGCCAAAGAAAATCGCTCCGACCGCTACAATCTTCAATGCTAAGCTCATCGCCTGACGTATCGAAAACGCTGGGTCAAAGGTAACTTCCAATGCTGGAATCCATCTCCTGACTGCCTTAGACAGTTGGAGATGCAAGGGCCCTCGGCTGGGCACCACCATTCATGGCTTCTCGCAGGCACTCAACGTCTGCTGAATGCTGCCCAGTTCCCGAGGCCGACATCCCTCACGCCGGTTAACCGCTTTCGTTATTGTGCAGCGACGAGAGTGAAGAAGAAGACGAAACTGAGCAGCTGGGCGGCCGCCAAGCCCGAGCATCATGGCCTAAGCTGCAATCTGCACAGGAAGTGCGGAATAGCCGTGAACAAAGTTGGACGCAATTCGCTCGGGCTCGCCCACAACCTTGATCTCCAGTCCAGCCTTCAAGATTTCTTCCCAGAGGATTTTCAACTGCAGCTCAGCAAGATGCCGTCCAACGCAACGATGGATCCCGAATCCGAACGAAAGATGCTGCCGTACGTTCTTGCGGTCGATGACGAAGCTGTCGGCGTTCACGATGACATCTTCGTCCCGGTTACCAGAGATATACCACATGACGACCTTGTCGCCCTTCCTGATTTGTTTCCCACCTATGATGATATCGGCCGCAGCGTTGCGCCGCACATGTGCTATGGGCGTTTGATATCGAATAATCTCGGATACGGCGCTCGAGACCAGCTTGGGATTATCGCGTAGTTTTCGCAGCTCGGAGGGGTGCTGGGTCATGAACAGGAGGCCGCCGGTAATCGAATTGCGCGTGGTGTCATTCCCACCCACGATCAGCAGAATCAGATTGCCGAGAAACTCGTTCGGCTCCATGTGTCGAGTTGCAGGCGAGTGCGCCATCATAGAAATCAGGTCGAGACGCGGCTCGGCTTTAATGCGCTCGTTCCAAAGCCGCGCGAAACACGCCAAGCACTCGGACAAGATCGCACAGCGCTTGTCCCAGCTGTCGATGGGCTGGCCAGTTTTCGGAATTGCTACAGCTACGTCCGACCAGTAGGTTAAGAGCCGCCGATCCTCAAACGGAAAGTCGAATAGCGTAGCAAGCATCTGCGTCGTCAACTCGATGGAGACCCTATCCACCCAATTGAAGTCATCGTTGCGCGGCAAGCCGTCCAGAATTGTCCTGACGCGACGGCGGATCACGCTTTCGAGTTTCGTCAGGTTTTCTGGCGCGACGATCGGACTTACAGTATCACGCTGCTCGCGATGCTTAGGCGGACCCATCTTGATGAAACTCTGAGTCCAGTGCTTGCCAGGCACGTCGGCAATGGTGACACCCTGCTCCGAAGAGAACATTTTGTGATTGGTATCTACCTCTACGATATCGCGGTATTTCGTTAGCGACCAATATGGACCATAGAGGCTGTCTTGGCAGTAGTGAACGGGAGCTTCCCGTCGCAGCCGCTCGAAATAACCCCACATGCTATCATCTTGAAAGCGCTTGGCTTCGCTTACATCCAGATTGCTCAGCGGGATATTACACGCGCCCTCGGCTCTATAGTCTGCCAATTGCGTTTTCATGATCGTCTCCGCAGATTTTGCTCTCTCGAGAGCTAAGGGATCCACAGATCGCGATCCATAGTTTCGAGCTGGCGTGGCGTTTTGGTTGCGAGCGGGTCGTCGCTCCAGCAGAGTATCGCAAATCCTAGGTCCGTCTCCCCTACCATTTCCGGCAGGTAAGGATCGCGTTGACTTTCCAACTCCATCTGCTCGAGTGGATCGATGAGAACCGTCCGCGCTACACAGGCAGTGCCGAATGCCAGCGACGTTGCTGCTCGCGCGATCAAACAAGACGCAATGCGGCCGCAGCTTCCCACCTCTTTAAGAGGCAAAATGCGACGTCTTCGGCTCCTCACGCCGCGCTTACTTCCATGCTGGCCGCTGGATTGTGCGGTGACCACTACCCACACTGATCGTACGTCCACGAATACGGTTAACGCCGTTCCGCTGAGAAAAGCCAATTAGTTCTCATGGCAACCAGCCTGCTTCATCCATTATCCTGACCAGAAACTTAAACGGGACAAGAAGCTTTCGCGGACAATCGCCGCCGAGGCCTGCGATGCTCGGTCGCTTGTCCATCGCATTCATGGCGCCCGAACCATTCGCGAGGAATATCACCTGCACCAAAAATGGCAAATCATAGAGAGTAGTCCGGAACCCGCGCCGCCATCGGAAGGCTTTAGGATGTCCCATTTGGGCAGGTCAGATGCTGGCTTCGCATCGCCACGGCTCCGGAAGCATCTCCGCAGCCCCTTCTAGCGAAGACACCGGGCCCAGCATCTGACGTGTGCCGACACGGAACGAGGATGTCAGTGACAGGCAACGATGCTGAGCGGCAGTCGACGCGTAGAGAGGAGAAATCGACACGCCAGACCGGGTCCCACCTTTCGGCAGCGGATTATCGAACTCGGCGCATGGCCAGCCATGACATAGCAGCTTCGTCTAGCCCTTTTCGCCAGCGGCCTATCCCGGATTTGCAATCCGTGAGAAGCAAAGCAAGCCCTGCGCACCAAACGCTCCGCTCCCTCTCCAGCAATTTCTTGCTCCGCCACCTGAAAGGCCAGAACAGAATGACGGTATATCCAAGGGAGTTACAAAACTTACGCGCAGCCAATCCTGGTAGCAGGATTTTGGAGATAACCACGACCGCAGGATGCATCGTCCGGTGTTCTTATTGCCCCGAAGACAAGTTCGCCGATCGCCAAAGACCTGTGTCTCAAGCGAAGCACCTTGGCCTTCACGATTTCGAGCGATGTTTGGCACGCGTACCAACGGCTACCGACATAAGTTTTGCCGGATACTCGGAGCCTTGGCTGCATCCGGAGTGCACCAGGATGGTTGAGCATGCTTACGCACGCGGCCATGACATCCGAATTTTCACGACCCTTGTCGGAATGAACGGGAATGAGGTCCGGCGCTTGCAAGTGCTACAGTTCAGGGCTTTCGTCGTCCACGTTCCTGATGACGGCACTTATGTGAACAGCCGCCTCGTTGGAAAGTCCTATCTCAATGTCATGCGCCTGCTCCTCGAGGCGAACATTCCCTCAATTCGGTTCGTCGTCCTGGGCAAAGTCCATCCTGATCTCGCCGACATCATTCCCGCCAAAACGCTAGAGCGCTGGCGGCCACTGAGTAGCAGGCGAGGACGTCTTGATCCGGATATCATCAAACCAAGACGGCCGGCCGTTGGAACTTTGACGTGTATTGGCAGACAACAATATCGCAATGTCCTTCTCCAAACGGCGACGTTACTCTGTGCTGCATGGATTTTGAGCGGCGTCATGTTCTTGGCAATCTTTTGCGCGACGAATACGAATATCTCTTTGAAGGACCAATCTTTCGTGAAGTTGTCGATCGCATGAACGGAATGGGCGGCTTTCTGCTCTGCAGGATGTGCGAATTTGCCAATCCGCAGACGTGGGGACGCTCTATGGATGCCGACCAATAATTGTGACGGCAGGGCCGCGCGAGTGCGGATGTAAAGAATTCACGTAGAACGACACACGACCAAAGCCGATTAGCTCGCCACGTGCCGGGAATGGCCGCCGATGGGAAACCCGCCGATCGGATATACGACTGACACTAGGCGGATTAGAGCCGCGCTTCAGTGAGGTGAACCACTTGAGAGCCTGCTCTATAGAGGGCCTCATGGGCGGCACAAAACCGCCGATGTTCAACCGGCGCGGCCGGGAGTGGTAGATCCTTTTCCGCAAGGCGGCCGAGGACGTAGGACGCCAACGCAAGGCCGAAGACGGTCCAGGTGCAATCCCGCGCCCGTTGTAGCCACCGAAGGATACCAGGTTACGGTCGAGCTTGTGAAAGCGCGGCAGGTGATCGGAAGTCATCCCGATCATCCCGAACCAGCAGGTTTCGAACTCGTGGTCACCCAACTGCGGAAACAGCCTGCGCAGCGACCTCACCGCCCAGGCACGGTGAACCAAGGCGGCGATACCCTCCAGAGCTCCAACGCTGCCGAACACCAGACGACCGGACCGATCGAAGCGAAACGAGGAAAGGACCTCGCCGGTGTCCCATGCTCCTTGCCGTTCGGGCAGGATAGAGGTCCTGAGACGATCTGATAAGGACTGCGTGGCCAAATTGAAGTAAGGTAGGCGAATTTGCTCTCGCTGAACCTGCAGCCAAGGTCTTTTGCCGTAGGCGTCGGTAGCGATGATCACCCACTCAGTACATACGGATCCCATCGCCGTGCCGCCCCTCCAGTCCAACCCCATTTCGCCGACTCTGAGGACGTCAGTCTGAGTGCATATCCTCGCGCCCCTGCAAGCGCAATGCGTGCCAAGCCGCGCGCATAGGCCAGAGGCTGAATTGTACTGGCGCGCTTGTCTAGCAGCGCGCCGGTATAGTTGCCACCTCCAATCTTTCTGCGCGTCTCCTCCGCACCACGACCGGAGCGCCGCGTTTCTGCCACTGTTCGGCACGTATCTGGATTTCCTCCAAGCCCGGTGGCCGACCGCGCGATGCAGGGTCCCCCGCTCAACTTCGCAGTCGATCCCATGTCTCTCGATCAGTTCAAAACCTCTTCGGTCCTCCACCCAGTAATTCGATGAGCCGCTCTCCAAAGGGAGGGCCGAGCGTACCTGAGAGCGTGTCGGACATAACCCACATGCCCGCATTGACGAGCCCGACGTTGCGCCCGGAACCACCGAATCCAATTTCGGATGCCTCCAGCAGGAGACCGCGCACGCCTGCCTTCGCGAGGTGAATAGCCGCAGAGAGCCCAGTATATCCGCCGCCGATCACAACGACATCGGCTTGCAAATCACCCACGAGAGGACCGGTATAGGGCGGCGCTGGCGCTGTCAGCTCCCATAAGCCGTGCGATCTGCGACTGCCTTGCATCGGACGAACTCGTTCTGCAGCCCCATTAACTCGGCCGGCGGCCTTCGTTGTGGAACTGCCAATCCGAACACACCTCGCACTGAACTGGCACTTTAACAGGTTGACCAGTAGCGGCGCTTGGGAGGATCCAGGAGCGGAAGCGGCTTCACCGAACCGTGAGCTCCCAGATGATGCGGATGTGCCCTCCATGAATCGATGGTCGGAAAATGTGCATATTTCTAACGCGCAGCTTACTGTCATCAATCAAGTTCAGGACGCGCCCAATATCTCCCTGATCCGAAAAGACGACATACATTAGACCATCGGCATTGAGCCAGATATGTGCTCCCCCTAGAGCTGCGGCCATGACCTTGTGATCTTCGTCAAAGCAAGAGCGCTCCAGGTCGTCCTTTGCTTTTCGGTTCCAATACGGTGCGGCAAAGAGAATAAGGTCGAATTTTTCTTTAGGCTGCAGCGCAGAATAAATGTCACTGAGGCGCACGTCTGCGTGCTCGGAATAACCCAGCCGCTCGATGTTTAGCTTTGTGTTGAGAACGGCTTGCGGGTTAATATCCAGAGCCACTAGGTGTTCTGCTCCAGCGCGGAGTGCTGCCAAGCCCAACACACCTGATCCGCATCCCAGATCTAACACTGTTGCTCCAGATTCGATGTGCCACTTCGATATCAAGGCGTCGGGAGCATGACTTAGGCGTGGCGACAGCACACCAGGAAGAATGTGCAAGAGCATACCGCACACTTCCACGTCGTGCGGGAGTTCGCATGACCGTAGATCAGCGATCATTGCGTCCACATCGGTCGTTTGACGCCTCGCCGATACGGTTGGGGATGCCGTCATTTCAACTCTCCATTTTTGCAGCGCGATCAGAAGCTGCCTTGCCTCATCATCGACCGCTCCCATCAATGAAATTACTCTATTGAGCGCGTAGGGGTAGCTGCCGCACGCTCGATGCTCTGTGAGAGCACACCGGTCTACGGGATTGAGAGCATGGCTTGTCCTGCGTCTCTGAACGCCATCGGCCTTCGCGAGCTATCGTTGCCTCTTAGTACCAATGCCCCTAGCAACGACCGTGCCATCACCATTCAAAACGCGCTCGGCCCCTGATCTTCCTTGGAATAACGGCCGGCGACAGGCCCTGAGCTGTTCTGCCGCTGGCCCAGCGTGTCGGTAACCGAACACGTATATCCAGCCACATCATTTGTCAGCGCGCTCCGCTTGCCGCAACGCCGACAGGTGTCACGCTTGAAGCGCTCAGAAACGAGATCGACGCCTCGCCGAACAGCAATCAGCACGTTGGTCGCCCGCGAGCAGCTCCCGATGACAGCGTCGGTCGGGACCGCGTCTTCGACGACTTGGCGGGGTCGTCATATGTCACACTGCGGCCCTTTCAGAACCAGGACAATGATTGCAAGCCGCGCACGGAAGAAAGCACGAGCGCTATATCGCATGTCCGTAACACGGCTCGGGATCATTCTTGCGTTGGAGATACTCTGGAGCGATATACTATGGACCGGGCGCTTCAGGCTGGTTGGCATATGCGCGGCAAGACAGCATCATCTCTTCTCGTGTCGCTGGTGGAGGATCCCTCCAAACTGGTTGTTTCGCGCGACCACTGGGCGAGAGCGATCGCCAACAATGCGAACACGCTGCACACCTACATTGTCCCGAAGTCCGCGGTCTGGACGCCCGACGACGCGCTGAGCAGTATCGGGCTCGGAATGAACGTTGAGGACCAGGACAACATTGATGCGGATGTGGGTCTGATGTGATCGCTGGGCAACATCAGCTCTGTTGGAGCGCCGACCGAATGATGCTGCAAATATAGAAAGGGCTCTTATTCCGCTTTTTCCCAATCAGCGCATGATCAAGCAGCGACACACGAGAAGCTATTCTCTCGCAAGCGTCCCGGCCGGCCTGACCTCCGGCCTTTCGGCTCACCGCATTGCATGCCGTGGCATAGCCCCACGACCTCCCGGCACGGATGCTTTCCTCGAAACTCGGCAGAAATCTAGATTGAAACTCAAGGGCCGCCTTTTGCAGAAAACGGGAAGGCCCGTCTTGCGCAGCTGCTTATCGCGCGCAACCACACGCATGCGCCGCTGGAGGTCAACATCGCTGCGTTCCCGTGAGCTGCCGCTCTGAGTTCGTATATGACTGCACGCCGGTCACCCCTGTGGAGCGCAGGAATTCCGCAACTCACATGATCGTGGCGCCGAAAACTCGCAGTGATCCGCAGCAAATTTCGGTCGCACGCCCAGCCTAAGGTGATATCGGTTGATAAGAGCCTTGAATACATCGAACCGCTCGCCACATCCGCCGGGCAATGGGGGCGAGTCGCACGTTTTCAGGCGTAACTCCATCGGCATGAATGCGGAACGAGCAATTACGCAATGTTGAGGCGTACGCGCCGTACTTCCAACGCCCAAGTGAACCTGCATCTGCGATGAGTTCGATTGACGATAGATTAAGTGAAATCAGATGGATACGAAACGAGATTTGGCGCTGTCGTAGGTTGCTTAAGACCGAACTGCCTCGCGAGGAGAGTGAGGCCGTTGAGAAGCGTCTGCTTGAACAGCTTTCCGCCTTTGAACGGCTCTTGACGACCGCATTTCCTCTCGTCTTGAGTTCTGGGGTGAACTCAACCAAAAGCAGTCCGATCGGTCCAAGTGAATCCACTGAAACGCTCGTTGAGAACGCCGCAACGGCATCAACCGGCGCCTTCGGGAACTCGATCGGTGGCTGATGCGAGCAGCTTCTCCTGCTTAAGAAGTCCCCCGCTCGGGCGTCTCACTCCCGATGCAGGATCGGACCGTTGTTGACGCCTCGTTTTTTCGACCCGCCCCTTCTCTCCGCCGCGGTTGGCATCACCCGGCGGCATTCGACACGCAAGTCCTTAAAATTGTCCCTCAGACAAAACATGGCCGCGTCCACATCGCCACGCCCTGTAAAGTGGTCACAGAAGCGTATCACGTCTGGTCTGCAAGACGTCAATATCTCTTCTGATCTTCGTTCTCGCGCCCGAGCGTATCCCGTGCACCACGTCGCTGCGATCGCAATCACAACAAGGGCGGTTACATCGCGAGGCGCACGGTAAGTCCAACCCGTTCGTCGCTTTTGCCTGAACAAACCTCTCTTAAGCTGCATACCCTTCACTATTGTTCTTTGCCCCGCGAGTATCATCTATTTAGGAAAGCAGGTAGCCGCATCGGCAGGAGCGGTCGTGTCACTGCCGATTCGGGCGTCTTTGTTTCAATACTTCCGGAATCATCGTTGCATCGCGCGCCAGACCTTGCTGCCAAGACCAACGCACAACACAGGCTGGCTGCATTTGCAGCGGGCGCAGCCCATTTTAGGGACTGTGTTTAGGTCTACATTCGCGACGCTAGTTCCCAACGTGACAGTTCTGAAGGCGATTGATCCTGCTTGGCACTGCCTACAACCTGACGCTACGATCGATTCAAGCACTTTTGCTCGTCGAACAAGTGCCAATACGCTCCAAGATGGGAATATCCGCATCTTGATGGGAGACAGTAAGGAGAGCTGCTCGACAATTACACGTTTCACCGGCGGCAGCGCGGACGGAACGTGATCCAACGCTGGCCGATAGCTGCTCGGCTACGCTGGAGCGCAACGCAATTGTTGAAGGCTTCGCAAGGGCAAATGATCGCGTCGCGTCGATCACGGGACGAATTGCGTCGACGCTGTTCTTTTTGTTGGGTGTCCGACCTAGGTTGCAAGCCTGCACGCTCGAAATTGCGGGACCGGCAGCTTTACGACTTGCCCATAGGTTCGAATCGTAGACCTTCAGGGTAGTGATTGTCGCGTGTGGGACGGTCGCTTGATCCCAAAGGTTCGAGCCGATAAATCAACGGTCCAGCTCCTCTAGCGCGGCACCGCACTGCTGCGAGCCAGTCCGCGAGCGAGCACCGCATGTTCAAAATGGATGCGCCGTGAGAGCTAACAACGCGACGCGCGCCTCTTTCTTCGCCACAAACGCCGGCGTAGCCGCAGTTCATCAGATACCCGACGGCTCTGCCTCGCCAGATCGCGCGCCCCGATCTCGACGGCTATCGACGCCAGGCGGTAGGTGCCGCCGATCAGATGGATGACCTCGTCTGCGTTGACACTTTGTTGACTGTCCCGGCGGTCCGGCGCAATTGACGGGCTGCCGACGATCAAGCCCGTGTCGACATCAGTGCAGATGACCCTGCCGGCGCCGTCGGGTCCGCTTCGTCCAAGACTGCGATGTCGCAATCTCGATACGGCGACTGCGGTGCGCTGATGCGCACTGGGGCGATAGTCATGGCCTCTCCTATGTGCGCCCGTATCAGGACGCGAGAGCGGTCCAGGTAGCTGGCGCAAGCGATTGTTCGCAGGCGAAACCGCCAGCGTGCTGGTGATGAGATCAGGAGATCAATTGTGAATTCGCATTGAGTGCGCCCTCAGAACTGCAAGGAAGATCGCGAAGGCTGTGGACGAGGGCTAGATCGTGATGCTCATGAGTTTACGATAACGCGCATCCTTGAAATGTCCGTCCAAGAGATAACTAAACTTCTAGCTAAGTGGCCAAATGAGGCCAATGAGAGCCCCCTTTCGTCGGCGCAGAACAGCCGGACGACAAATCCTAGTGCCGACCTCTGCATGAGGGGCGAACGTCATAGTCGTGGCCTCTCCAACCCATTCTCGCTGCAAGAGCCGACAGTATCGTCTTCAGCTTTCATCCCGTCCCGCCTGGATGGCCGGTTCGCGACGCGGACGTCTGAAACTCGACGACACGATGAGGCGATTCCACACGCGGGGTGGGGACCCATACGAGCATCACCATGAACGAAGCCTTCCCCGCACCATGCTATTAACCGGCACGCAGATTGCTGGTGAGGAGCAAGGAGCTACCGCGAGTAAAGCGACCGCGGCGGACCATCTTCGGAGTCCCAATGAGGCTTTTTCGATTGATTCTATTCGACCTGGCTTTGATGCTGCTTGCACCTGAAGTCGCAGAAGGCATGAATACTGGCGTCGGCGCACACTTCACATCGGCCACCAGCGTTGTGGCGCCGTTCGAGCAAATCGCCTGCCATGAGGCGGTCTCAAGCTCTGGGGATAGCCGACGCGTCTACAGCCAAACGACGCAAGCCGCGCCAGTCCAGCCGGCGGACGAACTGAATCCGGCCAAGCTGGCTGAGGATTCCGCGATACCGGACGCCCGCCTTGCATGTGTGATCGGTAAGCGCTTCCGGCAGCGTTCGATTGCAACGATCCTCGATGACAGGGAGATGCTCAAGATGCCGGCCGTCGTAACACCGTCGATCTGCAATGCTGCCGCCGCACCTTTTGGCCTCCTCGAGGCGGAAACGCCGCGCTGGAGCGAAACAGACTGGATTGTGGGCGGCATGGTGATCATCGCCTTTGCGATCATCATTCTCGTCGTGATTTGATGGAAAGATGCAGCATAGGCGCGGGCACGTGAGAGAAGCAAAACCGGGCTATATAGAAGTCGCCTTCAACGGCGCTATCGCGGGGATCCCGCTGGATGCGCAATTCAGCGCCCCAGCCAAAGGTGTCACGGCCGTCTTCGGTCCTCCAGGGTGCGGCAAGACGACACTCGCGCGCTGCATTGCCGGCATCCAGCGTCTGCCGAGTGGATTCTGCGGCGTCGATGGTGAAATTTGGCAGGACGAAACGACGTTTCGGCCGCCTCATCTGCGTCCTGTCGCATATGTATTCCAGCGACCAATTCTTTTCTCTCATTTGTCCGTCAGGCGCACCCTTCTGTACAACGCGTCAAAATCGAACGTGTCACTGATTGACCTTGATGGCGTCGTCGACTTGCTCGACCTGGCACCGCTGCTTGACCGTGCGCCGTCATATCTTTCTGGCGCCGAGCGACAGCGACTTGCCCTTGGCAGCGCGCTGTTGTCCCAACCTCGGCTACTTCTGCTGGACGACCCGCTCATTGTGCTCGACCGGGCCGCCAAGCGAGAGATTCTGCCGTTTATCGAGCGCATGCGTGACGAGCTCACGTTGCCGATGATCTATATCTGCCACGACATGGCTGACATCGAGCGCTTTGCCGACCATCTCGTCATGATGAAAGATGGCATTGTGACCGCGGCTGGGCCGCTGCATGTCGTCCAGAGCGATCCAGCGCTTGCTGCTCGAGGCGACGCGGCTGTCTGCGTCGACACCGTAGTCGGCGGCTATGACGGGCGCTATGGGCTGATCATCCTCCGCCTCAAGGGGGCGCGTCTGTTGATACCTGGAGCACCGCTCAGACCAGGCGCGCAGCTACGGCTGCGCATCGCAGCCGGCGATGTCAGCATTGCGCGCGAACCACCGCGCGCGAGCTCGATCCTCAATGTTTTTCCGGCACGCATCAAAGCCTCTCTGCCGTTCGACGAAGCTCATGTCACCTTGGTTCTCGCTCTCGAAACTGGCCGTTCGGGCGTGCCGCTTTTGGCCCGCATCACGCGCCGTTCCTTTGATGAGCTAGGGCTTGGCAATGGAACGGACGTGTTCGCCGAGGTCGCCCGGGCCTTGCCGGTCGCGCACCCCGAACGATTGCTCACAACGCCATCCACACCAGTACGAGACGTTCGACAGCTAGGCGCCGACACGAGAAGCGAACAGAAATTGGGGCACGGCCATGATCGACCATCTTGATGATATCGATCCAAATGATGTGGCGGCAATTTTCTACCAGCCAAAAGATGACGTCGATAAGCTGCTTGCCGATTTCGCCCAGGATCTCGCGCGGCAAGGCGTGCACGTCGGTGGCATCGTGCAGCGACACTTGAAGGACGCAAACGGCCCGCACTCCATGCTCGCAGTCGACGTTGCAACTGGGCAAGAGATCTCGATTTCCCAGCCACTCGGTAGCGGAGCTACGTCCTGTCGGCTCGATGTGCATGGACTGGCCGAGGCCGCCGCTATCGTTTCCCGGGCGCTTCGCGACAAACTCGATCTCCTCGTGATCAGCAAATTCGCCAAACAAGAAGCGGTTGGCCGCGGCCTGCGCGCTGAACTCGTTAACGCGATCACCCGGGGTGTGCCACTTCTGACAGCCGTTCCAAGGAAATGTCTTGCCGACTGGCGAACTTTTACTGGTGATGTTGGCACGCTGCTGCTTTGCGATCCTTTAGCTGTGGAGAAATGGTGGCGCGACATCTCCACGCGCCTGGCGCGCAGCCGTGCCTACAGTCCCAGCTGAGGCTATTTGGGGACGATGATGCCAGACAGCTTGATGACGGCTGCGAGAATATCAGGGACGTTGCCTCCGAAATCGCCGGCCCGGCTTCTTTCGCAGGCTACGAAAGAGCCTTAGCTTCGGCGTCCGTTTCACACCGTGAGTTACCATGATGCTCTGCGAGGGCGCCAAGGGTCCATTCTTGGTCGGCAAGTGCCCGTTTTTCAACAGCGCTTCAAGAGCATCGGGTATCCAAGCCGCATGATTGGAGGTGGATGTGATAGACATCAGATCTCAAGATCAATGCCTGCAGCCAAGCCGCTCGTTAGCTTAGTTGCGACAATCCGATCTTGAGAACGGATGGCATGTAGCTTGCTTCACCGGTGACTGCACAACTTAGGCAAAGCAAACTTGTGAGGTCAGCATGCTCGGAATTGGAAGTCAGTTGCCGCCGTTCGAAATCACAGGCGTGAAGCCCGGCTTTCAGGCGCAGGAACAAGAAGGACACAGCGCGTTCGAGACGCTCACCGAAACGAGCTTCCCAGAAAAATGGAAGATCATCTTTTTCTACCCCAAGGATTTTACCTTCGTCTGTCCGACCGAGATCGTCGAGTTCGGCCGGCTATCCAAGGAATTCGCTGATCGCGATGCTGTGGTACTGGGTGGCTCGACTGACAATGAGTTCTGCAAGCTCGCCTGGCGGCGCTCGCATGCAGACCTGCACAACCTGCCGATTTGGCAGTTTGCCGACACAAAGGGAACCTTAGTCGATGGCCTCGGCGTACGTTCGCCCGAGGGCGTTGCCTATCGCTACACCTTTATCGTCGACCCCGGCAACACAATCCAACACGTCTATGCGACCAATCTCAATGTCGGGCGTAGCCCCAAGGACACGCTCCGCGTTCTGGACGCACTGCAAACCGACGAACTCTGTCCCTGCAACCGCGAAGTCGGCGGCGAAACCCTGAAGGTTGCGTGAGGCAGCATGTCATCGATTGAGCAGTTGAATGAGACGATTCCCGATTTCGCCAAGGACGTCAGACTTAACCTGGCGTCCTTGCTGGCCGATGATACGCTGTCGCAGCAGCGACAATACGGCCTGCTGCTGGCGAGCGCGATTGCCACTCGCAATTCAGCCCTGATTGCCGTGATCGAAGCGGCAGCAGCAGCCGTGATGACGCCCGTGGCGATCGCCGCAGCGAAATCCGCAGCCTCTGTGATGGCGATGAACAATGTCTACTACCGATTCGTTCACCTCGCGTCCGACCCGGAATATAAGACCATGCCGCCACGATTGCGCATGAACGTGATCGGCAATCCTGGCGTGGATAAGTCCGATTTCGAGCTGTGGTCGCTGGCGGTCTCGGCCATAAATGGCTGCGGTGCCTGTATCGAAGCGCACGAGAAGACGCTGCGGGCTGAGGGCGTCAGTTCCGGAGTGATCCAGACTGCTGTGCGCTTTGCTGCGATTGTGCAATCAGTGGCGGTTGCGATCGAGGCCGCCGGGCGCGCCCCGTCCAAGCCGACGGGCTGATTTCCTTTGCGCCGTCGGATCGACACCGCTTATGGCGCCACTCCGTTGCGGCACGACCAATCCTCGGCATCCCAAGCGAATGATATCCTCAAGCTGAGTCTTGCGGGCGTCCCCTCGGTTGCCTCGTTTGAATTTCACCTTAAGTGCAGACGAGCCAGAATGCGCCACAAAGGCGGTGAGATCCTCCTTGTGATGGCGATCTCACCGCGGCCTTTCGTTGCACTCTCACCCAAACTTGAACAGCACGCCGTACCCACCGCGCGGATGGCTCCATTTGATGTCGCCGGTGGGTTCAGCGATCACGCGGCAGGTGCCGCACTCGATGCAGCCGTCGACGGTTATCTCAACTTGGCCGTTGTCGTTGAGTTCGTAGCATCGCGCAGGGCAGGCTTTCAAAAGCGCGAGTAGCTGCGGCGACGGCGTCGTGTGCGCGCGCACGGTGACGTGAGGGCGACCGACATCGACAAGATAGCGGTTGTAGTACAGCTTGTCTTCGACGCGCACTGAGGGCTCGACATTCATTCTTTGACCTTCCATTGCTCGATTTCACACCGTTGCCGGTCAGCGCCAGGCCCTGGCAAAACGGCACGCATCTCCGAACAGACCTGTCCATGACCGCGCCTTGACGAAGGATTTCAGGGTCGCCTTCTCCTTCTCAACCTTCGGCGTACCGTCGACGCGTACAAAGTTCTGAAGCGCCTTGGAGATAAGCTGCGGATAGGTAAGAAAGAAGTTTTGCGAATGGGTGTGCATCAGCGTCGGCATGTCTTTGTACTTCTTGAGGTCTTTGATGACGAAGGACTCGTCCAGCATCTCCTTGTAGAGCAACAGATTTTTTGCGGTCATCGGCTCCCGGCGCGATTTGACCTGGGCGATCGCTTCGGCCGCGATGCGGCCTGAGGTCATCGCAAGATTGGAGCCTTCGCGATGAATGGCATTGTTGAGCTGTGCCGCATCCCCCACCACCACCCAACCATCACCGTAGAGCTGCGGGATTGCTTTGTACCCGCCTTCAGGAATGAGATGCGCCGCATATTCCTTGACTTCGGAACCTGCTATCAGCGGCGCCACGGACGGATGCTGCTTGAAATGATCGAGCATGCCGTAGGGTGTCTGGCCGGTTCGCTGGAAATCGGCGACGAGGCAGCCGATGCCGAGCGAAATGCACTCCTTGTTGGCATAGATGAAACCCATTCCGGTCATGCCGCGGGAAATGGTACCGGCAGCCTCGATCACGACGCCTTCGTCGCCCTTAAGATTGAAACGCGCCTCGATCGTCTCGCGAGGCAAAAAGTGCATTTCCTTCACTGCGAGCGCGACATTATCGGGTGTCGGCCGCGGGCGCAGCCCCGCCCGTGTCCCGAGGAGACCATTGACCCCCTCGGCCAGCACGACGACGTCGGCGTGTATTTCGCCGTCGCGGCGATCCGTACGAACTCCGACGATCCTCTCGTGGTGGTCCCGTACGAGCTCCGTGACTGTCGTCTCGCACAGCACCGTCGCGCCGGCCTCCCGCACCTTCGAGGAGAACCATTTGTCAAACTGCGCGCGTATGATCGTGTATCGGTTCGGCCGCTCCTCGTTGAAGTCATCCGAGCGGTAGTGCATGCCGACATGGGAGCGATCGTCCATCATCCAGAACCGTTGTTCGACCAGATGGCGTTCGAGCGGCGCCTCCTCGCGAAACTCGGGGATCAGCTTTTCCATCATGTCGGCATAGAGGATCGCGCCCTGCACATTCTTCGATCCGGAATATTCGCCCCGCTCGAGCTGCAGCACATTCATGCCGTGCTTGGCCATTGTCAACGCCGCCGCGTTGCCGGCCATACCGGCTCCGACTACGATCGCATCGAACCTCTCTTCAATCATCACATCATCTCCTCTAGACCGCCAGCTGGGCGCGCGAATGCGGCAAGAGCCTGGCACGAAATGCGGCCGTCAGCGACGGGAGCAGCTGCATGGCATCACTGACGATCGCGACATGAGCGAAGTCGAAGATCGGCGCGTCCTTGTCGGTATTGATCGCGACGATCAGGTCCGCCCCCTCCACGCCGACCCTGTGCTGGATTGCGCCGGAAATACCGGCGGCAATATAGAGCTTTGGCCGGATAGTCTTGCCGGTCTGGCCGATCTGCCGGTCAGACGTCACCCATCCTTTTTGCACCAGAGGACGCGAGCAACCGTACTCGGCGCCAAGAAGAGTTGCTAGCTCGCGCACCAGCCGAAAATTCTCGGGCGATCCCAGTCCCAAGCCGCCGGCGACGACGACATCGGCATAAGCCAGATTTGACGTTTCGGAATCGCGATCGGGAATGAACGTCAGCACTTTCGTGACGATATCGTCTTCGACAAGGCCAAGCGGATGGATGATGATACGAGCGGCGTCGCGTACGACACGCTCCGGCATCGGCATGACGCGCGGCCGGACGGTTGCCATCTGCGGACGGTAGTTCAAAGTATAAATCGTGCACAGCAGCGAGCCGCCAAAGGTCGGACGCGTCGCCGCAAGCGACCCATCGGCGTCGACGTCGAGCGCTGTGCAGTCGGCGGTGAGCCCCGTCGACAAGGTGGTCGCCACCGAACCTGCAAGATCGCGACCGAGTGTCGTCGCGCCCAGCAGCAGGATTTCAGGCTTGTAGGTGTTGACGAGTTCGGTTAGCGCTTTGGTATAGGATTCATTTCGGTAATCCGACAAAACATTATCGCTCACGAGATAGGCCAGATCGGCGCCATAGCAAAAGGATTCAAGTGCGGCGTTACGCGTCGGCTGCCCCTCCGGACCGATAACGACCGCGGCGAGGTTCACCTTCAGCCTGTCGGCAAGTCTGCGCCCCGCCCCCATGAGCTCCCAGGAGACCGGATGCACCTGGCCACGCTCCTGCTCGACGAAAACCCAGACATGCTTGTAGGCCTTAAAGTGCTCCGGCAGTTCCTTTTTGGCCGCGGCGCGGCCGGCCGCCGCCGGCGCGGCCGTTTTGGTGACATTGCTCATGTTTTAAATTCCCCTCAATAGTGCGCGCGCCCGCGCCGCAGGATTGGTTTCCACTTCGGTTGGCTGAAGATCACTTTTGCTCAGCAGATGGCCAGCTGCTCGGTGGTCCCGCCTGCTCGGTGTGGCCCGACCGCACAACGAGAGGCGTCGCCCCGGGCGAACGCACAGAGCGAGAGGGGCCGGAGACACGCTTCCTGCGCGCTCCGTTCGACAAGCGCCAGCGAGGCGGCCAGGCCGCTGCGATCACCCTCGTTGACCCTCTCCATGCTTGAGTACGCGGCTCCACTTGCTTCGCAAGAGCAGCACCTCGCTTTCGGTTTAGCGCTCCACATCGGCTGTAACGCCCCGGGTGATCTTGCCACCGCGCTATCATGCGATGAGTGCTCGGCCGCCAGCGCTGATGACTCGCGTGGGCCGACGTTGTCCGCTCTTTCTGGCGCATGTTGCTATCAGCCCTGGGATAAATGTAGATTCGCGCACAAGCGGGCGCCCGCCTGATGCGGACGAAGATGTGCATACGCTTCCCAAGTGAAGCGCGGACGGGCGACTTACCCGTTGGCCGCCCTCGCGGGCTCGATAGTGGCTTTAATCGAATCAAAAGCCATCTCGGATGGCACTGCGCGAGCGTGAGCCACGAGATGATGCCGCGCAACTCGGCAGGCAGTAGACGTAACGTAAAAGGTCTTCCTTCAAATCTCATTTCGGACGGCTACCATTTGTCTGCACAGGACCGGATCGACACGACAACAGCAAGTGTCGTACCAGTTGCAAGAACCAAGTAAATCAGGCGAGACCAATAACTTGTGAGACACTTGGAACGGCTGCTAATCCCAGGACACGACCAGTTCGGACATGGGTCGGGAATACGACAGCGCCGCGCGAGTCCTGGCGGAGAGAGTTGATGGAAGAAGACGAAGCCTGCACGAGGATCCGTCAGCGTAAGATCACTTCAGCTCGCTCAATGGGACAAAGGCCGCCGGCTTGCCACGGTCTGTGACGGCATCCTTCAGAACCTTAAACACCCGCTGCTCGATTGGCGACGATGCCACGAAGTCGGCATAGGCCTGCTCCAGCATCGCTTTGCAACGAGCTCTGATGTCCGGCTCTGCGACACCGGCGAATTGCTCATTGGCAAAATATTGTCCCATGCGCTTTAGGATGTGAAGGCGCGCGACATCGACGATCCTGGGGTCGTACTTGACGCCCAGCAGTGAAAAAAACTCTTCCGCCGACGAAGCCTTGCTGAGCCGATCCAGGATACTGGCTGCTGGGTGCGAGTTACTCATCGAAAAATCTCCTTTGAATCAGCGGGTGGACGGTCGGCGAAATGGAGCAGCGTCCGGTGATCCTGCTGCGGCCTTCACGTCGCGCAACCATGCGGAGGCAGGCCATCGTTGCCGCCGATCAACGATTCCGTCCTCGCGCGCTTGGTTTTTGAATGGTCTCCCCAGACGTTGCTGGGCACTTTCTTCACGCGGGGTGGGTCGCCAAGCATCCGCACACATCGCGCCAGATCGTCGCCACCGTTTCGCGCTCGACCGGCAGCTTGTGCTCGATGGCATGCTTGCGGACTTGCGATAGGATCTGTCTGGCCTGATCGGCGCTGGCGACGAGCTGCAATTCATTGAGCAACGCAGTGATCGCCGACAGCCCGGAATGCTTGCCGATCACAAAGCGGTTGCGGCGTCCAAGTAGAACGGGATCAAGCGACTGGTAGGTGCGTTGATCCTTTAAAAGGCCATCCACATGAATGCCCGATTCGTGCGTAAACACATGTTCTCCGACGATGGCCTTGTTCAGAGGAATCGCACGTGCGGCTGCGGCTGCAACCACTGCAGCAACGTTCTCGAGCTCCGACAGTATGATGCCGGTCTCGTACCTATAGAGCTGCTTGAGCGCGACCGCGACTTCCTCGAGCGGTGCATTTCCGGCCCGCTCGCCGAGGCCGATAACGGTTACCGAGGCGTGGCTCGCGCCGGCCTTGATGGCGGAGAGCGTATTGGCGGTTGCAAGACCAAGATCATCGTGACCGTGAAACTCGAGTTCGAGATCCGTGGTCGCACGCAAATTTCCGACCAGCGCGAAGGTTGTGTCCGGGTCGAGCACGCCGAGCGTATCGGCAATACGAAATCTACGCGCTCCCGCCGCTTTTGCTGCTGCTATCAGTCTGATGAGAAAATCGATGTCGGCGCGGGAGGAGTCCTCGCCACCGACGGCGACATCAAGTCCCCGCTCACGGGCGTAACCTACCACTCGCTTGACCTGCTCCAGCGCCAAATCGCGACGGCCGCCAAGCTTGGCCGCAATCTGCACATCGGAACTCGGGATCGACATATTGACCATGGACACCTTCGCTTCGATCGCCGCGTCGATGTCTGCTTCCCGCATCCGGCACCAGGCGATGGTGGTCAGCGGAAGCTCCGCTTCGACAATGACGCGGATGGCGGCGACCTCCTCGTTGCCCATCGCGGGCGTTCCCGCCTCGATCTCCGTCACGCCGGCCCGTGCCAGCGCCTGCGCGATCGCCAGCTTTTCCTCTGTGGTGAACGCAACGCCGGGCGCCTGCTCGCCGTCGCGTAGCGTCGTGTCGTTGAGCACGATCGGCTTGGGGCGCGCCTGCTCGGGCCAAGACGGTTTGGCGGTGGTGGTGGCGGTCATCACGAAAGGGCTCCTCATTGCTTTTGATCCATGCGCTTCAGCAACCCGCATGCCAGCCCGCCATCCCTGGCAACGCATTGAAGAAGCTAAGCTTCCTTTCTCATCCTCCTTCCGGAATTGTCGCAAACGCGACACTACTCATGAAGTCGGACGCCTCATCCTGCCTCTTGCCACGCCGAGCTCGAACGTTAGTGCGCCCGCGGCGCGCCGGATGTCAGAATTGTCGAGCACTTCGAGACCGGCACCGCCTTGGACACCTGGTCGCGCTCGCATCGAAACGGCATCAGCCGCGCCCTCCGCCTCCTGCGAACCGGCATGGTCTTCTCAGACGGATCGGCGATCGCGGATTCTTGTGGCAACTCAGATGGGCCAGTCGCCGCCGACGATCGAGCCAGCCGCCTGCAACAGAAAGTCGCGCCGGCGCTCGGCCATACGGCTTTCGCCGCTTTCTTCGCCGAAGCAGAGGTTGAAGTCGTTACATTGCGTGCAAACGGGCGTTGTGCACATCACTAGTCCTTCATCCTCGCACAGCGAGCGGTAGAAGAAGCGCTTCCAGCGCATGTTGTTGACATTGCGCGCGGCGAGCGGCGCGAAGTGGCGGCTTAGCAGCCGAGAGAGTTCGCCGCGATTGCGTAATCCGAGATCTTCCCACAGGTGGTCTGGCTCAATGGCGCGGCGCGCGATCATCGCGGCCAGCCAGCGCCCGATATGCCCTTCCGTCGAGCGTTGCTTGAGCAAGAGATCGCGCACCATTGCGATCTCGTCGTTCTCATCGCACTTAAACGCCAGGAGCTGCTCCGAGATCTTGACCTCAACCGACGGAAAGTAGTGCTGCAGCAGGCCCGCCAGCTCGTGGCCGGACAGGCCGGCCTTCTCGGGAAGCGGGCCACCATCCATCGCGGCGGCCGCCAGAATAGACGCTAGGACGTGGCGATCGAAATTGCTGTCAGTGGCAATATCGGCATCTTCAGGAGGCACGCCAGTGAGCGCTCGGTAGGTTGCAATTCCTCTCTGCACCTCGCGGCTCGCATCGACGGCGCAAGCAGCCATAAACGGAAGGAAGCGTGCTTCGGGCATGATGTTTTTGGGTTCCCACAACGTTTGCCCCGGCCCATTCTGGCTGGTCGGGTGATCGTCAGAATGCCGGTCTCCCCGGATGGGGGCTGTGGGGGAGACCGGCATCCGTCGCGCGCCTTCACAAGGCCGCGACCCGCGACCTTATGAGACCGCGAGTTCGGCGGCGGTCTTGCCGATGATGGATTCGTCGACGGGCGTCATTATGCCATGCTCCATCAGCATGTCCTCGAGCTCGTCCATGGAGATCGGGGTCGGAATGATGCCTTTGCCGCCATTGTTGTGAACCTTGGTCGCAAGATTGCGATAGTGATCGGCCTGCTGCGACTCGGGCGCATACTCCAGCACCGTCATGCGCCGCAGCTCGGCATGCTGCACCACATTGTCGCGCGGCACGAAGTAGATCAGCTGAGTGCCTAGTTTCTTGGCCAGCGCCTCCGCCAGTTCCAGTTCCTTATCGGTCTGCCGCTCGTTACAGACCAGGCCACCCAGCCGCACTCCGCCCGAGTTGGCGTATTTCAGGATGCCCTTGGAGATGTTGTTTGCGGCATACATCGCCATCATTTCACCAGACATCACGATATAGATTTCCTGCGCCTTGTTCTCGCGGATTGGCATCGCGAAGCCACCGCAAACGACGTCGCCGAGCACGTCGTAGGAGACATAGTCAATGTTCTCATAGGCGCCGTTCTCCTCCAGAAAATTGATCGAGGTGATGACGCCGCGGCCGGCGCAGCCGACACCCGGCTCAGGACCACCGGACTCCACGCAGCGGATGTCCTTGTAGCCGACCTTCATCACATCCTCGAGTTCGAGGTCCTCCACGCTGCCGGCGCTCGCTGCAAGGCTCAAAATCGTGTCCTGCGCCTTGGCGTGCAAGATCAGGCGGGTCGAGTCCGCCTTAGGATCGCATCCCACGATCAGGATTTTCTGGCCCATTTCGGCCAGTGCCGCCAATGTGTTCTGGGAAGTGGTCGACTTGCCGATGCCGCCCTTTCCGTAGAACGCGATTTGTCTCAGTGAAGACATGTTGTTCTCCATCAACCGATTTGCCAAAAAGTTGCGTGCTTCCTACACGCGAGCTTGTTTCTCTTTCAGAAACGGGGCACACGGGTTCAAGGGAAGGAGCGCATCGCTCGTCTTACGCGTCGGCGTGCACTCAGCCCTCACTCAGTGTTGCTGCCGCTTAATAGCAACCGCCATGCCAACGCTGTCCGCGCTCATTAAGCGTCTGATTGCGTTCTAAAAAACCAACCGTCCGTTGAGTAGCCCCAGGGCGTTTGGACCGGACAGGATCTTCGCGGATGTTAGAAAACGAACAACGGCCACACCCATCAACCGAAAAACGGCAGCTTGGCATGACCTGATCCAATGCCCTCTATGGAACGGGACTTGCTCCTGTTCTTGCAAGCCGGTGGTCGGCAATTTGCGGCGAGTGAGATCCAGGTCGAGGTCAAAACCTCTAAGGCAAGTGGCACGGCGATAGGGTTCGTGGTCGAGGATGACGCGATCAATTGTGCGGCCGAACCCCCAACTTGATCCAGCTGATCAGATCGACGCGCATGAGTTTAAAGGCAGCAAGAAACGCCTTACAGGGCCGCCTGCGGATCGAAGCGAACTGAGGTCCTGCTCCGCGCTTCGTTTGTGAGACATAAGAGGCCGATGCTCGTTGATGAGTTAGCGGCTCAATTTCTTAGATTGTTCGGATCTTGCTCGTTTGCGAACAACCCTAGGAGATCACGGCCGTCGATGGCATTAAGGCCGGCGTACGCGTGGTACGGTGCTTAAGCCGCTGACGTGTGATGGTGCGCAAGAGTGTCAAATGCGCTCTCGGACGTAGCGGAATCGCCGCCGATCGTTCAGCTCAGCGTACCCACATAGGTATACCATGGCGAAGATCCTCTTTTATCAGAAGCCGGGCTGCGTTGCCAATGCGCGTCAGATGCTGGCGCTGAAGGCCGCGGGCCATGACGTGATAGCCAAAGATATATTGAAGGAGCCGTGGGCTGCGGAGGAATTGCGACGCTTCTTCCGCAGTATGCCGATCGCATCCTGGTTCAACCGAGCCGCGCCTCGTATCAAGTCGGGGGAAATTAATCCTGACACAATCGACGCAGCGAGTGCACTCGCGTTGATGCTGGCAGATCCGCTCCTGATCAGACGACCGCTGATTAACGTCGACGGTGCAAGATGCGCCGGCTTCGATCATGAACCCGTTCTGTCGCTGCTCGGCCGGGACACGCAAGATGATCTTGAGGGATGCTCCCACGAACAACAGGGCACGCGCTGTCCTTAGATGTGAGGATACGATCGATCATACTACCATGCCGCCAACCAACGCGAACAACGATCCTCCCACTTCCGCCCTTTTCAGAATGGCGGACGGCACGTTCGCTGAGAACGCCGGCGTGCGTGACTCCTCGTAACCAGCGGCGCTCAGATTGCTCGGTTTTTTATACGACCCTTTCCGTCGCGTGCGGTGTGTGAAAGCGCCGCAGTTCGACCGCGTTTGTCGCGCATGATTCCTGCCTGGATTTGATCAGAGCGTTAAGCCGATACGCGGTTTATTGAATAGATTCGGCTCAGACAGGACATTGAACTGAATAACGATCCGGACAGAGACTGCGAAGCTCCGTGGCCGTGATCCTTATGCAACGCGGCTGCATGATTGCGCTACGTCCGCCGCCATTTTGATCAGCATCAAATCCTTCGCCGCCCCCCTGTGTGACAGAGACCTCGCGCGACTCTTCGTGCGAACTTTGGAATGGAGAATTCGATGAGGACAAAGGCAATTCTGACAACGGCATCGCTGCTTGCGCTCGCGAGTCCGTCGGCCAGCGTCTCGGTACAGGCCGCGGACCTGGCGCGGGCCCCGATCTACTACAAAGCACCCCAAATCGAGCCCTTCAATCCGTGGATGATCCGCCTGCGCGTGCTTGGCGTTTTGCCGGATACCGCCGGAAGCTCCGTCAATGTCTCCGGGGCGCCGGCACTGTCCTCGCCCGCCTCCGGACTATCGATCAGCGACCAAGTCGTACCGGAGCTCGATATCACCTATTTCTTCACAAATAACATCGCCGCCGAACTCATTCTCGGCGTGGCCCGTCACCACATTAGTGGCACCGGCACGCTAAATGGCCTAGATATCGGCAAAGTTTGGCTGTTGCCGCCAACCCTGACTCTGCAATATCACTTCACCGATTTCGGCCCGTTCAAGCCCTACATAGGCGCGGGCATCAACTACACCGTATTTTTCAACCAATCGGCAGCCAATACGTCGCTCGCCGGCCTTGCGGTGACGGATTTGCACATCGGCAACCAGTTCGGCGCCGCGGTCCAATTCGGCTTCGATTATATGCTTGACCGCCATTGGGGCCTCAACTTCGACGTGAAGAAGTTGTGGTTGCGGCCGGATTATTCGGCGACCGTAAACAATGCGATTGCTGTCACCGGCCGCGCCAATATCGACCCATGGCTCGTCAGCGGCGGCATCACTTACAAGTTCTGAAGCTAGAAACACGCTTCAGTGAACTTCTCGGGCGCGCCGAGTCGTCGGGCGCGTCTCCCCGCTTTAGTGCAGTGCGACGGCGAGCGAGATGATGTGTAAAGGACACGTCGTCTCGCCGGAGGCGGGAACCATTCGCGGTATTGCTCTCGCTATGAGCCACGGATGTGGCGGTAAGTGACGGAGCACGCGCAGACCGAGCCAGTAGCGATCAAAACGATCATGCTCATCTTTCTCGGCGATAGCAGAAGCGGCCCCCTGCTTATCGGAGCCGAGAATTCAAGGCGGGTACGCCCCCGTGTGAGAACGACCGTGCTCGCAAGAGACTTGAGCTCAGGGCTCATCGGCCCCGATCATAAGCAGGACTCAGGTCGAGGCTTCCTTCTCACTGGATGGTCCGGATCCAGGGCCATACAAATCAGTAGTCGCGACGTACTGGAAGCGTTAGGGCGCCCGGTCATCGTGAGACATGCCGAGATGCCAGCTGCTGGGCGGATAAGCTGTCCATATTGATGACACCAGGGCAAGCGGCGCTAAAGCGGAGCCTTTAGCTTCGCTTCAGTACCATCACGAGGCGGTCGACACGTTTGCCCTGCTTGAGATGGGAGTCTACGATTTCATCAACGTCTTCTGGCTTAGTCGCGCGATACCAGACCCCGTCTGGATAAACGACCATCAAGGGACCGGAGTTACAAAAGCCAAGGCATCCCGCCACCGTGAAACCGACATCGGCGAGGCCTTGGGCTTCGATTGCCTTACCCATCCGATCCCAGAGGGCCTGCGCCCCAGAAGCGCCGCAGCTGCCGTGCGGATGATCCGGTGGACGCTGCGTGTGGCAGGCAAAGACGTGATGCCTATAAAGTTGAGGAAGCTCGAATTCGGTTTCTGCGTTCATGCGCCTATCCTGCAATCAACGGGCTCCATCAGATGAAAAGAGACAATATCCGGGCGCATCCGCCCCAACAATCTTCTCTTCAGTCGAACGTCCCATTGACCAATTGATCCCTACTAATTCCCACTCGAGCTTGCGAAAGCAGGCGAAATGAGCGGGCGACATAATGATGATTATCGCTGACGATCAGCGACAGATGCTTGCCATCTGAAACAACCGCCATGATCAACTTCAGCGTCGTGATCTTCTTTCTCCGCATCACTTACGCAACCATCTGCCTTCTCCAAGCAAGTTCCGCACCAGATGCGTAGCGCTCGTTTCTGCAACGATCTCATTCTCCGCTCCGGCGCGACTGACAATTATGCCGGGCTTGCGACAATGTCGTCCTCTGTGTGATGCATGACAAATGTCGCATCGCGTGTGACACTCTCCCGCTTCAGCCTTTCGCAGTTCGTCCGCAGCACGCGCACGTGCCCGTTAATGCATTCGACCTTGGCCGTCGCCGTCGGCTGACCGTGGTGGCGGCACTCGCTAAGGGCATCGCATGAACGGAGGCTTGGCATTGCAATTGCTACGACCGCTTCAGAGGTCGCCCAAGAATCGCGACACAGGATCGTCATTCCTCCAGACCAAACGGTCCTGTCAGTCTGGGTCCCCCCCATTTCACCCAGCCCAGACGGTGGCCTCGGCGAACTTATAACCGCCGAGGGCATTTCCTTCGCGAAGATTCTATCCCCCGGCAGCAATGGCCTTACTGGCTCCATTTGGTGAGCTAGCGCCAGGGCACCTCGTTGGTGTCGCGAAGATCGCGGTTGCTGTTCGGAATCCAGCGGCCTGACCCGTTTTGCCATTCAGTTCAACGCATTGACGCGGGTCCGCGCCAGGACTGATGAGTACGATGGCTCTATTCGGCGATGCGCCCGAGGCGACTTGAGCAACGGCCAAGTGATACGCCTGTTAATCGGGATGGATCGTAATATCCATGATTTCGTCGGTGTCCTCAGACGGGTCGTAAAACCGATCGTCCTCCAACAGCCTGACGCCGCACAGGCACACGTCACCGTCGATGATGGCGAGCGCGACAGGCTCAAGCGCTTGTCCATTGCAGGGACCCTCGATGCATAGCCCAGTGTCGATCTCAAATCTCGCACCGTGCCTGCCGCATCTGAGAAAGGATCGGTCAGAGGAGAAAACTCGCCGGAGCCGATGTTGAGCCAAAAGCTGCCATGCGGACAGCGATTGACGTACCCTAAATAGTCGTCGCTGAAAGTGCGAACCACAACAATCGGAAACGGCCGGCTCTCGCCGCTGTCGTCGAGTCGCGACAAGTTAAAGCCCCTGGCGCCACTCCGCTCGATGGCGTCGGCCGCACAGACGGCGAACACCTCGATCTGATCACTCATCGGCCGATCATCCCTTGCTCATCCGGGCCTCGCAGTTTCCTGCTTGAAGGCTTCGACCGCTGTCCGGGCCAGTTGAAAAACACCGCGGCCACGAGCGAGCGGCCGATAAGTCGAGCCCGCACGAGTGTTGAGAACATCAAACCATTGCTTCGGCGTGAGCTTCGCCGGGCGCTCGCTGATGTGAACCACCCTCCCGTTCGGAGCAAAGCGGACGTGAATGATGACTTGTTGCGAGTTCATTGCAACTCCCTATTTGGCCTGCGTTAAAGACCCGAGCCGAAACTGAGGATCTGAATTGTGATGAGCTCGGTTTCCAGCGGCTTGGCGCCTGCCCTCGAGCCGTGGATTTCAGACCGCGCCTCGCTACTTTCGAGCAGGTCTTCTTCGCGCTCACGGGCCAGCCCTCGATCGCGTTCCTCATCTTGCGCGATGACGCAAAACTACGATCGTCGCCATTCAATCCTCATCCTTCCGTGTGGTGGATGACGCCATCTCAGTAGATCGCTGCACCCGCGCCCACGTTAATCGACGCATCTTTCATGGTCTCGACAATGAACTCGATCTTGTTGTTCGTGAGATGGGTGTGAAACGGCAGCGCCAGGGCGCGATCGGCGACCTTTTCCGTAACCAGGAAATCGCCACGTCGATAGCCGAGGTCGAAATAGTGGCGTTGCAAGTGCAGCGGGTGGCTATAAGCGGCGGATTCAATTTTGGCAACGCGCAGATCATCGACAATGGCGTCGCGGTCGGATCGCGTGAAGCGCGTTCCCAGATGGACGAGATAGAGCAACCAGTTCACCTCGGTCACATGAGCGGCAACGTAAGGCGGCTTAATGCCTTCAAATGATTGCATATGCGCGCTGTAGAGCTGCTCCACCAGCCGGCGACGCTCCAGGATTTCATCGAGACGCTTGAGCTGCGCCAGCCCCAAGGCTGCCGTGAGATCGCTCATGCCGGCCTGGTACGGTGCTGTGGCACCGACGATCACCGAGGAGCGCTCGTCCAGGCGGTGGGCGCGATAGCGACGCAAGCCAACCGCGAGGTCAATATCGTCCGTTACCACCATTGCGCCTTCGCCACAGCTTAGGGCCAAGGGTTGGGCAAAGTCGAAGACCGCCAGGTCGCCAAACCGCCCGACTAGCTCACCCTTGTACCGCGATCCGATTGCTTCGGTGGAATCCTCCAAAAGCGCCAGGTGATGGTGCTGCGCGATCGCCCGCAGTTCCGACCACGGCGCGGGATGGCCGTTGGGATTACCGGCGACAATCGCTCGCGTGTTGGCTGTGATGCGCTCTTCGGCTTTGTCTGGGACTAATGTTCCCGACCAATAGTCGATGTCGGCAAAAACCGCCCGTGCACCTGCAAGACCGATCGCATGGACTGTCTCGCGGAAGCAATAGGGCGAGGCGATGACCTCCTGCCCTGGCCCGATGCCGAGCGCCTTGAGCGCCAGCAGGAGCCCGATGGTGCCGCTCGATGCCGCAACGGCATATTTGCGGCCAAGATAGGCCGCAAAAGCGTGCTCGAACGCCTCAGTAGCCCGCCCATTGGAGATCTGCGGCGAGCACAGAAGCGTTTCCACGGCGGAAAGCTCGGCGAAGCTGATATCGGGATCCGACAGTGGAATGACGGATGTATGTGCCTCCCCCCTGTCCGCGCTATCAAGCCGATGTTCTGCCAGTTCAATCCCGCTCACCGCGCAGCATTCCTCTTCGCCAACACGATACCGGTCGCCCGCTTCGGATCGGCCGTAATCTGCACGCAGTGATCCGCCCCGTCGAGCAAATGTAGGTCGAAACGAGGAAACTGCCGGAACGGCTGATCCGTCACATCCGACGCATCGCAGCGAACGCATGCAAGCTGCGGAAAGCGGCGCCGCAGCTCGACAAGGGAGCCCGTGTCGACGCCATCAGCCGCAAGCAGCCGTTCGATTTCGATCAGTTCCTCCGCAGTGAGCGCCATCGTGGCTCCTCTATCACTCGCCGAAGGCGGTCGTCATTGCCAGAACAGACGCTCCGGATCTGCGTTCAATTCGTCGATTGCTGAAGTCAGGCGGTGGTAAAGGCTGTAAAATTCCCAGATTCCTCGCGCGTGGTTCTTGCAAAACACCTTCCAGACTCCGCTCACGGTATCATAAAGAATCAGCGCGACATCAACGAGACCGCCATCCTTGTCGATATTGGGCGAGCAACAGGGGCTCTCGATCAGATAGCCACCCTTCACCGGCGTCACGTTCGGCGAGACATAGAGATAGCGCTTGCGCGAGCTCAAGCCGCGCTCGATCCGCTTACGATCCAGCTCGTTTGGGTGAGGGACCAGCCCAGTCTTTACCTTTCTCATCAGCCCGGCATTCATCGCGAAAGTCCCTCAAAGCGCTGTGATTTCCTCTTCAAGACAGCCAATGAGCAGCTGCTCACCAAAATCGACCGTATAGATCGGCACGTCCGCTTCGGTATGGATAGCGACCCTGACGATCTCGCCGGCTGCTCCGGCGCCGAGCACGAGCCCCTCGGGCTCGGTATTGGGAAAAGAGCCATCGTTGATGAGGTCGACTACGGCCTTAACGCGCTGGCCCCGCCGATATTTCGGAAAGCGGACCTCGGTCATGACATAGCCTCTTCCGGCAATGGCAGATCATCGATCTCCTCGTATGCGTCCACCGCCTCAAGCTCCTTGCACTTCATGCCAACGCGGTAGCCGGTTTCGAGAAACTCGACGCCGTAAATGTAGAATTGCTGCACGAACGTGCCGATCGAGACGACGTAACCCACCTCTCCCTTCTTGACCAATATCTCGCCAATCTCCTTGCCGCGATATGTGCCATCGTTGCGGATGGTGCGATTGGCGCGCACCTTTTCGCTAAAGCTGAAGGCAGGCGGCCCGCTGAGCTCGACGACCTCGCTGTCGCGGACAATTTTATTCATACACCGTCTCCTCGTGGACACGCAGGGACGCTGCCGTACCAGCGCAAGCGAGGTCCTGCATCGAATTGTTCTTATCTCCATCTGCCGATTCACCAGCGGCAATGCAGCGCGCTACTTCATAATAGACGTGCTGGCCATGATCACGCTGCGCGGAGCAGTTAACGCCTCCGGCGACAGTCGCTGTATATTCTCGAGTTGCATCGAGGCGTCCGGGTCGTTCGCTATGGCTAGCGGCCACTCATTGGAGACACCGCGTGCCACGATGTAGCGGAACTCAACCTCCTCATAGCTCATCAATCGGTCGAGCAGCTGCGGCGCGATGTGGCGCGCCACGGCGCGACTAAGCTCATAGGTATGGCCGGCCAGCATCAGCGTCACTCGCTTGCATCAACCGGAGTCCCGGCCCGGATGGCGAGGCTGCGATGGCCCCTCCTTTCGCAGCCGCAGAACCAAGCGCACGGCCCTGCGCCGCATTCCCGCGTACGGTTTCGTTCACATCATCAAGCGGCGGCGGCGATCCGTTCATGGAGCTCACCCTTTAGGCTGGCGCCTGGTAACGCGGCAAGGACGCGTCAATGATGCAGGTATTGTCAACCGGACAGGCGGCGACACATTGCGGCTCGTCGAAATAGCCAATGCATTCGGTGCATTTTGCTGGTTCAATGACGAAGCTCCCCGCCTTCTCCGAGATTGCAACGTTCGGGCATAAGGGTTCGCAGGCTGAGCAGCTCGTACATTGCGAGGCGATGATCTTGAATGGCACACAACCTCCCTACGCCGCAGAGATCGGGGCTCCCTGCCGAATCGAAGCATCGCCGCGCTTCACGTGCTGGATCTCACCGCTTTTCACCCTGTCGAGATAGGACCGGAACCAGGCGACCGCCGACTTATCGATGAAGTCATGCGCGTATTGATCGACCGGCTCGATTCCAGCCTTGATCAGATTGCTTTTCGGGCTGCCGCCGATTTTGGCCACAAACACCGCATGGCAGTCGTTGATGCCGCGGATAATGGTCGAAAGCCTATCGTCCTCGTCATAGCCGCCCTGGCAGTAGACGTCTACCCGGCGGTGGCCAACGAATTTTGTGCCGGAAGTGGAAAGTTCGTAGACCTGGAATTCCTTCGCATGTCCAAAGTGCTCGTTGATTAGCCCCGAGCCTTTGGTTGCGACTGCCACCAGAAGCGAGATCTCACTCGTCTTCCCAGCCAATCTCCCGAGCTCCTCTTTACTGGCCGCGGCTTTGGCGGCCCGCTCATCCTCTACGCGGTCTTGATAGGCCTTGCGTATCTCGAGGTCATATTCGACGTCCATCTTTATGACCTCATCGGTGGTAAACTCTGCGCTGCGATCCTCTCCGAGCAGACCCACAGCATCGGCCCGGCACTGACGGCAGTGGCGCATCATATTCATCTCCCCTTCACAAGCATCTTGCAGCGCCTTCAATTCCTGCGCCGTCGGCCCACGCTGACCGTTGAGGCCAAATACTGTACCGTACTCGGGTGCGGAGATCAGCGGCATGATATTGTGAAGGAAGGCGCCGCGCGACTTCACCGCTTTGTTGACCTCGACCAGGTGATGGTCGTTGATTTGCGGGATCATCACAGAGTTGACCTTACACAGGATCCCCCGCTCACTAAGCATCTGCAGGCCTTGCAGCTGGCGATCGGTGAGTATCCTTGCCGCGTCGATGCCGGTATAGCGCCTGTGGTTGAAGAAGATCCAAGGATAGATCTTGGCGCCGATTTCGGGATCGATCATGTTGATGGTGATCGTGACATGGTCAATCCCGGACCTGGCGATGACGTCAACATAATCTGGCAGGCTCAGCCCATTGGTTGATAGACACAGCTTAATGTCCGGAGCCGCTTTGGCGACGAGTTCGAACGTCTTGAACGTCTTTTCGGGATTGGCCAGCGGATCGCCGGGACCGGCGATGCCGAGCACGGTCATCTGGGGAATGGTGGCCGCGACCGCAAGCGCTTTCTTGACCGCCTGCTCAGGCGTGAGCTTCTCGCTCACCACGCCCGGACGTGATTCGTTGGCGCAGTCGTATTTGCGGTTGCAGTAATTGCACTGGATGTTGCAGGCTGGCGCCACCGCGACGTGCATGCGGGCGTAATGATGATGCGCCTGTTCGCTGTAGCAGGGATGGTTCTTTACTTTTTCCCAGATCGCGGTCGGCAGATCGCCTTGCCCCGCCCGCGAGCCGCAACTCGCTTGGCCGATGCTGGACGAGCTGCGGCAGCCCTTATGCATGGCGGCTGGCTGCAGCATCTTGCTGGCATCTACCGCAGCTTTGGCATATTTTCCGCGCCCGACGACCGCGTTCATTTCCATTTCTCCATGCAGGCAATCATCGGCTTCCTAGGACCAGCCCCGAGAGAGCCTTAAGAAGAGCAGTAGCAACTCACATGCCACGGCGGAAACGATGACATTGCAGCCATACGCCAGAGAGTTAGCGGGAACACCAACCCAACGCATGCAGGAACGGCAATGATGCGTATGTCAGAAACGCGACAAGTACGTCCTGTTCTGACGCAGAGCTCCACGGCTGTTGCATTCATTCACGCGCTCAGCCCGGGCGCCATCTCTATTGCCCTTGATGCGATGCAGCCTCTCACAACAGGCCGATGCGAGCTGGAGGATCCGGCTTCGCAACGCCGCTAATGGGTGAGCAGTATCTCGACCGCGAGAGGCAGTCCAATCGCAAGCGGTGTCAAGCCTTGCTCGCGCAGAAAACGGAGCTCATTGCGTGAGAGCGCATCCAGATCAACGATCGCATAGTGGGTGTTGGCCGACCGCTTGATGATTTGCCGGGCGTAGCTACGCAACAGCTGATCGTTAAAGCGACAACCGATGAAGAGAAAGCTCTGTCCGATCCGCCTTGCCTTGATGATGTCCGGAACCGGTGTCTGGACGTCGATTTCGGTTAGCACCTCGACGTAGTCAGCATCGGAAATCAGGAAGTTCTTTGCCGGCTGCACGCCGCCGTGCCGCTTATACAGCACCGTCGCCCAGCTGTCCGCCACGACACTTTCGACCTCTTGGCCAACCGAGTCATAAAAGCGATACCAGCGATTCTCGCCAATGCCGACGCGGGTGATACCTTGCACTTCACCCCATCCATCGCGCTTATCCAGCGCCGCGCGCATCGCCCCATCATACCATGTGTCAACTATGATGGGCAGCGAAAGAGACGCAAGATGATCGTGCAACCTGGTCGGCTCGACCGGACGAGCGAAGGCCTGCGCCATCAATGCCGTCACGGTGGAGCGATGTTTGCTGATCTCGATGTGCTGCGCCGCGGCCCATGCATTGCCCTTAGCCCGCCGCGGCAGCGCAACCTTGTTGGCGAAGAAGTCAGACAACGCCTCGGGCGTCGTCGGCACATCGGGTCTGGACAGTTCGGCGAGCCCAGGACCGAGATAGGGAACAACGCTCGCGGCCCTCAGCCCGGCAGCAACGTTCGCTAAAATGGCCTTAGCGTCGGTCGCGTCGACAACATCGACCTGCGGGGTCGCCTTCACGGATCGTCACCGTTCTCGCCCCGTTTCTTGGCATTGACTGTTACCGGCAAGAGCGTATCGCTCCCCATCTCCGGCAAATCGAGTACCCAACCATTAGCTATTTTGATCCAGCCGCCCCATAGCGTCTCGTGCTCGGATTCCACGATCGGCTCTTCGAGATCCTTTTTCGGCACGTAGATCGACAGGCCCGCGTCCGGCGAGCGGCGGATCATGATCTTCACGAGCTCAACTCCCTCGATTGCGGCGCATAGTCGGCCAGACTGGCAGATTCCCGCGAGTTGGCGCGCAGGCGAGCCACGATGTCGGACAGTATGCACACTACCTCGTCGACGTCGGCGAAAGAGGTTTCACGCGACAGAGAGAAGCGCACCGCGCCGCGCATGCTCCGCGCCGGTACCTGCATAGCGCGCAGAACATGTGATGGCTCCATTGAGCCGGAGTTGCAAGCTGATCCGAGCGACACGGCAATGCCCGCACGATTGAGATGATGGACGATTGCTTCGCCTTCGAGATCATCGAAAGCGATATTGGCCGTGTTCGTTAGCCGGTTTCTGACATCGCCGAGCGCCGCGCACTCGCCATTGTGCAAAATCGCCTGCTCCAAGCGGTCTCGCAACGCACCAATGCGAACACGTTCCGGCTCGAGCCGCTCCAACGCCAGTTCCGCCGCTTTTCCAAGGCCGACGATGCCGGGGATATTCTCAGTTCCGCCGCGGCGCCGACGTTCTTGTGATCCGCCCCAGATCAGCGGTTGGAATTTTGTCCCTTTGCGCAGATAGAGCGCGCCGATCCCTTTCGGGCCATGCAGCTTATGCGCTGAAAGCGACAGCATGTCGATCGCACTGTCCTTTAGGTCGACATGTAACTTTCCGATAGCCTGGACCGCATCTGTGTGAAACAGCGCGCCTGCCTCACGGGTCAACCCGGCTAGAAACTCCACCGGAAAAATCGTACCAGTCTCGTTGTTGGCCCACATGATCGAGGCGACCGCCGTGCGGGGCCCGAGCGCGCAGCGAAAGGCCTCGATGTCGAGCCGGCCGCGGGAATCTACGGGTACGATATGCGTCTTGACGCCTCGCGTCGCCAACTGCTCGACCAGCGAAAGGATGGCGGAATGCTCAACCGAGGTGGTGACGATCTCGTCGCGGTCCTCCTGGGTTGCAAGCGCCGAGAGGATGGCGGCGTTATTCGCCTCGGTCCCACCGGAGGTAAAAACGTTCTCATGATCGTGGTCGTTGCCCAACAGATCCTGCAGGCTGCGGCGCGCCTGCTTCAGCGCGGCTGCGACCTCACCGCCAAAGGCATGGCTGGATGACGCATTGCCGAATTGCTCGGTGAAGAATGGCAACATAGCTTGCACGACGGACGGATCGGTCCGGGTCGTCGCATTGTTATCGAGATAAATCGGCACTTGATCTGCACTCAACCTTGAGCCTCGGCTGCGGCAGCAACCGGGATTAAGCGGACGAATTCGCCGAGCCTATTGGACTACGGCGCGAATGCGTAGTTCTCGGCCGTTCGTGGCGGCCAGGCAATTGCTTCAGTTGCTCTGGTTCGGCCAGCATGCTTGACGTCTATTCTTTATTAGCTGAACGATTTTCCGCAGGAGCAGCTCGAGGTGGCGTTCGGGTTGTGAAAGGTGAAGCCTGGGCTCTCCAGCGCCATCACGAAATCGATGGTTGCGCCGACCAGATGCTCATGGCTCTTGTTGTCGACAAACACCTTCAGGCCGCCGCACTCGATCACTTTGTCGTCGGGCTTCGGTTCCTCGGCCAGACCCATCATGTATTTGAGCCCGTTGCAGCCGCCTGCCTCGACCATAATGCGCAGACCACTTGCTGGCTGCGTCGATGATGAAATCGCGCTCTTGACCGCATTCACCGCGCTATCCGTCAGGTTGATCATGGCTTATCCTCCATCTTCTTAGGACTAACTGCTTATGGCAAATCATATGCCAGCGTGCCCCGTTTGATGATGCTTTCTTTTTCGGATCGTGCCTGTTGGCTTTGGAACTTGTGTCGAATTTCCGACAAGGCTGCTTGAGGCGGTCTGAGCCCATTTACGCCTTTTCCTTCCAAGCTATGTCGACGACCGCTGCGTATGGGCGGCAAGCAATTTGCATTGCGTCTCGCACCGGCCAAGGCGTCGGTGAAACGCTTAGATCGAGGACGATTTTAATGACTACAATCGAGAACACCGCGCTCGGCAGACTTGAGAAGGAAGGCCGCCTGCTCAATGCCGTATTCAAAGGCGGGACTATTAAGCCTGGGCGGTTCGGCTTTCGCGGCGACATCGCACTGAAATTCCAGACCCAGGTCGCGGACGAGAAGCGGCCGCCGGACTATTCGATCGAGCAGGTTTTGACAATCGCGCAGAGCGGAGAACGAGTCATTCCGGTGCTGGCCGGCTATCTGCATTCGTTCGCGTATCTTGCCGACGTTGCAGGCGTGCTGGACGGCGCGTTAAGCCCAGACGGCAGCTACTTCATGTTCTGCAACAACATAGATCTGCTGGCGAAATACCGAATCAAGCTTGGTGACGCTATCTTCCACGTCCTACCGTGCGATGAATCCACTGTTTGGAAGGAGATGATGGACCTGGTCGGGGTCAACAAGGACGATATTAGGAAGCTCGATCCAGGTGGCAAGCTCGATTACCTGCTCGATGCGGCAAAGGATCTCGATCTGTCCTATGACGAAATCTCGTACGAAGACGGACTAAAGAGGATGGCCCCCGTGAAAAACCGCAACGAGAACCGGCCGGTCTGACAAGCTTCATTCGTTGTGGGAGGCATCGTCTTCGACGAGACGCACGCCGACGACGCAGATATCACCACCCAGGACTGTTAACGCGATCGGCGTGAGCGCTCCACCCTTACAGGGACCTTCGACGCACCGTCTGGTGCCGAGTTCGAAGGTCGATCCGTGCTTGCCGCACGTCAGCCGAACGCCGTATGGATCGAGGAATTCGTTCCGCTCCCAGTCCAGATTGACGCTGTTGTGCGGGCATTCATTGACATAGCCAAGCATCTTCTTACCCCATCGGACCACAACGATGGACCACGGCCGGTGATTGCCCTCGTCATCGATGACCATAAGGTGGAATCCCATGGCCCGGCGGCTCGGAATATCTTTGAAGCTGCAAATCGCATAGATAGCATCTGGCTGCATTCATGGCTCGTTCAACAAGCACTACTTTGGCAGAATGTTGCTTTTAGCGCTTTTTTTTATTTTCCCGAATCAATTTTTCAATGGCACATGAGTGGTCGGCTCTCGGAGGGCTGACCATGGCGAAGTGGGAAGACGAACTCGAACGCTGGCTGAAGCCGTTCCTGGACCGACTGGGTCATAAGACCTGACAGCGGATGTGCCCCTTGTACGTTGCGGGATTGATCGGCCCTGGCGATCGCAAAAGCGATCAGCCGATCGCAGAACGCCTTGCAACCGGCAACTACGATCAGCTGCACCATTTCATCGCCGATGGCGTCTGGGACGCGACACCGTTGGAATCCGAACTGCTCAACCGGGCGGACCGGCTTGTCGGCGGCAAGGATGCGGTGCTTGTTATTGACGACACGGCAAAGCCGAAGAAGGGCGACCGCTCGGTTGGTGTCGCGGCTCAATATGCGTCCTCTCTGGGCAAAGCGGCAAATTGCCAAACGCCGGTGTCGCTGACACTTGCGCACGGCGAAGTGCCCGTGATGGTCGCCTTGTGTCTCTTTCTGCCCGAGAGTTGGACAGCCAATGTGTCTCGATTGAAGCGTGCTCGCGTGCCGATCGAACACCGAACGGCACGATCCAAGCCGGAAATTGCTTTGGCCGAGGTTGATCGAGCGATGGCAGCCAACGCTGGATGTGTGCTGGCGGACGCAGGATACGGGCTCAGCGCACCGTTTCGGCAAGGGCTAACCGAACGCGGGCTGGCCTGGGCCGTCGGCATTCCTCAAGGTGTATCCGGTTGATGTACAGCTCATTTGGCCGATTACTAAAGTCCGCGGGAAACCACGAAAGCACCACGTACCAGATATCTTATCGATTGCGGCGCTTGGTCTTGCGGATCATCGCACTCTCCGCGGCACTTTCCATCTGGTTCGTTGAGAGCCGCCATCGATCCATCTAAGCACGGTGAACAACGTGCTTCAGGGGAGACGAAATACTGTCTCGCCAACCTCCCTGCGGCGACGGATCTGCGCACACTGGCCGCTACCATCAAGGCACGATGGATTTGTGAGCAGGCGCATCAGCAGTTGAAGGAGGAGCTTGGACTTGATCACTTCGAGGGGCGATCATGGCAGGGCCTCCATCGCCACGCCTTGATGGCAATGATTGCCTACGCCTTCCTGCAGCATCGTCGCTTCGCATACGCGGGGCGGAAAAAAAGAATCAACGGGCCACCGCCTCAACCGACCGTGCCCGCCGTACGTCACGCCATCGTCGACCTCATCCTTCGGCCGCCGCCTCAACGGCGCCCGTATTGCCGAAAATAAATCCTTGAAAAACAGTGGCGCAAACACATTCTGCCAAAGAAGCTAGATGCCGTAATGGGCCCGGCGCCGAGCAAGGGGTCATGATGGTGGCTGCCCCCGATAGATGATGAAAACGGGGTCACGACTTGAGTCGGCCCAAGCATCTAGAGACGGAGGACAGCCGTGGAGAACTATGCCGGAATCGAGTGTCATTGGAACTGTCGAGCGTGTGCGTTGTGGATGCCCAGGGTAAGGTTCTGAAGGAGGCGAAGGTAGCGATCGAACCCGACGCCTTAGTCGAGTTTTTCGAGAGGCTTGGGTTTGCGATAAAGCGGATCGGGCTGGAAGCGGGACCGCTGTCACAATGGCTGCATGCGGGCCTGAAAGGAGCAGGGTTCGAGACGGTTCTGCTCGAAACACGGCATGTGAAGGCCGCATTGGCTGCGATGACGGTGAAGACTGATCGCAAGGATGCGTGCGGGATCGCCCAGTTGATCCGGATGGGATGGTTTCGGCCTGTACACGCAAAGTCGGTCGATGCGCAGGAGGTCCGGGCCCTCCTGATCGCACGTAAACAGCTTCTCGGGCGGCTGATCGACATGGAGTTGAGTATCCGCGGAATCTTGCGTGGCTTTGGGCTGAAGGTGTTGGTCCGGTGACGCGGAAGAATTTCGAAGCGCGGATCCGAGAGTTGGTCGTGGGTCAGGCGACATTGGAGCGCATTGCTACAGTGATGCTTTCGGCACGATCGGCCTTGAAGGCAGTACGGAGGGCTACACAAGGCTGTGCTGGCAATTGTGCGTGACGATGTGGTTTGTCGCCGGTTCATGACAGTGCCGGGCGTAGGTCCCCTGGTGGCTGTTACCTACAAATCGGCGATTGATGATCCTCATCGCATCGTAAAATCGACGGCGGCGGGTGCGGTGTTCGGGCTCACGCCAAGGAAATACCAATCAGGATAAAACGTCACGGGCAGTATCACGCGGGTCGGAGACGAGATCGTACGGACAGCGCTATTGAGGCTGCCAACGTTCTGCTATCGCGCATCACGCGGTTCTCGAAACTCAAGCGTTGGGGGATGGACGTC
>NZ_JACMYO010000041.1 GCF_020889685.1 Bradyrhizobium oropedii
CCTTGGCAGTTCAGTTGCGGCGCGTCCTTGGGGACCTTGAGCTTGGTGCCGAACCTCTTCATTTAACTTATAGGCGTATGACATATTTTCCTCGATGTTTACGGCTCGATCGGCGGCCTCGCTAGTCTTCAAGAATGGACTTTGTTGCCTCGAATATCTGCTCCGCTGTGCCCTTGATCGTGCCCTTCGCCCAGGCTTGAAACACCGTGACGTATGCGTTCTTGCAAGCCGCTTCGTCCGCGGAGAAGTAGACTTCGTCTGTGACAGTATCCAAGACAAGCGCTCCTGTATCGATACATATCTCCTCGATCAGGACCATGCGTTCTTCTTGCTCGGCCAGATGGCGTTTTACTATGCTCATTGGATCTCCTGCTTGGCACTGAGGAATCACGTTCCCGATGCGGCTGGTGAACATGCTGACGTAGTCCACCGGGCACTGGCGCAACAGTCGAGGAGGCTGCAGTAGGCGCCCGCTTTTCGATCTTTTTACCTGCTTGAATGAAAAACCCCGCCCCGATAACTCGGGAGCGGGGCAGGACCGCAAGCTCTACCAGTACATCCGTGGCTAGAGCGACAGGTCTGTCGTGCTCTTAACTAAGCAGCACGAAGGTTGTCGGCAGCGGACTTGCCTGTACGACGGTCTGCCACGACGTCATAAGATAGCGTCTGGCCTTCGCTCAGAGTTCCCATACCGGCGCGTTCGACCGCGCTGATGTGAACAAAGACGTCGTTGGTGCCGTTGGATGGCTGGATAAAGCCGAAGCCCTTTTGGCTATTAAACCACTTCACTGTACCGGTGTTCATCAGGTTTTCCTTCTTATGCGCGCAGGACCTGGCGCGCGAAGTTGCGGCCAGTTGTCCGGTTAGTCGATGATGGAGAATGTCTGAAACGTGCGCGCCGTCAGGATTTGAGGCGAAAGCGGAACAGTTGTTCGGCCAGTATCGATACTTAACAATACACTAGCAGTTGACAGACTTCAAGAAGAAAGCCAGCCACGCGTCAGCGTGGTCCAGTTCGTTCAGGGCATCTGCGAGCGCTCCCGCTGAATGCTTTGGCGCGACCCTGCTTGTCACCGGATGTCTCCTCCTGGCCCTTAGCGAGCATTTGCTTAATCACCTTTGAAGTCTGCTCTTGAAGGCAATTCGGCCCTCGCTATTTCCGCAGGCCGCCTGTGATGACTATGACCCGCACCGATGGGTTTTCTCCTACAACCGCGACTGCATCAAACATTTCGGCCGAGCCGGCGGCCGTCATGGGGCCGAACGTGGCGTTTGCGCAGATGATGACACGGAACGCGCCGCGATCTTCAGTCGAAACGTGGGGCATGGCCCGTCCTCTCTCCAGCCGCACACGGCAGCACATCATGCGCAGCAAAGTTTCGCGGCTCTCGAACGCGGCCCAGAATCGGCCTAATGCTTGGTATCGGCTGGTTCGATAAGATCGGACAGAAGGGCCGCTGTCGCTTCCAGGCTCTCTCGAACTTGAACGAGCTTTTTATCAGACAGAACCAGCCGACGTCCTGACGCTTTCACAACACATTCAAATACTCCATCTGAATGCCTCATGAGACTTAGCAAGTGTTCCCCGCTCGGGCCATTAACACCCGCCAGCCAGTTTTTTGCCGTTCGCTCGTTAGCACCCGTCCATCGGATGAGCAGCTTAAGTGCTTGACGGGTATCACCCAGCTCAGAGCGAAGAACTTCTGCGATAAACAGCGCGTAATCGGCGGCTAACGCCTCAAAATCTACCGGAAGAGATCTACCCGCTTTAGGAAGCATTTTTCCGCCAGAGATGCCTATAGTCTCGTCGTCTCTGACAGATCATCACCCCTTCTTGACGTTAGTGGGGCGGTCATGACCATCTTCGAATCATCGAACTTACCAACTTCCGCAGCGCGCAACGAACCGCGGCCGCTTGCAGCGGAATACGTGCGAATGTCGACCGACCATCAACAGTACTCAACCGCCAATCAATCACAGGCGATTCGGGAATATGCCGCTCGGCACGGCTTTCAGATACAGAAGACTTACGAAGACAGCGGCAAGAGCGGCTTGAACCTAGATGATCGAGACGCGTTAAAGCAGCTTATCGAAGATGTGCAAAACGGCACGGCAGTCTTCTCGACAATTCTGGTTTATGACGTCAGTCGTTGGGGCCGCTTTCAGGATGCTGATGAAAGCGCCTATTACGAATACATCTGCAAAAGAGCCGGCATCTCGGTGCGCTATTGCGCCGAACAGTTCGAGAATGATGGCAGCCCTGTTTCGACCATTGTGAAGGGTGTCAAGCGGGCGATGGCCGGCGAATACAGCCGCGAGCTATCCGTTAAGGTTTTTGCTGGGCAGCGCCGATTGATCGAACTTGGCTATCGTCAAGGCGGGCCGGCCGGCTTCGGGCTGAGGCGACAATTAATTGATCAGAATGGTGTACCCAAAGGAGAACTAGTTCGCGGTGAACACAAAAGCATCCAGACCGATCGCATCATCCTAATTCCTGGCCCGGATGAAGAAATCGAGACCATCCGCTTTATCTACGATAGTTTCGTGCATCACGCCAAAGCCGAGCGCGAGATCGCGACCGACCTCAACGACAGAAGCATCCTGACTGATCTCGGTCGCCCTTGGAGTAGGGCTACGGTGCACCAGATCCTGATCAACGAAAAATATGTCGGCAACAATGTCTGGAACCGCTGCTCCTGCAAGCTGAAGGGTCACCGGGTGCATAACCCACCCGAGCACTGGATTCGGCACGACAAAGCGTTCGACTCGATTGTCGACGACGAGACCTTCCAGGCAGCACAAACGATCATCAACGATCGCGCCAAGACCTATTCCGATGAAGAATTGCTGGACCTGCTGCGGGGCCTGCTCGAGAAGCACGGCTATTTGTCCGGCATCATCATTGATGAGTTAGAGTTTGGGCCGTCGAGCAGCGCCTACCGTTCCCGTTTTGGAAGCCTTATCCGGGCATATGAACTGATCGGTTTCAGCCCAGAGCGGGACTACCGTTATATTGAGATCAACCGGGCACTGCGGCGGATGTATCCCGACCTGATTGAGACAGCGATTCGCGGCATCGAGGAGATTGGCGGCACGATCGATCAGAACGCCGAGACTGACTTGCTTTCAGTCAATGACGAATTCACGGCCTCGCTATGTTTGGTTCGTGCGCAGGAGACGGTGGCCGGCTCACATCGGTGGAAAGTCCGGTTCGATGCGGGCCTCCGGCCCGATATCACTGTCGCAATTCGCATGAACCAGATGAACAGCGCCATCCTCGACTACTATCTCTTGCCGCGGTTCGAGATTGAGCACTCGCGTGCTTCGCTCGCCCAAGACAATGGTTTGGCGCTGGATGCATACCGCTTCGACACCCTGGATACGCTGTTTGAGCTTGCTGCTCGTTCGCAACTAATGGAGGTCAGTTATGGGCTCGGTTCAATCCATTGAGGTGATTTCGATCGGCGCAATCGATGTGGTGAACCCAAGGGCTCGTAACCGACGTGTGTTCAAGGAGATTGTCACCAGCGTTGCCGAACTGGGGCTAAAGCGACCGATCACGGTGAGGCGGAAGGCGTGTGATGGCGAGCAGCGCTACGACCTCGTCTGCGGTCAGGGGCGGCTGGAAGCCTACCAGGCCCTCGGGCAGCGCGACATACCTGCCATCGTCGTCGACGCGACCAATGAGGACAGCGCGATCATGAGCTTGGTCGAGAACTGCGCCAGACGCCAGCATCGATCAATTGACCTGCTCCACGATATCGACGGTCTGCGGCAGAGGGGATATGAGTTCGACGACATTGCCCGCAAGACGGGGCTTACCGTCGAATATGTCAGGGGCGTGAGCAATTTGCTGGAGAGTGGCGAACAGCGGTTGTTGCGCGCGGTCGAGGCCGGGCAGTTGCCGGTCAGCATCGCCGTCCTGATTTCCCAGGCCGAAGACAATGACGTCCAGAACGTCTTGCAACACGCCTATGAGGAGAAACTATTGCGCGGCCAGCGCTTGCTCGCGGCCAAGAAATTGATCGAGCAGCGGCGGCGGCGCGGCAAAGGATATAAGACCGGCCCACGCCGGACCGACGATGGCCCGATCAGCTCAAACGCCCTGCTGCGTGCCTACCGGCAAGACGTCGACCGTAAGCGCGTCTTGGTGCGCAAATCCAACAATACCAAGGCGCGGCTGGTCTTCATCCTTGAGGCCTTACGGAAGCTCCTCATCGAGCCAGACTTTCTAGCGATTTTGGAGGGTGAAAAGCTCGATACCTTGCCAAAGAACCTCGCGGTTCGCCTGAACGGCCAGGGATGAGCCATGGCGCGCCGGCCTCACATTGCTGTTCGGATGAGCTTCGAGGAGCGCACGCTCGCCGTCCGGCTTGCCGACATCCAGCCCCTCAAACTCGTGTCGGACGAGATCAAGCGCTCTGCAAAATACCGCCAGATCGCGGCCTCGATCGCCGAAATCGGACTGGTCGAGCCGCCGGTCGTGGCGAGGAGCCGGGACGCAAGTGGCAGATTTCTGCTACTCGATGGTCATCTCCGGCTAGAGGTCTTGAAGGATTCCGGCCTGGTGGAGATCGAATGTCTGGTGTCGACCGAAGACGAGGCCTTCACCTATAACAAGCGGGTCAACCGCATTGCGATCATTCAGGAACATCGCATGATCCTCAAAGCGATCGAGAAAGGCGTCTCGGAGGCGCGGATCGCAAAAGCACTCAATGTCGACGTCGCGAGCATCCGTCGACGCCGCAAACTCTTGGATGGTATCTGCGCCGAGGCGGTTGAGCTGCTCAAGGAGAAACATCTGACCCTCAATACGTTTTCAGAGCTGCGCAAACTGGCCCCGATCAGGCAGATCGAGGCCGCGGAGCTGATGATCGCGATGAACAATTTCTCCAATAGCTATGTGCGTTCGCTGGTGGTGGCGACCCCACGCGGTCAATTAGCGGCCGGCTACATACCGCGCCAGCCCAAGGGGCTGTCGGACGAGCAAGTTGCACTGATGGAACGGGAATCCGCGTCGCTCGCCCGTGAGTTCAAGGTCGCCGAACAGACCTATGGCACCGACCATCTCGATCTGGTGTTGGCGGTTGGCTACGTCTCAAAACTCCTGCGCAACGGCAAGGTCGTTGGCTATCTGGCAAAGCACTTCCAGGAGCTGCTGTTTGAATTCCAGCGGATCACGGAATCCGAGGCGACCGGGGCCTAACGGGCCGCCCTGTTCGGCAGCCTTTAATCAAATTGGCCGCCTTCGCGTATTGCGCGTTATGGAAGGACCCGGGAAAGTCGATACCCTGATCACACGAAGGATCGGAGTGTTGTCATGTGTTCGTCCGCTTTGCGCCGGCCGCCGTAAATCGGTCAGCCTAGCTAAGTCCGTTGCGAGTAGTCAAAAGACCTGAGCGCCGCAATCCAGCCAACGTGCGGCGTCGCGCTAAATCCTAGAATGTAAGGCAACTTATGAGATCAGTAGTTGCGAACTTGAACCCGCCGCCGCGGCACAGCTTTTATCGCGGCCATCAACCTACGCGGCAAAAAGTGAGAAGGACCGTAAGTAATAATTAGGTGGCCCCTCAGCAGACTTCAACGCACAACTTGTCGGCTTTCTTCGATTCCGGCCAGGCATCAGAAGCGCGTCTCATAGCGACGCATCGATGCTCAAAAGCCCTTGCGTGCGGCGCGCGGGTTTCGGGTGAAGCGCGGATTGGCCGCTCCAAGAGGAGATAGAGAGGCGGCCGAACGGCCGCCTCCATACCCGCTGGCCGCCGGACCAACCTCAGCTCACTTCTTCCGTCTTGCCGGCTTTCCCTTGCTTTTGCCCGGCTTGCCGCGGCCCCGAGATGTAGACCCTGAATCATACGGAATCCACCAAGCGCGGCCTCCTTCATCGGGAATCGCGGGAAGGCGGCCTGCAATTTTGTTGGCCGGTATCCCAGCCAGAACCTGAACGACATCGTTCAGGACCCAGGGCGACAAGCGGTAGTACTGATGTCCGTAGTGGGACTCGCCGTTGTCACCCTGGGTTGATCCCACGTCAGAGCAATCCACCGAGTTGACGGTCTTGGGAAGCTTGCCGAGATCGCGCGGCCCCCACTGGCCCAAGCGAGGGTAATTGTTGATAAGAATACTGCTGGATAGCGACAGCGCCAGGTCGCCGCCATTCTTGTACGCAAGCACTTTCTTGGCGAGCGTGATCAATGGCTTCAGTTCGTTGGCCTTGGACAAGGCGTCGTAATTGACGTCGGCCGCCATCAGAAACGCGCTTTCAAATAACAGGGCGCTACGTTCTTTCGCGGGTATCAGCTGCACAGCGTTTTGAAGTGCATAGTTTCCCATCGAATGAGCGACGATGTGCAAGATCGGGAGATTGCCTTTGAGTGCTCTGAGAATGGCGAACAACCTGCGAAGCGAGTCGGCGACAGCATTGGCGGACTTGGCGGCCGCATCACGATCAGCTTTGTAACTCGCCAAGTCCAGCTTGCCCTGTGACGGCCATGAGAAACAGAAGATGTCTCCCGCCTTGTAGTTTGACATGACCTGCGCTGCACGACTCATCGAATCCATAAAGGTCGAGTCGAAGCCCGGCAGCAATATCAGGCCATACTGTGAAGTGGCGGTTGATGCGAGCTCCGCGGCAAGGCGATCGCGCGCGAACGTCGCGATGTCATTGCGATTTTGCGTGGTCGGTTGAAACACCGACGCGTCGATCGGTGAATCGAGTTGAACCGAATTAGGATCGGGCACCCAACCGGTATCCGGGAGGTTGGACAGTCGGCGAACCTCGATGGATCCCGTGACGTAGTGCTTCGGGTTGTTGTCCCTGTACTTTGGCCCGAACAGACTGGGCCCCGGGACAGGATTTCGATTCGTGGCGAATCGGACGCGAACTTGGTCGCTCATGCTGTTTCTCCTGGTGTTTGAGTGCCGCACTTGAGGCGGCAGGACTTTCGGGGATCCTGCAGGCTTGGCGGCCACCTTGCGCTGGCCGCCAAACTACTTTGTTCGGCTATTCGCTGTGACACTTGCAGGGTTTCGCGGCAGTTGCAGTGACGAGATGCACCGGCACGCAATATTCCCAGCACTTTGACAAACCCCACTTTCCGATGCAGAGCTTGGCGCAAATCTGGTTGGGCGCTCGGAAACAAACCTGCACGTTCGCCCAGCCGACGTCGTAGACCGTCTGGCATCCTTCGAGCGGAATGCAGACGGGAATGCGCTGATCGAAATCTACATGCGCTCCAAAAATCTCGATCTTTGCCCAGGCGTGAATGTCTACGCAGGCTTTGCCGTCTTGGATCCGCGGATTCTCCAGCGTCAAACCGCCGTCGATCCCCTTTGTTGCCACATCGTCCAGAACGTCATTGAAGGTTCCAGTCGACATGGACATGGCGACGGTCTTGTCTGCTGGCAGTACCGACCATTTCAGCTCCTTGGGCCGAGCGCAGGGATCGGAGGTGGGAATCCCGTCGCCCGGTACAAGCATCACGACCGGCTTTGGAAGTCGCACACAAAAATCGCCGACAGCGTAGGCCTTTATCTGCGCCAACCGCGTCAACCCCGGCGACACTAGACGGGAGAAGTCGCCGAGCGACGCATCCTTGATGGGAACGCCGTAAACGGCAAACATGCTCTGCTGTTGGAGAGCTTCAGCGAAATTGATTGGAAGATCGTCTTTCTCAGCCATGCCTTTTCTCCTTTGCAGTTCTGACGCTGCATAATTGCAAGCGTGGGAAAAAGCATGCATGGACGTCGTGAGTTGGACGCAAGTTCAGCGCAAGTCTGTCGTAAAAAAAGTCGACGATGTGGAAGTCATCGTTGTGTACAATTGACCATGAATGCTGACTGTCGATCGATTTTGGGGTCGTGCGTAGATGCGGCGTGGCTAGCGATGCGGCGCGCAATTCGAACGGCGGGGGCGAGTTACCTACGGCTCCTTCACCGCCGGATATCGCCGCTTCGGAATATGTCCGTCAGAAGCGGGCCGGAAGATGTATTTCCCGAGCCGGGGGTCGGGTGGATCGACGCGAACCGTGACGTCTGTGTCCGTCGAATCTGAGCTGGCGGTGTCCGACGCAGCGGATTTGGCCGACGCCGGGTAGGCCATCGCCGGCAATTGGCTTGCAACCTGCCGCACGATCTGCGGCGCGGCGACGCTGGTGCCGCTCAGCTTGACGACCGATCCGCTGAAGGTACCCGCGGCCAACATACCCCAGAGCGCGTCGCCCTCATCTGCAAAGGCGGCGCAATCCGGGCCTCGTCGACCTTTGGTGGGTCCGCTCGACGTATAGTCGGCGGGAGGAGCGTGGTCGGAAGGAGGAAAGTCTTCGGAGGCTTGGGCGGCGCCGACCACGATAACGTGATCGCTGTTAGTCATCGAGCAGGTTGCGATAGACGAGAGCGTCTCCGCATAGATGATCGGACAACCTTCCGCCTGCAGCCGATAGTCGCCGGTCTTTGGATCGCTCTCGTAAGCGCCGGCGTGATCGATATAGGATTGGCGGCCGCGCCGCGGGTAACCAAACGGCGTATCGTCGCGTTGGACGTAGACGTGTGCGGTGATCTTGTTCTTTGTCAGATTCTTGATCGACAGTTTCCAGCGGCCCGAAGGTGCGAGCTCACGGCTGTCGTCGTTTCGCACCGTCGGATTGACGGCGAGAAGAATGCGTTCTCGTACCGTCTTGCCGTGCTGAATGCGCTGGAAAAATACCCCGGCGATCGGCCCACTGCCGATCGTCGCCTGATGCAGGTGACCTACGCTTGGCCGAATGGGGTGGCTCGTCTTCTCATCTTGCGCGGTCAGACAGACCTCCACCGGCGCCCCTCCCCGCTTGCCTTCAGCACCGGTGTCGAGCCAGATTTCGACATAGTTCGTTGCGCCGTCGTCGGGGCGGATCACCCAATCGAGGTGCTGGACTTCCTTCCCAAGCTCCAGTTTTGCGGCGGCCCGGGTTCGATAGCTGTTGCCGGCCGGCATGACCAGGCGGGTCAGATTTGGGTTCTGATGGCGCTTGTTGCGGTGATGAACCAGGTCGGCTAACGCCTTTTCGAGATACTGACTGCCGTCCTTGGGACCGGCCAAGAGGCCGTAGCTGAAATTGATGACTAGAGGCACCGGGGGCTTGTCTTCCTTGAGGTGATCAGCCCAGATCATGATCATTCGGACCGCTTGCAGCACGTAACTTCCCATCGTCAGTCCCGACGTGTCGATCGTCGCGACCGATGGCAGTTGCACGGCGAGGATCGGCCGCTCAACAAGGCCTCCCGCAGCAAGATCAAGAAGATGGGTGCCGTGCGTAGTCCGCTCCGCCAGCGGATTGTACGCATATTTCCCCTTGATGCCGAAATTGGTGACCCCGACCTTCCGGTAGATCTGGTCTTCGCTCTTACAAATTCGCAGATCGGCGTCGATCGCACTTTTCGTGATAAGCCGGCCGAACACAACACTATCGTCGGTCGGATCTCGCTTCTCCGTCTCCTGCAGCCAGATCGCCCCAACTCTCGAACTCATATCTGGACCACGGAATCGCTCGTGAGCGAAAGCGATTCCATCATCGATAATACCGATTGCGACAGCCTGGGCTGTTATTAGATTATGTGGAAACGTCGTTGGCTTTGGTACCTCGTTAAAGTCGTTGAATTGCAGACCGACGATCGGCGGCCCTGCAAAGAGAGATTGATAAAACGCGGGATCGTTGAACTCGCCGTGGAGATAAAGGAACGACTCCTGACGATAGATGAAGAATTGCATATCGATCTTGTCTATCTCGGGCGGCGTGGCACCTCCCAGCGCACCAATCCAGCCCTGCAGCAACTTCCGCTCGTCATCGCTCATGCGGATGGTCCGGATCCCGGATGGCGCATCATCACCCGGCACACGGCCCTCTTGAACCGCACTTTGGAGCTTGAGAAGGCTCGCCAGCGCGTCGTCCAGCGGACCGATCTGGATTTGCACGGAGCACCACGGATCCGGGTTGGGCTCGCGCCGCGTCCGAAACTCCCAATCCAGATAGGGATCGGGCCGTTCGCAGGGCGCCTTTCTCCACGTCAACCTCATCGCGTCGTTTCCACGCTACCAATCATCAATTCGCATTCAGTGATTGCCTGGCTCCAGAGGTAATTCAGCTCCGGCGATTGCTGCGCTCGAGAGCCAGCATCTTCAACAACATTTCTTCCACCTTCGTTCCTCCGCCCAGTGTCCCTGCGCTTTTCGACGAATATCGGAATGATATCATCGTAGCGGAAGTCTCCCTCGAATCCGCGACCGTCGAATGTGCGAGTCCTCAGGCGGCCACCGCCGCAAAAGCGAGCGATGAAGAACTCGGCGATGGTCAGGCCGAGTGTCATGCCCGCGACACTATCGACCGGAAAATGAACGCCTGCTACCGTCCGATTGATGGCGATCCGTTCGGCAATTCGCATCAGCTGGATGAAAGTTTGATCGGCCGGGTTAACCTCGAAACGTCCGGTCTTGACCTTTGTAATCAACGCGTAGAACACGAATGCCGCTGCGAACGACTCTGTCGCATGCCCGCTCGGCAACGAGCCGTGCCCCGGCGTCGGAATCATCGGTTGAATCTGTGGCGAGTACTCGACCGGTCGCCGGCAGGCTAGTGCATGCTTGACGCGCATCTCGATAGGTCCGATAGCGCGCAGCACCAACGTCAGAAGCTCGAAAGTTCGCCGGGTCCGATCTGGATGCAAAAAACCGATCGAGCCGAGAAACGACAGGATATCTGTTGCTTCCGTCATGATCTCGCCGCTGCGCTCCATCCGCAGCGCCGCATAATTGTTCACGTACACCAGTTGGTTGACGAAATCGGCTTCGGTGGGCCGGATCATGTGGATCAGCGTATGCGGATGCACGGCAGTGCGATCGCGATACTCAACCGAGACCGACTCCTTCGCGCCGTCGTAATAGATTCCGGAGAGCAGTTCGGCTGTCAGCGTTCGCAGACGCACGGGCGTCGACCAACGATCCAGTGCGGCCGGTTCAGCTTTGTAGTTGACGGGAGTGGCCGTGAGGGCCTGCCACATGCCGACCACGCCCTCTCGACTGGAGACCAGAGCTCTTGCAGCCGTAAACGAACCGGAACGCCCAGCCTCGCCGCTTTCGCCGCTCTCACCACTTTCGCCGCTTTCACCGCTCTCGCCGCTCTCGCCGCTCATCCGTGCCATTTTCGCCTCCTCGGAAACCCCAATGGACAACCTCAGGTACGTGGCGATGTTCATTTCGGAGCCACAATCGGTCAAGCCAACCGCGTTCGAAATGACGCAATTTCACGCATATTTCACGTTGACAGGTGTACGGAACAGGCTTTCACTCGATAGTTGAGGGATGTCTTGCGCTACCTTTGCGAGAAGATGACGAAGACACGGTAGAACCATCACGAGCGATCCATGGGCAGTTCAACAGCCAAGGTACGCCTGCAGCTACTTGGTCCGCTCAAAATCATCAAATCGACCGGTGAAGATTGCACCCCGCGGGGACGGAAGGCATGCGCCCTGCTAGCAATGCTGGCGCTGTCGCCTGAAAACAAGCGGTCACGCGTCTGGATTCAGGACAAGCTCTGGGGCAGCCGCGGCAAGGAGCAGGGCGCGGCGAGTCTTCGCCAAAGCCTGTCTGAAATACGGAAGGCGTTTGGAAGCTCCCGTGGCCTGCTTTTTGCGGACAGCTATGTGCTGGCGCTCGATCCGACTTCGTTTGAAACGGATATTGATCTTACCTCAAACGCCAACGACTGCGGCGAGTTGCTGGAGGGGCTCGATATTGGCGAAGATGGCTTCGAGGACTGGCTTCGATCACAACGTCAGAGTGTTAGCGATCGGCTAGCGACGCGCGCAGCAGGGTTCGATCGCTCTGCTGGCGTTGTCCTCAATGAAACAGAGCGCAGATGTTCGATCTCACGGAACCGGGTCGTACTGGTTCGAGGATCCACCTCCGGACCGCTCGACGCATCAGTGCTGGCAGACAGCCTGATCGACTCGATCGCAAAAACCATGACTGAACTCGGCGCTGCCGAAGTCATCGATTGTCGGGGCACGAAAGACCCGCTTTGCGGCGCTGAGGACGCGGCTTCGGGTAAGACACTTTCGCTACATTCGGACGTGTTCGGATCCAACACGATGCAAATCGTACGCCTCGCATTGCGGCAGCGCCCGGAAAACATCCTGACGTGGTCGTCCACGCTGCAGCTATCCGGATCGCAGGCGCTGGACTTGAACAACGCGGATGTCATGCGATGCGTTAATCTGGTCGTCAACGTCGCCATCGATCAGTTCATCAGGCTCCGCTCGCAAAGCCCCGACGCCGAAGTGGCGTCTAAGCTCTGCTATTCGGGCATTCTGCATCTCTTCCGGCTCGGCAAGATCAACTTTGTGACGGCCGACAAGCTCTTTGCCACCGCATTCGACATCGAATCACGCGGGATCTATCTGGCGTGGCGGGCCTATCTGAGGACTTTTCTGCTTGCCGAGCGACAATTTAGTTGCCGTCAGACCCTGCAAGCCGAGGCCCTCGATTTCATGCATCGCGCTCTCGAACTGGAGCCTCACAATTCTTATGTCGCTGGCCTGAGCGCGCATGTTCAGACCCTGATGCGGCGGTCCTACGTCGCGGCGTACGAACTGGCCGAACGGAGCATCCAGTTGAACCACGCCAATCCGATCGGCTGGGCATGTCTTGGAATCGCCAAGAGCTATCTCGGAAAACCCGAGGAGGGCTTCCATCATACGCTGCTTGCCCGCACCATCGCCGGAACGGCGCCATTCAGATACCAGATGGATGCGTTGAGCTGTATCGCGGGGACGATGGCGGGCGAACTCGAGAAGGCCGTCCATCTGGCGGAAGCCAGCCACGCGCTGGCGCCGACCTTCGCGCCGCCCTTGCGTTACCTTTCGGCACTCTATGCGCACGAAGGCAAGCACGATCTCTCTTTCGAGATGGTCAGGAAATTGCGGGCCAACGAGCCTGACTTCTCCTACGACAAGCTGCGCGACAAGGCTTATCCCGCTGCTGGTCTGCATCGAACTTCGATCATCGACTCGCTACCAGCCAGACAGATTTAAGCACCGGACGAGACGACCGCATCAGGCCATTCGACGAACCGTCACGGTTTACCTGACACGCGCGCCTACCGCCCCTCCCCGCCCGCTCCGCTGGCCTCTGTCAGGTCAGATCCATCGGCCAAAGACTCCAGAAGCTCCGTTGCTGGCGCTACAGCACGCCAGAAGCGACGTTGGGCCTATTCATAATGACGGTCATTCGCATATCCATTGTTATGGAAGAACTCGGCCTTTGGCCGAATGAGCAAGTCCTGACAACGGCTTCTCACCCCACGATCGCGAGCCCACGTAAGCTGTCTAGCCTTCCACCCCCCAGTGAGAAGCAGTCTGGCAGCCGAGGGCTCGGGCTGGGATCATGTGCGGTACTTCGCGCGATAAATGAAGGCGAATCTGTCCTCCGCTTCCAATCCTTCGTCGATGACAATCTCGACGTTCGCCGGCGCCTCGAGACGAGTCAATATTTGAGCTGGCTCGACGAATCCCATTTCCTTTCTCGGAATGCGGATGACCGTCCTTACACTTCGATACTGTTGATGCAGCAATTGGTTTTCTCTCAACGACTTCGTCGTGAAGAATTGCCGAAACTCCGGGTCAATTTGAGAAAGATGCTGTTCACCCACAACTCTCTCCAGAGCCGGCTTCGGACTCTCCGTCAGCCACACAGTGTCCGTAGTTTCTTTTGTCTCCATCCGCAAAATACCTTGCGAGGGAGTGATCCTATGTGGAGCAGGCTCCGTCAAACATGGAATCCCACCCTTAAATTCAACGACGTAATCAGCAGCACTCCAGTCTGCAGAAATACCGCGATACCGAGGATGGCGTTCGGTGAAATTCAAAGCGGTAAGAGTGCCAGAATAGGCTGCAACGGCAGATGGACGGCGAGTTCCAGGTTGAAGCGTCCCACGATCATACAGATAAAGCCATACCGCAGCCGGCGGTCGCATCGCTTTGTCGTAGTCTGTGTTGTCCGGCAGTAGATGCACGAACCACGGATGAGGTTTCAAGACCGTGTGGCATTCCGCGTGGATCACCAACGTCTGCTGGGGTGTCAAGGGTGGTGGCGGATTAAGCGGATCGAAAAGCATTGCCTCCGCGCGGCACTGGTTTAGATGCGTTAGCGCGTCGGTGAACACGGCCTCACCTCTATTGCCCTCGATCAGAACCGCCGCTTCACAGTTAACGCCCTGCATGGCGGAGGCGGTCAAGTTATGGCTGCCCGTCCAGAGCCGGCACTGCTCTCCGGCTCTGGCGAAAAATACTTTGGAATGCATGAGTCCCGGTCCTACGCCACGCTCGACCGGCGTCAGCGATCCCAAATGAACATATAGCTTGCCGGGGATGAATGTGTGCAGCTCGTTTAAGGCGTCGAGACTGGTGGGAGTGTCCCATGCTACAACCACGAAGGAATTGGGTTGTTTCAGCCGCGCGGCATGTCGCTTCAGCGTCTCAACTCCGCCCGGTGTCAGAAAAGCACACGCGATAGCCAATTGATCCGTTCCATGGGACAGCAGATTATCTAAATCTGGTTGCGCTCGGTTTCGCGGGTCAAGAGCAATAAATCGCACATTCATGGTTCGATCTCATCGCTTCGGTTTTTTCGAGCTTCTTGTAAGTGGGGCGTAGGTGAAATCGGGGAAATGACAGGCAGGCGGGGAGAGGGGGCGCACGACCAGCCTGGCGGTCAGCACATCCGCCATCAACCGCGAATTGTCGTGGATCAGAGCACCGACGCCAACTCCAGATATCTGCAAAAAGCGTTAGCCAACTGCATTTGGCGCGGTGTTCGGCATTCGACTTCAAACAGGCGCGGAGAGGCGACTATTACGCAGATACACTTCGCACGCGAAGTCGCCACGTTCAGGCGGTTCGCACTATATAGAAATTCCATTCCCCGCGGCGCGTCCGAATGAGTCGAGGTGGTCATCGAGTAAATTACGATCGGCGCCTCCTGTCCTTGAAATTTGTCAACCGTGCCAATGCGCGCGCCGGGCAATCGCTCCTGAAGTTCGAAGACTTGCGCGTTGTAGGGAGCGATGATCAGGATGTCCTCTAGCCTGAGGGCGGCTTCCTTCCCTGCACCATCGACCCAGCTCGCGTTGCTGCTGAGAATTTCATCGACGAGCCTCTTGATCTCATCGGCCTCCTCGGGAGACGAATTCTGGTTACCTACATGTTGGACGGCAAGGTAACGAAGGCCGACCCCATTTACAGGACTCGATGATCTGATCTCCTGCCGCTCCAATCCCGCGTGCGAGCGAAGCCGGCCTTCGTAGAAGAGCTCCGACGTGAAAGCGCAGATGTCGGGGTGCAAGCGCCAGGTTTCCCCAAGGAAAAGTCCGTGGCTGGCCTCGATCGTTGCGTGCCCGCCCAGGACATGGTCAAGCGCCGATGTCGCGACGCCGTCCGGATGGCTCCCCTGGATCGGCTGCTCAAGCTGCCTTGGGTCGCCCAGGAGGATGATGCTCTCGGCCGCCTGCGAGACGGCCAGCACATTTGCCAGTGACATTTGCGCCGCTTCGTCGACGAACAGAACATCCACAATGCCCGACGCGTCCGGACGCGCCCAAAACCAGCTGGTGGCACCGCCGACCTGGCAACCGTTGCTGAGCCCGTCGATAAAATCTGGATTCTCGGTCGTCTGCCGGAGTCCCGGCAGCGAGGTCGGATCATCCTTGACCTTTTGAATGCACTGAATTGGAAGTCGCTGCTCGGCGGCAGCCTCCCGCGATTTGTCAAGCAAATGTCGAATGACTTTATGGCTGTTGGCTGTGACGCCAACCGTCCGATTGTCGCGCACAAGCGCGCAGATCATGCGTGCACCGGCATGAGTCTTACCGGCCCCCGGTGGCCCCTGCACCGGGAAAACGCTCTGATCCAGCGAAAGCGCAGCGCGCAGCGCGGCTACGAGCGGCGGCTCCCCAGCTTGCTCTAATACCTGCCCACGAAGACGTGGAGCGACTTTGAGCAGCAAATCGCGAGCAGCACGATAGGTGCCCGGCCCGAGGATCCCTTTATCCGCCACATGCTCGCCGATTCGGAAGACCGATTCTGCAAGAACCTGATTGCCGACGAACTTGTGCGCGAACACGGCTTCGGGATGAAAGCTTGCCGTGTCCTGTCGTTTCTTAATGTCAATTGTTCTGTCGTCATCGGAAATCGCAACGACGCTGCCAAACTTGTCCCCACCAACGCTTTTCAAATCGTCATCGGGGCGGACATCGGTCTCCTGGACCGCAAACCTGTAGCGATGAATCGGCGTCTTCACCGTCCCGCCAACAGCGCCAAGAAAAGTCAGCTCTCCCACCCCGGCGCGCTCGTGCAAGAGATCCTCGGCCGAGAGGTCGCTCAGCCGGAAATACTCCCACCAGACTGCCTTGTTCTCGCGGCCGAAGAAGTCGATCAGGTGGGCCAGCAACCAGCGCGCCTGCTGCTCATCGCTGCGTTCGGCCACGTCGTCCGGGACGTCGGCGGTCAACCGCGCCACAAGTCCGGCGACCCGGCGCTTCCAGGCACTTAGATCCTCGCTGATCTCGGCGGCCTTCGGCTGCGGTCGACTGATCGTTTGCCCCTGCGCAATCAAGCCGCCCCGCACCTCCTCAAGCCAGTCCCGCAGGGCCCGCGTCGAGGCACAGTCGTCGCGGTTGTAGCCGATGATGGCGGCCTGATCGCCTGGGTCAATTCCATCGGCGTCGGCCAATTCAAGGCTGGCCTGCACCCGCGCCATGGCGCCGCCGACATCGATCAGCGGGACGGTGCGGTCAAACCGATAGAGCGGCTCCAGCTTCTTGATCGAGTAGCTTTCGACGCTCGCGCGGATGCTCTGCCGGACAATAGCGTACAAGTCCACGAACACGCCCGCCCGGAGCAAGTTGTCGACCTCGTCCTCTCGCGTGGCGTACCGCCCCATCAGCCGCTTTAGCGCGGCCGGCTCATAGGGCGCGAAGTGATAGATGTGCAAACCGGGGTGCTTGGTCAGCCGCTCTGTGACGAAGTCGATGAAGCGTTCAAACGCTGCCCGTTCATGCTGCCTTGTCGTCACCCAATCGCCAACATAGGCGTCCGTGCTGTCTTTATTGGCATAAAGATAGCCGAACAGGAACTCGAGCCCCCCGCCGTCCACGAACGGATCGCCCTCGAAATCGAAAAAGATATCGCCGGGCGAAGGCTCAGGCAGCCGGAACAAGCCAAATTCAGCGACCAACGGCAGCGTCTCGTGAAGCAGCTGGCCCGCCCTGCGTCCCTCGACCTGAAGTCTCGCCTGCTCGCGCATCTTCTCGTAGCTCGGCGCAGTGCCCCGATCAGGCCGCCATTGCAGCGGGATGGGTAGCGTGGCGAGCTCTGCCATGGTGCCCACACCTCGCCGGACCAGCTCCTCAATCTGGGTCTTAGCTATCCCTGCGACAAATGACAGGTGATCGTCGGCGCGCCGCCTCGAAGCACAGGGCTCGCGCCATCGGCAGACCTCGCAGTGCTCGACCGGGTCGGGATAGAGACCATCAGGCCGGGGCGCCGCCGCAAAGGTCTCCAGGCTTCGTCTGACGCGTCGGTAGAACGCCGCAAAATCGGCCACACGGTAGGCCTCCGGCAGGTACTCCGTCCCGGGAGTGACGACATGGGCCGTCTCCGGGACCTTCTGCTGCAAAGTCGCCAAGAGGTCCGAGTAGAGGCTGAGCTGGAGGACCGTGTTGCCCTTGGTCTCGCGGGCCAACTTGGTGTCGGTGACCTCGTATGTCCAGGCGCCCAAACCGCTTGGTGTCTCGACCCGTCGCAGCACGTCGGCTCGACCGCTCCAATGGCCATCCCGTAATGCCGCCTGAACGATCACCGCGTCACCGCGCGTCATCGCCTGCCGCGTTTGGGTAACCGAGGCCTCATCGATGCCAACGCCGGCAATGACGGTGACGGTCCCGCCCTGCTCGGCGAGATGGTCGACAAAGCCCTGCTCATGGGTCTTGCCGCGCTCCACCAGCGCATCAAGGGTCGGATCATCGCGGAGCTTTGGCTTGGCCAGTTCGCCCTGCGCGACCTTGAGGTCGAGGTACGTGAGGTAACGACAATTCAGGTGCCCAATCAGGTCGCCAGTGCTGAAGACGATCGCCCCACCGTACTTTTGCATCCTTCCCCCTAGACTGCTGCCGGAGCCCTAGGGACGCGGCTTTCGTAACTACGATACCGGCCTTTAGGCCGGCGCGAAAGGGAGGGCTGAGACACGCAAGGCGCGAATTGATCCGGCCAGGCTCAGCCTCCTCAAAGGCGCGGCATACCTGACGGCGTCCGGCGAGGAGGGCCGCGCCGATGCCAATGACATGAGATGCGCTCTGGCAATCATTCGGCAGCACCAGCGGTGCCGGGTTAAGGGTTATAAGCGGAAACCGCCTCGTCTTAAGGTTGAGCTTGCCTAACCGCTTGAGTTCTGGCCCTCTCTCCATTTTTAACCGGGGAAGCATATGACGCAAAGTTCAGGGGTCTTCTTATTGCAAGGCGAGCACTCGCTGGTCCCGATGGAGCCCGGTCAATTCGCCAGCGAAGATGACTTCCAGCGGCTGTTATCCCGTTTTCCAGAATTGTTGGTCGGAGATCAGGTTGATCCTCAGAACCCCAGACGCTGGATTCTGGTCAAGCGCGAGCAATCAATTTCAACGGGGGAAGTTGGAGCGTCGCTCTGGTCGATCGATCATGTGTTTCTGGACCAGGACGGCATTCCAACGCTAGTCGAGATAAAGCGACAGACCGACAGCCGGCTTCGACGTGAAGTTGTCGGCCAAATGCTAGACTACGCAGCAAACTGCATCACCTATTGGTCGCTCGAAACTCTACAGTCGGGCTTCGAGAAAACTTGCCGAGAGTTGGGGCGCGAGTCTGATGCGGCACTCCGCGAGCTCTTAGGAACGGATGATGGCGTCAGCGACTTCTGGGAGCGCGTGAGAACCAACCTTCAGGCCAAGAAGATCAGGTTGCTCTTTGTCGCAGACGTAATTCCGATCGAACTGCGGCGCATCGTCGAGTTTTTAAATGAGCAGATGGACCCTGCAGAGGTACTGGCCATCGAACTCCGTCAGTTTGCCAGCAAAGATCTCAAGACGATTGTACCAACCGTGTATGGCCAGACACAAGCGACCGCTCGAAAGCGGGCCGGTCCAGTGCAACGGTGGGACGAAACCACACTGTTCGAGAAACTCTCGCAGACCGTAGGTGAAAGGGTGATGACGAAATAGCCGATCCGGCCCCAGATAATGTGAAGAAGGCAGAGTACGCTGCTGATCACTTCAACAGGCTGAACAAATGGCTCGAGAAAGAAGGAAGCTCTTCCCGGTATCAATTCAATATGCTCTGTCCTAAGAGCTTCAACGTATTCTTTCAAAAGCTTCGAGATCACGAACTTGCGGAGTTTCGCTCGGAGTTGGACGTGACGATCGCTAAAGCTATAAAGGCCGCTCCTTAACGCACCCATTAGTAGTTGTGCACCGCGGGAGTGTCGTGTGGTGCAGCGGCCCGCGATTCTGCAGGGATCCACGCGCGGCTCCTCCCGGAAACTGCACACCTTTTGAGCGATAGGCTGATAGGCTTCGTAGTCGCGCCAGAAATCGTCCGTGTGCAAGAAGAGGAATACGGGCAAGAGCTCATTTTTTCATGAACGAACGCGTCCGCTTCGGGTCATCTGCAGACTCACGCCTAACATCGGCATCACATCTGCTTCTCTTAAGAAGAGCAGACGTGACAAACTCAAAAACGCTAGTGCCGAGATTCGTAAAATGCTCGTGTAATGTAGGCAATTGACCTACCGATCGACGGCAATCTTAGGTCGAGTGACTGCGGGCTGTGCAAGCAGGGATCGAACTCGCAGACGGCGGATTTTTAGTTGGTTGAGCGAGAGAGGTTCAAAACCGGCCCCTTATGAGGGCTTTGTCTTTCGCGAAATGCCGTACCGTACCAATTTCCGGCGTTCTAGGATTCGGAGAAAAACGCATTCTCCAGGCCTATTCACGGCTCATTTTTAGTACGGCCGACATTCTCCAGCGCGAGAAAATGCATGAAAACGGCCGAGTTTTCGGACCTGTCTCCGTCTTGAGGTACGAAATGATAGGGCGCGGTGGCGGAGAGAGTGGGATTCGAACCCACGGTACGGTTTCCCGCACACACGCTTTCCAAGCGTGCGCCTTAAGCCACTCGGCCATCTCTCCGGGAGGCCTCTCTTGAAGGGACGGGGCGGATTTTGCAAGGGGCGCGCGGCCGGAGCACGAAATTTCCCCAATTGATTGAAAATATTGGGTAAATTGGCGGCGGCATCAGCCGGACCGCGCCGCCTTGTTTGCGGCTACGCGCGATTTTGGTCGGTGGCCGGTCAAAGACCGGCGCAAATCAGACCACGCGGTCGATCCATCGATCCTCGTCACGCCCAGGTGCGCAATTGCGCACCTCGGGGCACGCGGCTTTACCCCCGAGATCTCTTCCTTTGCTCGGGGCCCGTGGGTGCGATCGGCACCGGGCTCCCCGCGCCCTCTGCGAACAGAGCGGCCAGACGAAATGCGAAGCTCGGGCGAAACCTGCCGCGAGAATGCGGTTGCATGATTCACAGATCGCGCCACACCCTCGCCGTCGTCCCTGCGAAAGCACTAGTGCATGCACATATCTTTTCGAGTCGAAAAACCGAATCTTGATCAAGCACTTACCTGGTCCGCGATGATGGAATTCGGCTAATGCGCGCCAACGAGAACGCGTTGTTTCTCTGTGGTCTTAGACCAAGTCTTTGAAAAGACTCCGAAAGATATGTGCATGCACTAGTGCGAAAGCAGGGACCCATAACCACAGACGGTTATCATTGATAGACGGTGGAACGACGAATCCGGTTCGCTACACGGGCCGCGAAGTATCTGTCCCTGCTTTCGCACGGACGACGCCCGGAAGAAGCCGCGACATTTCGGCTCAAGCTCCACCGTCGCTGGAATACTGGATCACCGGCGTATGCCCTCGCGGGTGATGACACCGAGTGCCCGGCTGCTTGATACTCGAATCCGAAACTGGCGAGGCTGCCGGCGTTACCGCCATTGCGATCGCGCCGCACCGAGGTGGGCACGGCGCCATGCGCCTTACCCATCCTCCACATTCAGTGTTCGCTCAGTGATAGCGCGCGGCAAAATCCGCGGTGCGGCGCGGCCACAGGGTTGGTGGTTCCGGCAGCGCCGCGTTCCCCGCACTGTGCGTATCCTGCAGCGCTTCGATGAAATCGGCGAACCATTGCTGGATGGTGCCGCTGTTGAGCTTCTCCATCATCGCTTCCCAGCGCATCCGCCGCTCGGTCAGCGGCATCGCGAGCGCGGTTGCCAGGGTGCGGGCCATGCCGTCGATGTCGTGCGGGTTGACCAGCAATGCGGCGTCGAGCTCGTTCGCCGCGCCGGCGAATTTCGACAGCACCAGCACGCCGGGATCCGCCGGGTTCTGTGCGGCGACATATTCCTTGGCGACGAGGTTCATGCCGTCCTGCAGCGGCGTCACCACGCCGACCTGCGCCGTGCGATAGAGCCCTGCGAGCACGCCCTGGCCAAACCCCTTGTTGAGGTAGCGGATCGGCGTCCAGTCCACCTCGCCATGCACGCCGTTGACGTCGGTGACGAGCTTCGCCACCTCGCTGGCGAGATTGCCGTAGGCCTCGATCGCGCCACGAGACGGCGTTGCGATCTGCAACAGCGACACCGAACGTCTCAGGTTCGGATGCAGCGACCACATCTTGTCGAACGCCTTGATGCGGTTGACGAGCCCCTTGGAATAATCGAGCCGGTCGACGCCGATCGCGAGCTTCTCGCCGTTGAGGCTACGCCGCAACCGCGTGACGTCGGGATGCGTCATCGCCTTGGTTGCCTGCTGCGCGAACTTGCCGGGATCGATGCCGATCGGAAACACCGCAGCGCGGGTGCGGCCGAACGACGAATTGATCACCCCGTCACGCACCTCGAATTCGAGATCGTTCCGCACGTAGCTGAGGAAATTCTCGCAGTCCTCATCGGTCTGGAAGCCGATCAGGTCATAGGACAGCATCGCCTCGATCAGCTCGCGATGATTGGGCACGCCCGCGATCACCGCGCGCGCCGGCCACGGCGTGTGCAGGAAGAAGCCGATCGGCTGCGTCACGCCGAGATCGCGCAATTCGGCGCCGAGTGCGAGGAAGTGATAATCCTGGATCCAGAACACGGAATCGGGCTTGCGGAAGCGCAGCAATGCGCGCGCCATGAACGCGTTCACTTCGCGATAGCTCGTGTAGTCCTCGTGCGAGGCGCGAATCAGATCGGCGCGCGAATGCATCGCCGGCCACAGCGCCGAATTGGCGAAGCCTTCGTAGTAGCCGCCATAATGCGCGGCCGGCAGATCGAGCATCGCCAGCGCGCCCGCACCGAGAGCTTCGACTTCAGCGAAAGGTTCCTTGTGGTTCCCGTCGCGGACCCGTCCGCTGGAACCAACCCATATTGCCCCTGTCTTTTCCACCACCGGCAACAATGCCGCTGCAAGGCCCCCCGTCATGGGTTCGTTAGGTTTTCCGCGTGAGACGCGGTTCGATACGACGACGAGGTTCACCAGGTCCCCTCCTGTTGGTCAACTCGCGTATTAACAACCATTCATCAAGATGGTTCCTGATCAAGGAATCTCCCAAATGAAACCAAATTCTGGCAAAGGGATAGGGAACTCGCGGGAACTCGCGAAAAGAAAAATTCACGCGAGATGCACGCTACGACGCAAAACAACCGTATTCGGCCGTGCGTGGCGCAACGTGCGGTGCAGATGATTTGGTTAGGACAGGCTGACGTCCCTATCATCGTCGAGCAGGTGTGCGAGAAACGCGCGCACATCGCTCGGCCCGCCGAAATGTCCGTCGACGCCGAGTGCACGACGGCCGACCGAGAATGACAGACCGTTGAAGTCCGGCATGATCGCAAACACCGTCTCGTCGGTGACGTCGTCGCCGATGAAGAACGGACGGCGTCCATTGAACGGCTCATGCGTCATCAGTTCGAGCACGCCGGTCGCCTTGGTGAAGCCGGAATGCTTGATCTCGCAGACGCTCTTGCCCGGCAGCACCTCGATCGGCGCATTCGGCAGTTCGGCGCGGATTAGCGACACCGCTTCATAGATCGCCTTCTCCGCCTGCGGCGCGAGCCGATAATGCAGCGCCAGCGAATAGCCCTTGTCTTCGAGCAGAATGCCGGGGCTGAGCTTTGCGATCGCGGCAAGGCGGCGCTTCAATTCCTTGTCGAGCGGCGGCGCATGTGCGGCGACCGCCTCGCTGTCCGGCTGCAACCGCATCTCGGCGCCATGGCCGCCGATCGCGGGAAACACGTCCGGCGCGAAGATCAGATCGATGTCGTTGAGCGAGCGGCCAGAGACCAGCGCCAGCGCGCCGTTGGTACGCTCGTGCAAATGCTTCAGCGTGTTCGACAGTTCCGGCGGCACCCAGACCTCGCGCGGCGTCGGCGCGAAATCGAGCAACGTGCCGTCGATGTCGAGCAGCACCGCGGTCTGGCGGAGCGGCGGAATCAGCGATGCCGGCGCCGGCACGCTGTCGGTCGTCGCGCGAGGTGCGATGTCATCATCCAGAGGCATTTCGGCCACGTCATGCTTCGTCATAGTCTACTCCACAAATGCCAGTGGTCGCGCGACAGATTCGAGCGATTTCCGCTCGGCCGCGACGGCATAACGCCATGCGACGGCTGCGGCGACCAACATGAGTGCCGACCCCAAGAGGTAGCCGGCGAAGACGCTGTTGCGCGATCCGGTATCGATCAGCACGCCGAACAGCGCCGGTCCGATCACGCCGCCGATACCGGTACCGACCGCATAGAAGATCGCGATCGCGAGCGCGCGAACCTCCAGCGGAAACGTCTCGCTGACGGTGAGATAGGCAGCGCTCGCCGCCGGCGAGGCGAAGAAGAAGATCACCATCCAGGCGATGGTCTGGGTCTGCGCACTGAACACGCCGATCGAGAACAAATAGCCGGACAGCGCCAGCAGCACGCCGGACACAGCGTAGGTCAGCACGATCATGGTGCGGCGGCCGAGCGTATCGAACAGGCGGCCGAGCAGCAGCGGCCCGAGGAAGTTGCCGGCGGCGAAGGGGAGGATGTACCAGCCGACATTGCTGGCGGCGATGCCGAAGAAATCGGTCAGGATCAGCGCGAAGGTGAAGAAGATCGCATTGTAGAAGAAGGCCTGCGCGGCCATCAACGTCAGCCCGACCAGCGAGCGCTGCCGATAGGTGGAGAACAGCGTCACCGCGACCTCGCGCAGCGGCGTGTGATCGCGCATCCGGAGCTTGATCTTCTCAAAGCCCTCGCTCGGCTGTTCGCGACCGAGCACGGAGGTTTCGATATCGGCGACGATCTTGTGCGCTTCTTCGGGGCGTCCGTGGATCATCAGCCAGCGCGGGCTTTCCGGAATCCACATCCGCATCAACAGCACGACGAGACCAAGCACCGCGCCGGTGAAATAGGCGATGCGCCAGCCGTGATCCGGCGCAAGCAACGCGGGATCGAGCAGGATGATGGCGCTCAGCGCACCGATCGCAGCGCCAATCCAGAAGCTGCCGTTGATGACGAGATCGGTCCAGCCGCGATAGCGCGCCGGCACCAGCTCCTGAATGGTCGAATTGATCGCAGTGTATTCGCCGCCGATGCCGGCGCCGGTGAGGAAGCGAAACAGCGCGTAGCTCGCGACGTTCCACGACAGCGCGGTCGCGGCGGTCGCCGAGAGGTAAACCGCGAGCGTGATGAAGAACAGCTTCTTGCGCCCGATCCGGTCGGTGAGCCAGCCGAAGCCGAGCGCGCCAAGCACGGCGCCGGCGAGATAGGCGCTGCTGGCAAGACCGACATCGGCGTTGGAGAAGCCCATCGTCGGGCTCTCCTTGAGCGCCCCCGACAACGCGCCTGCGAGCGTCACTTCGAGCCCGTCGAGAATCCAGGTGATCCCGAGCGCCAGCACGACGCGGGTGTGAAAGCCGCTCCAGCCGAGATTGTCGAGCCGCAGCGGAATCGAGGTCTCTATGATGCGGTCGTCACCGGGCATGGCTGGAGCCACCGCCTCGTGCGTCGTCGCAGAGCTCAATTGTGTCCGCTGTGTCATCAGAATGAACCAATGAGAAAAGCCCCGGAACGACGTGTTCCAAGGTTCGCTCTCTCGGAATTGCGGCAAACGGAGTGCCCGCCACGCGATGTCAACGCCGCAGGCCAGCAAGGGTTCCCGCAATGCGGCATAGGAACCGCGGTCACAGGGAACGCGCCGAAAGGTCGCGTTGAAGCACCAGTTCGAGTTGGATTGATGCTGTCGTCCTGGCGAAGGCCAGGACCCATTACCACCACTGTCGATTGGTGTATGGACAACTCGCCGCTTGCCCCTTGCGAGGGCCACGGCGTATGGGTCCTGGCTTTCGCCAGGACGACGGTGGTTAGTTCAGCGCCAGCTACGCCGCGCGGATATTGGCCATGAAGCGGTCGAGCTCCTCGCGCAACCGCGAGCTCTCGACCGACAGCGAGCGGGCCGAATTCAGCACCTCTTCGGAGGCGGCGCCCGTCTCGGTGGCGCCGCGATTGACCTGGGTGACGCTGGAAGCGGCTTCCTGGGTGCCTTGCGCAACGTTCTGCACGCTGCGCGCGATCTCCTGCGTAGCCGCGCTCTGCTGCTCGACTGAGCTTGCGATGTTGGTCGCGATCCCTGAGATCTGCCCGATCGTGCCGCCGATCTCCTTGATCGCGGCAACCGATTCCTGCGTCGCGGCCTGCATGCCGGAGATGTGGGTGGAGATCTCGTCGGTGGCTCGTGCGGTCTGGCTCGCCAGCGACTTCACTTCGGAGGCAACCACCGCGAAGCCACGGCCCGCATCGCCCGCACGCGCAGCCTCGATGGTGGCGTTCAGTGCCAAGAGATTGGTCTGCTCGGCGATCGCCGTGATCAGCTTGACCACGTCGCCGATCTCCTGCGCGGCGCGCGAGAGCTTGCCGATCCGCGCATCGGTCTGCTCGGCCTGACGCACGGCGGAATCGGCGATCTGGCTGGATTCCTTGGCGCGGCGGCCGATCTCGTCGACCGATGCCGACAGCTCCTCGGTCGCTGATGCCACCGACTGCATGTTGCTGGAGGCCTCCTCGGAGGCGTCGGCGACCTGGCTCGACAGGTTCTGCGTGGTCTCCGCGGTCCGCGTCAGCGTCCCCGCCGCCGATTCGAGCTGCACGGCGGAGGCCGACACGTTGGAGACGATCGAGCCGACGGCGGATTCGAATTCGTCGGCAAAGCGAATCAGCTCATTGCGCCGCGCGGTCGCGCTCGCCTTGTTCTGCGCTTCCTGGGTCGCGGCATCGCGCTCGGCCTTGGCGATCGCCTGGACCTTGAACTCTTCCACAGCGCCGGCCATCTCGCCGAGCTCGTCGCGGCGATCGAGGCCGGGCAGCACGACGTCGAAATTGCCCGCCGCAAGCTCGCGCATCGCCGCGCACATCGCCGCGATCGGCCGCGAAATGCCCTTGCCGAGCAGGAACGCCCAAACCAGCCCGAGCACGAAGCTGCCGGCGGCGAGCATCAGGATCAGCTGCTCGGTCTCGCCGATCATGGAATGCGATTCGTTCTCGAGCCGCTTCTGGTCGGCGAGCAGATCGGACTTCATCGCCGCCGCGCCCTGGCTGATGGCGGCCGCGGATTCGGTCATCTCGACGGTCAGCTCGTCGATCGACTTGGCATTCGCGATCAGCTTGGCGAGCGCCTCGCGATACTCTTCGAGCAGCGCGGTGATGTCCTTCACGCTCTGGGTGATCCGCTCATCCTTGGAGGTGATGCCTTTCACCAGATTGTCGGCGAATTTCAGCCGGGCGAGCGCACTGGAGGCGACGGTCTTGTCGCCGTTGACGACGAAGCCGTTGACCGCCCCGGTGATCGACAGCAACTGGTCGGCCACCTTCTTGGCGCCGAACTGGATCGACTGCAGCTCGGAATCATCGGCGTTGCTCGGGAGATCGTCGAGCTTGTAGCGCATCGCGGTCGCGCTGCGGGTGAGCTTGTTCTGCGCGATCTGCGCGCTGTCGTCCTTGATGCGGACGATCTCGGCAAAGATCTTGGTGAAGGCGCGGAATTCGCGCTCCAGCTTGGTGACCTGCTCGAGCCGGGCCGGATTGGTGGTGCCCTTCATCGACGCCACGATGGCGTCCTTCAGGCTGGCCTCGGCGGCGAGCGCGGCCTTGGCGTCGTCCTCCTTGCCGGTCGCGACGTAGTAGCGCGCCAGCGAACGGTAGGAGATCATTTCGCGGTCGATGTTGCGGGCGAGGTCGGCTTCCGCGACGCTCTGGCGGTAGGAGCCGACACCGGCGGAGACCCGCTCGAAGCCCATATAGGCAAAGCCCATGGTGGCCGCCGACAGCGCCAGCGTGACGGCAAAGCCGAGCATGATCTTGGCTTGAAATCTGAGGGTTGGGAACCTGATCGAGAGCGATCGCTTCAGTCCCGGCATTCCAACCCCCGTCTTCATTCTGAAAACCACGCGGGGTCCGGCAGCAACCCGCCCCAGCCCCGGAGGGCAAAACTAAGGCAGAATCAATAAGGCCCGGTAAATGGGCAGCGGCCGTTCGGTTCGGCGCGGTACTACCTTGGTCGGGCCAGAGGGGTGGGCAAGGTGATTGACGCGCGGGGCCGGCCCGATACTTTAGAACCGATCAAACCTGTCCCTGCCCGGGCCGGGAGAACACATCGGGAGGTGTCCCATGTCATCGCGTCGACCGGCGCCGTTGGCGCTCGCGGCGAGCGTAGCTGCCGGCGAAGTGGCCCGGCCAATGACATTCCCCCTCACGACCTAGATTATAAAGACGGACTTGGCCGCGAACCATCGCGGCATGGCCCGGACGCCCTTACGACCCGCGCGAGCCCAGCCGGCCGCGCCAAGAAAAGCAAAAAATTCTGGTCAGGGAGAACGCCTTTGGCGAACGAGAACGGCAGCGCCACTGACAGCATTGTCGTGGTGCAGGCAAAGACCGACGGACCGCGGGAGGCGGCGGACGAGATCGCGCGCCAATTGGCGGCGGCTGATCTCGCCATGCTCGTGGTGTTCGTGTCGCCGTTCTATGATCCGAAGCAATTCATTGCCGAGCTGTCGCGGCAGGTGCCCGACGTTCCGATCTTCGGCTGCACCACGGCCGGCGAATTGTCGCCTGGCGGCTGGGACGAGGACAGCGTCGTCGCGATGGGCTTCAACGCGGCCGATTTCGTCATCGCAGCCCGGCCGCTGTTCGATCTCGCGACATTTCGGGTCGATCATGGCCGCTCGATCTGCACCGAGTTGCAGAACGAGTTCGCGCTGCGCACCGAACATTGCGATCATACCGACGATTCCTTCGGGCTGCTCTTCATCGACGGCATGTGCCAGCGTGAGGAGACCATCATGTCGGCGATCTACGCTTCGCTCGGCGACATCCCGGTGGTCGGCGGCTCCGCCGGCGACGGCCTGCGCTTCGAGAAGTCCTGGGTCTTCCATGGCGGCGAGGCCTTCACCGACGCTGCCGTCCTGATCCTGATCCGGACCCGGCTGCCGTTCCGCCTGTTCAAGTGCGACCATTTCGAGCCGACCTCGACCAAGATGGTGGTGACCGAGGCCGACATCGAGCACCGCATCGTCAAGGAATTGAACGCCGAGCCGGCCGCGCTGGAATATTCCCGCGCCGTCGGCCTCAGCGACAGCAAGCTCGAATTGTTCTCCTTTGCCGCGCATCCGGTCCTGGTCCGCGTCGGCGGCGCCTATTACGCGCGGTCGATCCAGCGCACGAACCCCGACGGATCGCTGCAATTCTTCTGCGCCATCGACGAGGGCATGGTGCTGACGGTGGCACGCGAGCGCGACCCGATCGACGTGACGAGCCGCATGCTCAAGGAGCTGACCGAGGATCTCGGCGAGGTCTCGATGTTCATCGGCTTCGAATGCGTGCTGCGCCGGCTCGATGTCGAGCAGCGCCAACTGTCGCGGGAGATGTCGGAGCTCTATCGCAGCAACAAAGTGATTGGCTTTCAGACCTATGGCGAGCAGTATCGCTCAATGCACGTCAACCAGACGCTGACCGGCATCGCCATCGGCAAGCGGGCACTCGCGCCGCAATGACCGACACCAAAACCACGCGCATTGCGGCCCTCGAACGCGAAACCGAGAAGCTGCGCAAGATCAACGCGGCGCTGATGTCGCGCGTCGAACGTTCGACCGACCAACAGCTCAACGCCTTCTCGCTGTTCGAGACCGCCATTGCACTCGACCAGCAGGTCCGCGACCGCACCCAGCAGCTCAAGCAGGCGCTGCAATCGCTGGAGAAGACCAACGGACGCCTGCTGCAGGCCAAGCAGCAGGCCGAGGCGGCAAGCTCGCTGAAATCATCGGTGCTGGTTTCGGTGACGCACGACCTGCTGCAGCCGTTGAATGCGGCGCGGCTGACGCTGTCCGCACTGACCGAAATGGCAACCGAGCCAAAGAGCGTCGCGCTGACCGACCAGGTCGACCGTTCGCTGGCGACGCTCGAAGACATGTTGCGGACGCTGCTCGACATCTCGAAGCTCGATGCGGGCGTGCTGCGGCCCGAATTCGGCCCGGTCGCGATTGCCTCGCTGTTCGAGCCGCTGGAGCAGGAATTCACCGCGACCGCCGCCAAGCGCAACCTCGGCTTCCGGATCATGCCGTCGTCTGCCGTGGTCCGCTCCGATCCGCTGATGCTGCGCAGGATCCTGCAGAACCTCGTCGCCAATGCGCTGCGCTACACCCAGCGCGGCACCGTGCTGATGGGATGCCGCCGCAAGGGCGACGACATCTGCATCGAGGTGCACGACACCGGGCCGGGCATCCCGGAAGCCCAGCGCGAAGCCATCTTCGTCGAGTTTCAACGCGGCGAGACCAGTGCCGGCGACAAGGCGGGCATCGGACTCGGCCTGTCGATCGTGCGCCGGTTTGCCGACCTGCTCGGCCACAACATCAGGCTGAATTCGCGCGCCGGAAAAGGCTCGGTGTTCTCGGTCACGGTGCCTCGCACGCTCGATCCTGTTGCGATCCCCGTGCGCGAACAGGCCAGCGTCGACTATCGCTATGGCGGTATGGAGGGCGCGAAGATCCTGCTGATCGAGAACGACCTCTCGAGCGCCGAGGGTCTCGCCCATCTGCTGGAGAAATGGGGTTGCGACGTCGCGGTGACGATCTCCAAGACCGAGGCGCTCGAACGCATCCACGCGCTCGACGGCATTCCCGACGCCATCATCGCCGACCTGCACCTCGACAATGGCGAGACCGGAATCCAGGCCGTCGATGTGATCCGCGGCGAAATCAACGCCAAGGTTCCGGCGATCATCGTGACCGCCGACTACTCGGCCAAGGCCGCCTCCGACGTCTCGGCCTTCGGCCACGAACTCCTGAAGAAGCCGATCAAGCCGGCCGAGATGCGCTCGCTGCTGTCGTTCCTGCTGGCGGCGGAGCAGTCCGGCGCGCGGTTATGATTCAGCGTTGTGCGACGAGGCCGTCACCGGCGCATGGTCGTGCTTGCCGAAATCGAGCTTCGACAGCGCGATGATCGCCTCGGTCCGGCTGCGTACGCCGAGCTTCCGCAGGATCTCGGAGACGTGCACCTTCACGGTGGTGACGGAGATATCGAGCTGATAGGCGATGTGCTTGTTCTGCAAACCACGGCAGATCATGTCGAGCACGCGAAGCTGCTGCGCGGTGAACTGGCCGAGCTGCTGCACCAGCTCCTTGGTCTCGGCCTGGCCCTTCCGCGCCGCGGCCGTGTCGCGGAATCGCGTCGGCAGGCACACCGCGCCTTCGAGGATGCCGCGCAACAGACGCGCCAGCTCGACCTTCGGTGTCGATTTGGGGATGAAGCCGGAAATGCCGAGCGAGATCGCGCCGCCGATGATCCGGGAATCGTCATGCGCCGACACGATCACCAGCGCACTGCGCGGCGCAGCGGCCCGCACCCGGTAGGCACCGAGCAAGCCCGTGGTTCCCGGCATCGACAGATCGAGCAGAATCAAATCAAGCCCGTCGCGCGCGGCGATCACATCCAGCGCGCCGTCGATCGAGGTTGCCTGCAGCACCTCGGCGTCGGGAAACTCGGCGCTTATCACTCCGATCAGGGCGGCACGGAACAGCGGGTGATCCTCGACGATCAGCAGTCGAGGCGCACCCGCCTTTTCGAGCGGCGGCTCGTCCGCCAGGGGCGCGGTCGTGGTCAATGCTGCGCCGTCCTCCCTCGGATCGCTGATGACAGCCATTATGTGCACGACGTTATCTCAAAGCCGACCGAGAGCCTATAGGCGGATAGTCAATGCGTTCGCCTCGCAGCGCAGCAAGCGACTAAGGCGCCTTCTCCGCCTTCGTACCCGCGCTGGTCTCAAGGACCGGAAGCGGAATCTTGCCGAGCTCGATGATCGCCTTGTTGCGGCTGAACAGCTTCAGCTTGCGCAGTATCTCGGTGACATGCGCCTTGACCGTGGACTCCGCGAGCTTGAGCTCGGAGGCGATCTCGCGGTTCTGCAGGCCGCGGACGATCAGATGAAGCACGCGAATTTGCTGCGGCGTCAGCTTCTGAATCCGCTCGCGCAGCGTCCGCGCCGTCTCGGAATGATCCAGCGCGCCGACCGCGACGAAATCCCGCGGCGCCGAGACCGATCCGCTCAGCACGCGCGCGATCGCCTGCGACAGCTCGCCGAGCGAGGTCGATTTCGGCAGATAGCCGACCGCGCCCATTTCCAGCGCCTCGCGGATGGTGTGCTTGTCTTCTTCACTGGACACGATGGCGATCGGCAGCCGCGGATAGCGATCCCTGATCTTCTGGAAGCCGGAGAAGCCGACCACGTCGGGCAGCAGCAGATCGAGCAGCGCCAGATCGATATTCGGCTCGCTGGCAAGGATGCCAAGCGCCCCCTTGATCGAGGTGGCCTCATAGATCCGGGCATCGGGATGCGAGATGCGGATGGCGTTGCCAAGCGCCTCCCCGAACAGGGGGTGATCGTCGATGATCAGGAACCCCATCATGAGGACCCTCGCACTGCTCTTTGCTGGTAGCGGCAGCTAGTTCGACCCGCCGGTATCCTGCACGCTCTGCAGATAGGCATATACGTTTCTGAGCTCGTCGTCGCTGAAGACATCCTTCCAGGCCGGCATGCCCTTGGCCGGCCGCCCGTCATGGACCGTCTTCCAGAATGTCGATTCCATGTCGTCAGCATAGCGCTTCTTCAGCAGCCTGAGGTCGATCTTTCGCTCGGCCTGCACCGCGTCCGGACCGTGGCAATGGGCGCAGGTTCCGTTGAACACCTCCCGGCCCGCGTTGGCGTCCCCGGCAGCCGCGGCGGTTTGCACCGGCTTCTCGGCCGCCGTCGCCTGCCCGACCGTGACCGGCTCGCTTGTCCCGACGGACGATATCGTCGCCGGGGCCATTTGGCCAAACTTCACGGGAGCGCCGTTCGGCGCACCATATTTGGCAAACAGGGCCGAAATCTCCGGCTGCAGCGACGGCAGCACGCCGTCGACCTCATCGCGCAGCGCGCCGGAGGCCTTGGCGAAGCCGATCGCGGTCGCCCAGAGCAGGCTGTCGCCCTCGGTCGACACGATCTGGTACTTGTCACCATAGGTCGTCTTGTTGAGCCAGCCCGCCACCGGCGCCCAGATGAACGCGATGTCGACCTTGCCCTGTTCGAGGGCCGTCATGCCCTCCTCCGGGCTGAGCACGGTGACCTTCTGGATATCGTCACGCATCGCCAGCAGGTTCTGCGGCGTCGATTGATATTGCACCGCAACCCGCAATCCCCTGAGGTCGTCGACGCCGGCAAACTTGCGATCTTTGGCGCCGACCAGCGCGTAGCCTTCATGAGCGATCGGCTTCGAGAAGATCACCGCCGGCCCCATGAAATCCTCGATCAAGGGCAGGCCGACCATGGCGTCGCACTGCTTGCTGAGCAGCGTCTCCCGCACGGTGCGTTTGCCGAAATAGGACTTGTACCAATTATAGCTCACCGTGCGGCCGAGCTTTTGCGCCACCGCCTGGCCGATCTCGAGATAGAGGCCGGGCTTGCCCGGCTCGTCGCTCGAGAACGGCAGATTGGTCGGATCAGCGCAAAGCCGCAGCAGCGGCTTGGCCTCCTCCGCGCCGGCCGGGAAGGCCGGCGCGAGCAACGTGGCGGAGAGCAGCACGGTCCGGATCGCCTTTCCCAACCGTGCGCTGCGCGCAGAGCTGGGCACTTCATTGGACTTGATGCGGGACACGGACAATGCTGCCTCCTCGTGACGGTGGTTACTGCAGGGCGAACACGAACAGCGACCCGCCTTCCGGCGCCGCGGCGACCATCTTCTTGCCGATGTCACCGAGGAAGGCCGGCAGCGCCGCGGTGCGTCCGACCACGATCGCGACATACTGCTTGCCGTCGACCGAATAGGTCACCGGACCGGCGCCGATGCCGCTGCCGAGGTTCTTGCTCCACAACACCTTGCCGTTCTTGGCATCGATGGCGCGGAAGTCGCCGTGCAGATTGCCTGAAAACACCAGATTGCCGCCGGTCGTCAGCGTACCGCCGTTGAAGGGCAGGTCTTCCTTGATGCTCCACACCTTCTTGTTGGCCACGGGATCCCAGGCCACGAGTTCGCCGAGGAAGCCGCCGGGGCCAGGCTTGGTCGGGAATTCGGCGCCGAGATAGAACACGCCGCGCTTGTAGTTCACGTCACTGACCGACCAATCCATGCAGACATTGTTGCTCGGGATGTAGACGAGGCCGGTCTGCGGGTTGAACGACATCGGCTGCCAGTTCTTGCCGCCGATCAGGTTCGGGCAGATGTCCTTGGCGGGGTGGCCGGGGCCGGGGCGCTTGTCCGGATCCTCTTCCGCCCGCATCGTGTTGATGTCCCACTTCTTGGCCCAGTTGGCGAAGACGTACTTCTCGGCCGAGATCACCTTGCCGGTTTCGCGGTTGGCCACGAAGAAGAAGCCGTTGCGGTCCGCCTTCATCAGAACGGGTGTTTCGGCGCCCTTGATCTTCAGGTCGGCGAGCAGCAGCTCGTTGACGCCGTCATAGTCCCAGGCGTCGGCCGGCGTGCCCTGGATGTGCCACTTGATCTTGCCGGTGTTGGGATCGATCGCCAGCGTCGAGGCCGTATAGAGATTGGTCAGCTTGCCGAAATTGCCGTCGCCGGTGGAGCGCACGCCCGTATTCCACGGCCCCGGATTGCTGGTACCCCAGTAGACCGTGTCGGACTTGGCGTCGTAGGAGCCGACCAGCCAGGCGGCGCCGCCGCCATGCAGCCCGGTGTCGCCCTTCCAGGTATCGCTGCCGGGTTCACCCGGCGCCGGCACCGTGAAGGTCTGCCAAAGCAGCTTGCCGTCCTTGAGGTTGAAGGCCTGCAGCGAGCCGCGGACGCCGTATTCGCCGCCGCCGAAGCCGGTGATGACCTTGTCGCGGACGATGAGCGGCGGCGAGGTGATGACCGAGCCCTGCTTGTAGTCGACGACCGTCGAGGTCCAGAGCTCCTTGCCGGTCTCGGCATCGAGCGCGGTCAGCTTGCCGTCGAGCCGGCCGACGAAGATCTTGCCGTCCGCATAGGACACGCCGCGGTTATTGACGTCGCAGCAGGCATATTGAAGCACGTCATCCGGAATGTCGGGCTGCCAGGTCCATTTGCGCGCGCCGGTCGCGGCGTCGATCGCATAGACGTATTTCGGACCCCATGAGGTCGACACGTACAGGTTCTTGCCGATCACGACTGGCGACGATTCGTTGGAGCGCAACGACGCAAGCGACAGCGAGTAGACCAGTTGCAGCTTGCCCGCATTCTCGGAATTGATCTGCTTCAGGGGGCTGAAGCGCGTATTGCCGTAATCGTGGCCGGCGATCGCCCATCCGTTCGGATCGGACGCCGCCTTCACGACGGAATCATTCGCTCTCGACGCACCAATGCCTGCCATGACCATGGCGACCAGCGACACGCCGGCAAAGAAAATCCCGCTCCTCAGCTTCATTGGCTTCCTCCAATATGGTTTCGTTGCCGCGATGGATGCATCGCGGGCGCGGATCGCTACCGAATTTCATGAACCAGCGATCTTCTGTCGCTGCATCGGCGGTGAAAATGACAGCAACGCAGTTGCGTCGTTATAGGCGGAAGGTAGTAGCAATCGCGGCGGCGATTTCGGCGTGCCGCAAGCAGCATCGATCTGCCGAAAATCGCTTGCGCCGCAGCGCATTTTCGTCACGCCGGAGCACGCCGGCAGCCGCTTGCAAATTGCCCATTGCACGGCCGCCTGCTAGGATCGCAGGCACAGCCCGGAGCCTTCGTGACAGGGCCGTAACTACGACTTTGATCGCGGTTACGTCCCCTATGAAGCGTGGTCTACTGGGCCCATAACGAAGCTATTGGGAGAAACGCGTGTCTACAGTCAAACTGACGGTAAACGGCAAGGCGGTCTCGGTCGACGTTGAGGACCGAACCCTCCTCGTGCACCTGTTGCGCGAAAACCTGAACCTCACCGGCACCCATGTCGGCTGCGATACCAGCCAGTGCGGCGCCTGCGTCGTCCATGTCGATGGACGGGCGGTCAAATCCTGCACCATGCTGGCCGGCCAGGCGGCGGGCTCCAACGTCACCACGATCGAAGGCCTCGCCAAAGGCGACGAGCTGCACCCGATGCAGGCGGCGTTCCGCGACAATCACGGCCTGCAGTGCGGCTATTGCACCCCCGGCATGATCATGTCCGCGGTCGATATCGTGCATCGCCATGGCGGCAAGCTCGACGAGGAAACGGTTCGTCACGAGCTCGAAGGCAACATCTGCCGCTGCACCGGCTACCACAACATCGTCAAGGCGGTGCTCGACGCCGCCGGCCGCATGAAGGTCGCGCAGGCCGCCGAATAGCAGCCCGCGCGCCGTACACGATCAAGCTCATCACCGCCGGTCTCGATGGAAACGGCGGCAAATCGAATCTCCGGTCGGGAGGACTAGACCATGGGTGTTGAAGGAATTGGCGCACGCGTCGTGCGCAAGGAAGATCGCCGGTTCATCACCGGACAAGGACGTTACGTCGACGACGTTAAAATGGTCGGCATGAGCTACGCTCACTTCATCCGCAGCCCGCACGCACATGCCAAGGTCAAGGGCATCAACTCCACCGAGGCCATGAAGATGCCCGGCGTGATCGCGGTGCTGACCGGACAGCAGATCGTCGACGACAAGGTCGGCAATCTGATCTGCGGCTGGGCCATCACCTCGAAGGACGGTTCGCCGATGAAAATGGGCGCGTGGCCGGCGATGGCGCCGGAGACCGTGCGCTTCGTCGGACAGGCCGTCGCAGTCGTGATCGCCGAGACCAAGAACCAGGCCAAGGACGCGGCCGAAGCCGTCGTCGTCGACTACGAAGAGCTTCCCGCGGCGGCCGACGTCAGGGCCGCGATCAAGTCGGGCGCGCCGCAGCTGCATCCGGAAGCCCCCGGCAACATCGTCTATGACTGGCACATCGGCGACGAAGCCGCAGTCGGCGACGCCTTCAGCAAGGCGGCGAATGTGGTGACGCTCGAACTCACCAACAACCGCCTGGTGCCGAATGCGATGGAGCCGCGCGCGGCGGTCGCGCATTACGACCAGGCCGAAGAGCACTACACGCTCTACACCACGTCGCAGAATCCGCACGTCGCCCGCCTCGTGCTGTCGGCGTTCTACAACATCGCGCCCGAGCACAAGCTGCGCGTGATCGCGCCCGACGTCGGCGGCGGCTTCGGCTCCAAGATCTACATCTATCCGGAAGAGATGGTGGCGCTGTGGGCCTCCAAGAAGGTCAATCGTCCGGTGAAGTGGACCGGCGATCGCTCTGAGGCCTTCCTCACCGACGCGCATGGCCGCGACCATGTCTCGAAGGCTGAGATGGCGTTCGACAAGGACAACAAGATCCTTGGCCTGCGGGTGAAGACCCACGCCAATTTCGGCGCCTATATGTCGCTGTTCTCGTCGGCGGTCCCGACCTATCTCTACGCGACGCTGCTGTCGGGCCAGTACGTGATCCCGGCGATCTATGCCGAGGTGATCGGTGTCTACACCAACACCACGCCGGTCGACGCCTATCGCGGCGCAGGCCGACCCGAGGCGAGCTATCTGCTCGAGCGGATGATGGAGACGGCGGCGCGGCAGCTGAAGGTCGATCCGACCGAGCTGCGCAAGAAGAACTTCATCAACCAGTTCCCGTATCAGACGCCCGTGATCATGGCGTATGACATCGGCGACTTCCACGCCTCGATCGATGCCGCGATGAAGGCGATCGACTATGCCGGCTTCCCGGCCCGCAAGGCCAAGGCGAAAGCCAACGGCAAGCTGCGCGGCATCGGCGTCTCCTGCTATATCGAGGCCTGCGGCATCGCGCCCTCGAAGGCGGTCGGCAGTCTCGGCGCCGGCGTCGGCCTGTGGGAATCGGCCGAGATTCGCGTCAATCCGGTCGGCACCATCGAGGTGCTCACCGGCTCGCACAGCCACGGCCAGGGCCACGAAACGACGTTCTGCCAGATCATCGCAGAACGACTCGGCGTGCCGATCAGCCAGGTCTCGATCGTCCATGGCGACACCGACAAGGTGCAGTTCGGCATGGGCACCTACGGCTCGCGCTCGATCGCAGTCGGCGGTGCGGCGATCGTGAAGGCGATGGAGAAGGTCGAGGCCAAGGCCAAGAAGATCGCGGCGCACGCGCTCGAGGCATCCGAGAGCGACATCGTGATCGAGAACGGCGAGTTCAAAGTCACCGGCACCGACAAGGCGATCGCACTGCCGATGGTCGCGCTCGCCGCCTACACCGCGCACAATCTGCCCGACGGCATGGAGCCCGGCCTGAAGGAGACGGCGTTCTACGACCCGACCAACTTCACCTTCCCGGCCGGCGCCTACATCTGCGAGCTCGAGGTCGATCCGGGCACCGGCAAGACCTCCTTCGTCAACTTCGTCGCAGCCGACGATTTCGGCCGGCTGATCAACCCGATGATCGTCGAAGGCCAGGTTCATGGCGGCCTTGCCCAGGGCATCGGCCAGGCGCTGCTCGAGGGCGTGGTCTATGACGACACCGGTCAGCTCGTGACCGCGTCGTTCATGGATTACACCATGCCGCGCGCCGACGACCTGCCGTCGTTCCAGCTCTCCCACACCACAACGCTGTGTCCGGGCAACCCACTCGGCGTCAAGGGCTGCGGCGAGGCCGGCGCAATCGGCGCCTCTGCTGCCGTGATCAACGCGATCACGGACGCCATCGGCAACAACAAGCTGGAAATGCCGGCGACGCCCGATCGCGTCTGGCACGCCATTCACGGTTGAGGGAGGATACGATGTACGAGACCAACTATCACCGCGCATCCTCGATCGACGATGCCGTGGCGCAGTTCGCCAAGGGCACGGACTCCAAGTTCCTGTCCGGCGGCCAGACCCTGCTCCCCGTGATGAAGCAGCGCCTTGCCGCACCGTCCGACGTGATCGACGTCGCCAAGATCAAGGACATGATCGGCATCGACGTGTCCGGCGACACCGTCACCATCAAGGCCGCTACGCCGCATTACGATGTGGCGCAAAGCGATGCGGTCAAGAAGGCGATCCCCGCGCTCGCCAGTCTGGCGTCGGAGATCGGCGATCCCGCCGTGCGCTATCGCGGCACGATCGGCGGTTCACTCGCCAACAACGACCCGGCGGCGGACTATCCGGCGGCGGTGCTGGCGCTTGGCGCGACGGTCAAGACCAACAAGCGGTCGATCCCGGCGGAAGACTTCTTCAAGGGCCTGTTCTCGACGGCACTCGAGGATGGCGAGATCATCACCGCGGTGTCGTTCCCCGTCCCGGCCAAGGCGGGCTATGCGAAGTTTCCGAACCCGGCCTCGCGCTTCGCGCTGACCGGCGTGTTCGTCGCCAAGACCAAGGCGGGCGACGTCCGCGTCGCCGCGACCGGCGCATCACAGAGCGGCGTCATGCGGGTCGGCCCGATCGAGCAGGCGCTGAAGGCGAACTGGGCGGCCTCAGCGCTCGACAGCGTGACGATTGCGGCAAGCGGCCTGCTCGCCGACATCCACGGTTCGGCGGATTACCGCGCGAACCTCGTGAAGGTGATGGGTCAGCGCGCGGTCACCGCCGCCGGCTAGCCTCTATCCTTCTGGAACCTATGCAGACGGCGCGCAGCGATGCGCGCCGTTCGCGTTTTGCTGGCATTCCAGCCGAAAAGGCTTGCCACATCCCCCATTAGGCGAGAGAATTTAGCTAATCAGCTAATTAAAAATGCCGTCAGGTGGACGACCCCGGGGAGAGGACCCATGACGTTCGGCAGAACAGACGAACACCAATCGCCATGGCGACCAACTGCCGGCCCGCGCCCCTAAAGGCAGCGGCGTGACACCTTGCGCGCCAAACCGCCGCTGAAAAGGCCCTTCGATTACTTCCCTACAGCAACAACGGAACAACAACGTGCTCGATAAGCCCGCCTCCCAAACCGCCGCTCGCACCTCTGGCCCGCTCACAGGCTTCCGCATCGTCGAATTCGCCGGCATCGGTCCCGGCCCGTTCGCCTGCATGCTGCTCGCCGACATGGGCGCCGAGGTCATCACGCTGGATCGGGTCGGCGCGGGCAAGAATCTGAAGGCGGTCGCAACCCGCGGCCGCAAGGTCATCGAGCTCGACCTCAAGAACAAGGCGGCGATCGCTGAAGTGCTCGAGCTGCTCGGCCATGCCGACGCGCTGATCGAGGGCTTTCGCCCCGGCGTGATGGAGCGCCTCGGCCTCGGCCCTGACGTCGTGCTCGCGCGCAATCCCAAACTGGTGTTTGGCCGCATGACCGGCTGGGGCCAGGAAGGCCCGCTGGCGAATGCCGCCGGCCACGACATCAACTACATCTCGATCACCGGCGCACTGGCTGCGATCGGCACCAAGGAGAAGCCGGTGCCGCCGCTCAACCTGGTCGGCGATTTCGGCGGCGGCGCGCTCTATCTCGTGGTCGGCGTGCTCGCAGCACTGCTGGAAGCGCAGAAGTCCGGCAAGGGCCAGGTGGTCGATACCGCGATGTGCGACGGCGCGGCCTCGCTGATGTCGATGTTCTACGACATGGCCGCACAGGGCCGCTGGAGCGGCGGCCGCGACCAGAATTTCCTCGACGGCGGCGCGCATTTCTACGGAGTCTACGAATGCTCCTGCGGTAACTTCATCTCGATCGGCTCGATCGAGCCGCAGTTCTACGCGCTGCTGCGCAAGCACGCAGATCTCACCGACGCCGACTTCGACGCGCAGATGGACCGCAAGGCCTGGCCGGCGCTGAAGGCAAAGCTGGAAAAGGTGTTCAAGACCAAATCGCGCGCGGACTGGTGCACGATCATGGAAGGCACCGACATCTGCTTCGCGCCGATCCTGACCATGGAGGAAGCGCCGAAGCATCCGCACATGGCGGCCCGGCAGGTGTTCGTCGAACGCCACGGCGTCACCCAGCCCGCGCCCGCGCCGCGCTTCTCGCGCACGCCGTCCGCGATCCGCGAGCCGGAGCTGGCGAGCATTGGTGATGTGACAGCTGAGTGGAAAACGGGAAAGTAAATCTCGCTGTCGTCCCGGCCAAGCGAAGCGCGAGCCGGGACCCACAACCAAGAGACGCGGTTGTAGCCCGCGGCTTTTTCCGCGGAACTACAATCCGACACTCTCGATAGATTCCGCGGTATGGGTCCCTGCTTTCGCAGGGACGACACCTCTTGCTGTGCGCTAGCGTGGCACCTCGACGACGGCTTCAAGCCGCGTGATCGACCTTCAACACGCCGCGGCGGATCTGGTCTTCCTCGATCGATTCGAACAGCGCCTTGAAGTTTCCTTCGCCGAAGCCGTCGTCGCCCTTGCGCTGGATGAACTCGAAGAAGATCGGCCCGATCGCGTTCGCCGAGAAGATTTGCAGCAGCACCTTGGTCTGGCCGCCCTCGACCACGCCTTCGCCGTCGATCAGGATGCCGTTGCCCTGCAGCCGCGCGAGGTCCTCGCCATGCTTGGGCAGGCGGGCGTCGATCCGCTCGAAATAGGTGTCGGGCGGCGACGGCATGAACGGCAGGCCGTCCGCGCGCAGCGTCTCGACTGTCGCATAGATATCGCGCGCGCCGCAGGCGATGTGCTGGATGCCTTCGCCGTGATAGATGTTGAGATATTCCTCGATCTGCCCGGAATCGCCGGCGTCCTCGTTGATCGGAATCCGGATCTTGCCGTCCGGGCTGGTCAGTGCGCGCGAGAACAGGCCGGATGCACGGCCCTCGATGTCGAAGAAGCGGATCTGACGGAAGTTGAACAGTTTTGCATAAAAGCCGGTCCAGACATCCATGCGGCCGCGATGGACGTTGTGGGTGAGGTGATCGATGTAATAAAGGCCGGATCCCGCGGGACGTGGGTTGGCGGCACCTAACCATTCGAACTCGGCATCATAGGCCGAGCCCTTGGCACCGTAGCGGTCGACGAAATACAGCAGGCTGCCGCCGATGCCCTTGATCGCGGGCACGTCGAGCGTCTTCGCTGCGGACGAGACATCCGCCGGCTCCGCGCCGAGCGCGATCGCGCGCTCATAGGCCTGCTTCGCATCGACCACGCGGAACGCCATCGACGGCGCGCAGGGGCCGTGCGCGGCAACGAAGTCGAAGCCGTGGCTACCAGGCTCCTCATTGACGAGATAGTTGATGTCGCCCTGGCGATAGACCGTGATCGCCTTGGTGCGGTGGCGGGCGACCGCAACGAAGCCCATCAGCTTGAACAGGGCATGCAGTTCCGCCGGATTGGGGTGGGCATATTCGACGAACTCGAAGCCGTCGGTGCCCATCGGGTTCTCGGCGCTGATTTCGGCCGGCGGCGCATCGTGCGGAAACGGACCCATGGCGGCAACTCCCTGATTTGTCTGGGATCAGTTTCCGTCACCTGCCGCGCAACGTGCGTGCAAAATGGCCATCGATTTGCTAGAATCGCGCACGATCCGTGCATGAAATGGACATTTTACGCATGCCAGAAGTCGACACCTTCGACCTCAGAATGCTCGCCGCGCTGCAGGACGACGGCCGGTTGACCAACCAGCAGCTGGCCGAGCTCGTCGGGCTGTCGGCCTCGCAATGCTCGCGGCGGCGGATGCGGCTGGAGGAGGAGAAGGTGATCGCGGGCTACCACGCCGACCTTGCCGGCGAGGCGCTCGGCTTCGGCCTGATCGCCTTCATCCACATTACGCTGGCGACCCACTCGCCCGACAACGCCAAGCGGTTTCGCGAGCTGGTCAACCGCGTCGACGACATCCAGGAGGCCTATGCGCTGACCGGGGATGCCGACTACGTGCTCAAGGTGATGCTGCGCGACCTCAAGAGCCTGTCCGACATCGTCAACAATGTGCTGATGCCGCACCAGAGCGTGGCGCATGTGCGCTCATCGATCGTGCTCGATCGCCTGAAGGAGAGCACCAGGCTGCCGCTGAAATCGCTACAGGCGTGATGGCTCAAATCGAGGGAATTCCGTCATTCGCTTTTGCGGCTTGGCCTGCGATCATCTGTTTGAATTGGTTCAATGCTGCGACAACGGCGGCGGGCTCCCTCTCCCCTTGTGGGAGTCCGAGGCGAGCGAAGCTCGCTCTCGAGGTTGGGGTGAGGGGTTCTCTCCGCCGGGCACACTCTGTCGAGAGACCGCGACCCCTCACCCGGATCACATCTTGCGATGTGATCCGACCTCTCCCACAAGGGGAGAGGTGCAGCGGTGTCGCGGCAAGATGTTGAGGGACGATCATGGCGCTGCAGCTGCGACCGAACTGCGAATATTGCGACAAGGACCTGCCACCGAGCGCGCTGACGCGCGGATCTGCTCCTATGAATGCACGTTCTGTGCGGATTGCGCCGAGACCAAGCTCGGCAATGTCTGCCCGAACTGCGGCGGCGGCTTTGCGCCGCGGCCGATCCGCCCCGCCAAGGCATGGCGGACGGGTGTCTGCACCGTGAACCAGCCGCCGTCGGACCAGCGGGTGCATCTGAAATACAGCCTTGAGGACTGCGCGGCGCACACGGCGCGGCTGAGGGATATCAGGCCGGAGGATCGTTGAGCTTTCTTCGTCATTGCGAGGAGCGAAGCGACGAAGCAATCCATCCATTGACATACGCGGATCGATGGATTGCTTCGCTTCGCTCGCAATGACGGATGCGTCACTCCGCCGCGACGATGGTACCCTCGACCTCGCCGAACCCGACGCGATAGCCGTCGCCCTGGCACCAGCCGCGCATCACAAGCGAGTCGCCGTTTTCGAGGAACGAGCGCGTGACGCCGCTGGCGAGCTCCACCGGCTCGGTGCCGTTCCAGCTGATTTCCAGGAGACTGCCGCGCTGGTGCTTTTCGGGACCGGAGATCGTGCCGGACCCCAAGAGATCGCCGACATTCATCGCGCAGCCGGATGAGGCGTGGTGCACGAGCTGCTGCACCGACGACCAGTACATGTATTTGAAGTTGGTGCTGCAGATCGTCTTCGCCTCGTTCATCGAGCCGGCGCGCAAGGCGACGTCGAGCTGCATGTCGTAATTATTCGGCTGGGTCTGCTTGAGATAGGCGAGCGGCTCCGGCTCCTGCTTCGGGCCCTGCATGCGGAACGGCTCCAGCGCCTCGCGGGTCACCACCCACGGCGAGATCGAGGTCGCGAACGCCTTGGCCTGGAACGGCCCGAGCGGTACGTATTCCCATTGCTGGATGTCGCGTGCGCTCCAGTCGTTGAGGATGACGAAGCCGAAGATCATCTCCTCGGCCTGCTTCTCGGTGAGCATCTCGCCCATCGGCGATGCCTGCCCAACGACGACCCCCATCTCCAGCTCGAAGTCGAGCCGCTTGCAGGGACCGAAGCTCGGCACGTCAGCGGTCGGCGGCTTCAGCTGGCCGCGCGGCCGCCGCACCTTGGTGCCGCCGACCACGACCGTCGAGGCGCGGCCGTTGTAGCCGATCGGCATATGCAGCCAGTTCGGCTGCAGCGCATTGTCCTTGCCGCGGAACATGACGCCGACATTAGTGGCGTGCTCCTTCGACGAATAGAAGTCGGTGTAGCCCGAGACCGCGAACGGCATGTGCAGCCTGACGTCGGCCATCGGCACCAGCGCCCGCGCCCGCAATTCCCTGTTGTCGCGCAGCTCGGGATGATCGGAGCGCAACAGCTCGCTGATCCGCGCCCGCGTCGCCGACCACACCTTCGGCCCGAGCGCCATGAAGGCGTTCAGCGAGGGCTGCGAGAACACGCCGAGCGGCCCGACATCGAGCCGCGAGTCCTGCTCGAGCTCCCAGAGGTCGAGCACATAGTCACCAATCGCAACGCCGACGCGCGGCGCGAGCCCGTCCTTCGACGAGAACACGCCATAGGGCAGGTTCTGGATCGGGAAGTCGGAGGTCGGCGCGACGTCGATGAAGGAGCGGAGTTTTGGGTCGTTGGGATGGGTCATGGTCTCGTCCCTGAAATGGTCGGATTTTATTTCCGGCGTCATTCCGGGATGCGCCGTCAGGCGCAGGCCCGGAATCCATAACCACGATCGTGAGTATGGATTCCGGGCTCATCGCTTCGCGATGCCCCGGAATGACGAAGACTGAACTCTACGGCTTGTTCGGGTCGAACTTCTTCTCGAGTCCCTTCCAGCAGTCCGAGTAATCGTCCTGCAGCGTCGATGAGGTCGCGGCGTGTTGGGTCACGCGTTGCGAGTAGCGGGTCTCGAACATGAAGGCCATCGTGCCGGTCAGCTTCACCGGCTTCAGCTCGCCGTTGCTGGCATGCTCGAAGGCCTCGCGGTCGGGGCCGTGCGGCAGCATCATATTGTGCAACGAGATGCCGCCGGGCACGAAGCCCTGCGGCTTGGCGTCGTAGACGCCGTAGATCAGGCCCATGAACTCGGACATGATGTTCATGTGGTACCACGGCGGACGGAAGGTGTTGTCGGCCACCATCCAGCGCTCAGGAAAGATCACGAAGTCGATATTCGCGGTGCCCGCGGTCTCCGACGGCGAGGTCAGCACCGTGAAGATCGACGGATCGGGATGGTCGAAGGCGATCGCGCCGACCGGCGAGAAGGTGCGCAGATCGTATTTGTAGGGCGCGTAATTGCCGTGCCAGGCGACCACGTCGATCGGCGAATGCGGCAACATGGTCTTGAACAGCGAGCCGCCCCATTTGACGTAGAGCTCGGTCGGCGTGTCCTTATCCTCGTAAGCGGCCACCGGCGTCAGGAAGTCGCGCGAATTGGCCAGGCAATTGGCGCCGATCGGGCCGCGCTCCGGCAGCGTGAAGGCGCCGCCGTAATTCTCGCAGAGATAGCCGCGCGCCGGGCCATTCGGAATCTCGACTCGGAATTTGACGCCGCGCGGAATCACCACGATCTCGCCCGGCTCGGCATCGATGCGGCCGAACTCGGTGACGAGGCGCAGATTGCCTTGCTGCAGCACGAACATCATCTCGCCGTCGGCATTGTAGAAATGCTGATCGACCATCGATTTGGTGATGAGATAGACGTGGGCCGCCATGCCGGCCTGGGTGTTGGCATCACCCGCCGTGGTCATGGTCTGCACGCCCTGCAGGAAGGTCATGTCCTCCTTCGGGATCGGCGCCGGATCCCAGCGCAACTGCGCGATCGGCATGTCGTATTCGTGGCACGGCGCGGTGCGCCACAGCCCGGCATCGGCCTTGGCGAAGCGACCGGAATGCCGCACCGACGGGCGGATCCGATAGAGCCACGAGCGCTCATTGGTGCCGCGCGGCGCCGTGAACGGCGAGCCGGACAATTGCTCGGCATAGAGCCCATAGGCGCAACGCTGCGGCGAGTTGCGCCCCATCGGCAGCGCGCCGGGCAGTGCCTCGGTCTCAAAGCTGTTGCCGAAGCCGGACATGTAGCCCGGCGTGACTTGCCCCGAGCCACGAACGATCTGATCAGGCGAGGTATTGATGTTCATCACGATCCTCCTTGCAGGGCGGCCCACATTTCCTGGTCGCGCTTGTCGGTCCAGATCACGGGATCGTCGATCCCGGACGCCTCGTCATAGGCGCGCGAAACGTTGAACGGCAGGCAGTGCTCGTAGATCGCGAACTTCGAGAACTTCGGATCCATCACCTCGCGCGTCGCCGCCATCGATTCCTTCAGGCTGCGGCCCTTGGCGACGGAAGACTCCGCCGCACCGTAAAGCGTGGTGACGAAATCGCGGGTCATCGCGATCGCATCGCGTCCGGTCTCAAGGCCCTTCAGCGCATCGCCGCGGCCCGGCGCGATCGCCTTCGGATTGAAGGCGCGGATCTCGTTCAGGGTCATCGGCCATTCGCGCAGATGCGCATCGCCGCAATAGCAGGCCGAGTGGTACTCGATCAGGTCACCAGAGAACATCACCTCGGCGTCCGGCACCCAGGCGACGATATCACCCGAGGTGTGGCCGGCGCCGAGCTGCATCAGCCGCACCTCGCGCTTGCCGAGATAGATCGACATCTCGCCTTCGAAGGTCAGCGTCGGCCAGGTCAGGCCGGGAATGCTCGCGGCATCCTGGAACAGCCGCGGGAAGCGGCCGTATTCGGAATCCCAATCCTGCTGGCCGCGCTCCTCGATCAGCCGATAAGTCTCCTGCGAGGCAACGATGCCCTGCGCGTGATAGGCGGAGGCGCCGAGCACGCGCACCGCGTGATAGTGCGACAGCACGACATATTTGATCGGCTTGTCGGTGACGGTCTTGACCCGCTCGATCACCTTGTTGGCCATCGCGGGCGTTGCCTGGGCGTCGAACACCAGACAGCCGTCCTCGCCGACGATGACGGCGGTGTTCGGATCGCCCTCGGCGGTGAAGGCGTAGAGATCGGTGCCGATTTCGGAGAAGGTGACCTTCTTTTCCGCGAGATCCGTGGTCGATGCAAAACCTTTGGCCATCAGTTCAATCCTGTTCGTTTGATCAGTGCTATTGTTGTTGCTGTTGCTGTTGTTGCTGCTGGCTCGTATCCAGCGTCCGCCGCTTCGCCAGCGCGATCGCCTCGTGCAGCACGTCGAGATCGCCGATGTGGTTGGCGAGCACCAGAACCAGCGCGGCATCGAGATCGGCGCTCTGCGCCTCGGTGAGGCCGCGATGTGCCTCGACGATGGCGCGGAAGGCGTCATCGGGCTTTGCAAAGTTCGAACTGGTCGACAGCGCCATGACTGCTCCTCAGTTCACGCCTGATGCGCGCGCCAGCGCCGCATCGAGTGCCGGCCGCGTCGCGTTCCGAAAGCGGGCCGCGACGTAGCCGTCCGGCCGCAGCAGATAGGCGGTGCCGGGCGCGGCATCGTAGCGCTTGCCGGCAAGGCCGTGTGCGTCGACCAGCCCGCCCTCGCCGCCGACCTGGATGGAGCCGACGCCGTCAGGCACATCGGCCGCCGCACCATTGCCAAACTCCAGCAGCGTGAAGCGCGTTCCCTGCCTGATGAAAACCTCGGTCAGATAGCTGGAACCACCGCCCGGCTCCGTCACCGGGGCATCCAGCATCGAGGCGCCCGGCCGCGGGCCGCCGCGCCAGTCGTCGCGATCGCCGCTCGACAGCGGCGTATCGTAGACCGACGGCACCGACAGCCGGCCGCCATTGACCATGCGCTTGCCGAACTCGGTATCCTTCGCAAGCGACAGCACCGCCTGGCGCAGCCGCGCCTCCTGCTTCGTCACCGGCGCCATGAAATCGGTCGAGCGGGTTGACTCGCGGATGTTCTCGTCCGCCGCCGCGCTGCGCTCGATGTGATAGCTCTCCAGCAAGCCTTCCGGCGACAGCCGGCGCAGGACGCGGTCGAGCTTCCACGCCAGATTCTCGGCGTCCTCGAGCCCGGAATTGGCGCCGCGCGCGCCGAACGGCGAGACCTGATGTGCGGAATCGCCGGCGAAGATCACGCGGCCATGGATGAACTTGGCCATCCGGCGGCACTGGAACTTGTAAAGCGAGATCCATTCGAACTCGAACTTGTCGTGCCCGAGCATGCGCTCGATCCGCGGCCGGACGTTCTCGGGCTGCTTCTCAGCCACCGGATCGGCATCGGGATTGAGTTGCAGATCGATCCGCCAGATGTCGTCCGGCTGCTTGTGCAGCAGCGCCGAGCGCCCGGCATGGAATGGCGGATCGAACCAGAACCAGCGTTCGGTCGGGAACGCCGCGGTCATCTTGACGTCGGCGATCAGGAACTGGTCCTCGAACACCTGCCCTGCGAAATCGGCGCCGACCATCTGCCGCAGCGAGGAACGGGCACCGTCACAGGCGACGACAAAGGACGCATGCACCTGGTAGGCGCCCTCAGGCGTCGCGATCGTCAGCGCGACGCCATCGTTGCGGCTTTCCAGCGCGATCACCTTGTTGCGCCAGCGCAGATCGATCTCAGGCAGCTGCTCGACCCGATCGACCAGATAGGCCTCGGCATAGAACTGCTGGAGATTAATGAAGGCGGGCCGCTTGTGCCCCTCTTCGGGAAGAAGGTTGAACTGGTAGAGCTGCGAGGCGCCGTGGAAAATCTTGCCGACGCTCCACACCACGCCCTTCTCGACCATGCGGTCGCCGACGCCGAGGCGATCCCAGAACTCCAGCGAGCGTTTCGAGAAGCAGATCGCGCGCGAGCCTTCGCCGATCCGGTCGGCATCGTCGAGCAGCACCACACGCTGGCCGCGCTGCGCCAGATCGATCGCGAGCGACAATCCCACCGGCCCGGCACCGACCACGACGACCGGATGCTCCGCGATATTGGCGCCCGACCGCTCCTGGTCGGGGTGGCGGCGATAGCCGAACTGGGTTTTGGCCTGTGCCGAATTGGCTGATGCCATTGCGTGACCCTGGATGTTCCCTTGTGCCGGCTTTTGGCTGCGGCTTGTGTGACCGGTTTGCGACCAGGACCTTGCGAGCCGGCCGCGACCTTGCTAAATTAGTCTCACTTGCAACTATCTTAAACTCCCAGTCGGGCCCGACGTCAACTCAAATTGGAGGAATTTTTGGCCAGGACCTCTGCAAGCCAGCCTCCAGCCCGGCCGCGCAGCACCGTGGAAGCGGACGCGCGCGACGATGTCGCGACGGCGAAGAAGCGTCTCGATCTCTTTCATTTCATGTCGTTCCGCCTGAACCGGCTGGCGGCCGAGGTGTCCTCGGCGCTGTCTAGCGAATATCAGGCGCGCTACGGCCTCGACATTCCGGAGTGGCGCGTGCTCGCGACGCTCGGCTTCCGCAGCGATCCTTGCAGCGCGCAATACATCGCGCATTGCACCCGCACGCATAAATCCACCATCAGCCGCGCGGTATCGGCACTGATGGAACGCGAAATCGTCGAGCGCGTCGAGAACGCCAACGACCGCCGCGAATTCCGCCTGCGACTGACCAGGAAGGGCCAGGCGCTGTACGAGGAGTTGATCCCGGGCCTGTTGCGCAAGGAGCAGGAGATCTTGTCCTGCCTGTCCGCGCAGGAACGGCGCGACCTCGGACGCCTGCTCGGCAAGGTCGAGACCAGCCTCGAGTTGGTGCAGACCAGCGAAGAGGCCGACGCGAAGGACGTGTATTAGGGCGGCTCTCTTCCGAGCATAGCCGCCCAAACCCGTCATCCTGAGGTGCGAGCCTTGCGGCGCAATTGCGTCGCTGGGCGAGCCTCGAAGGATGCACGGCCACAGTCGGGCCGTCGTGCTTCGAGACGGCCGCTGCGCGGCCTCCTCAGCATGACGGTGATGGGACTACGCGCGCAATGCCGGCGTGAAATATTGCACTACGCCCTGTCGATATGCTTGGCGATCACAGGGAAGTAATAATCGTTCGATCCCTTGTCGATCGCTTCCCGCAACACCGTGCCGATCAGCTCCGCGCCGCGAATCCTGATGCCGGCGTCGGCGGCGAGCTCGAGTGCGTAGGACAGATCCTTCAGCGCATATTCGGTCGAGAATGCGCGCTCCGGAAATACGCCGGGCACGATCGCTTTCATGCCGTGGTTGCGCAGCGCGAAGCTGTCGGCCGAGCCCTTCGACAGGGTTTCCAGCAGCAGTTTCGGATCGACGCCATTGTGCTTCGCGACCGCGACGGCCTCGGACAGCGCGTTCACGGTCTCGAACAGCACCATGTTGTTGAGGATCTTGGTCACCTGCCCGGCGCCGACATCGCCGCAATTGGTGACGTCGGTGGCAAAGCAGCGGATCAGCGGCTCGATCGCGGCATAGAGCGCGGGCACCGCGCCGACCATCACGCTAAGCGTGCCGTCCTGCGCCGCCTGCCGGGTGCGCGCGATCGGCGCATCGGCCCAGGCCGCGCCCTTGGCCTGCAACTGACCGGCGAAATCGCGGGTCTGGCCGACCGAAGACGTGCCGAGATCGACCACGATTTGGCCGGCCCTCGCATTCTTCAGAATGCCGTCGCCTTCGAACACCGCACGCACGTGTTTGGCGCTCGGCAGGCAGAGGAACAGCACATCGCTCTGCTTGATGACATCGGCGACCGAGCCGGCGATCTCGGCGCCGTCTGCGCGCACGCGCTCCAGCGGTTCGGCCGAAAGGTCGAACACCACGACGCGCTTGCCGCTCTTCTTGACCAGGTTGCGGCAAATCGGCTCACCCATCACGCCGAGGCCGATGAACCCGAGAGTTTTATGATCAGTCATATCGCTTCTTCTTTTGACGTTTCTTGACGTGTTACGGATGGGCCCCGCCGGGATCGGCGAGGCTATTTCGCGAACGACCGCGACGGCGCCAGATGCAGCGCGAACGCATCGACCTTGTCGCTGGCGCGCGGATAGATCTCGCTGACGATCGGATCGTGACCGGGGATGAAGCGGTCGGGATGACCGGCGAGCCGCTCGACCGTCTCCCAGCCCTGCGCCATGTCTCCGACATTGTAGACGATCGGGAACGGGCTCTTCTTGTGCAGGTTCGCATAGTAATGCGCGGCGTCGGACGCCAGCACGACCGGACCGCGCGCGGTCTCGACCCGCACCACCTGCAAGCCATCGGAATGGCCGCCGACGCGATGCACGGTGACGCCGGGCGCGATCTCGCCATCCCCTGAATGGAAGGTGACGCGCTCGCCATAGACGTGGCGCACCATCTGCGTGACATGTTCGATCGAGAACGGATGGCGCAGCATGCCGTTGCACATGCAGCGGCCGGTCGCGTAGCTCATCTCGCGTTCCTGCAGATGGAATTTGGCGTTCGGGAAGCGATCCAGATTGCCGGCGTGGTCGTAATGCAGATGGGTGACGATGACGTCGCGGATCGCATCGGCACTGACGCCGAAGCCGGCCAGCGCGTCGACCGGGTTAAGCGTCAGCTTGCGGGCGCGCGCCTTAGCCTCCTCGGCGTTGAAGCCGGTGTCGACCAGGATGTCGCGGCCATGGCCGCGGATCAGCCAGACGAAATAATCGAGATCCTGCGCCGTGGTGTCATGCGGATCGGGCACCAGGAAGTTGAGGTGGGGCGTGCGCGGCGACATCGTCGCATAGCGCAGGGCGTAGATCTCGTAGGCGTTTCCCATCGGTTTCGCTCTTGTTTGCGGTCTTGTTGAATGGCTTGCCGTCCCGAACACAAAGCCATCGCCTCGCGCAAAGGTCAAACCGCGCGGAGTGCGACGAGCGCATGACAACAGGACAGCCCAAGCCACTGTGAGTGCAATCACATTATCGGCTCGCAGGAGCCGGCACCATGCCACGACGGCGATGGCCGCCATGACCGCGCGCTGTTGCACTGCGGTCCCGCTGATGTCACTGCGATAAACGATGCTGCCGCAGGCCGTTGACGGGGGTTTGGCCGTGGTTTGATAATGCGATTTCGCTAGAGTAAGGTCCCCGTGGCGCAGGCTGGAAGCGGCGCCATTTCACTGGAATGCCGCGATCTGGATTTGCCGCGATTATGAAAATCCGCCTTGCCTTGCTCGCCACGCTGATTTTTTCAATCGCGTCGCCCACCCTGTGCTTCGCCGCCGGCGACCGTTTCGCGCTGGTCATCGGCAACGCCAAATATCCCGACGCCGATGCGCCGCTGAAGGAGCCGGTCAACGACGCGCGTGACGTCGCCGACGAGCTCAAGCGCGATGGCTTCACCGTCGAGGTCGGCGAAAACCTGACCGGCGACGGCATGCGCCGCGCCTTCGACCGGCTCTATGGCAAGATCAAGCCCGGCTCGGTCGCGTTGGTCTTCTTCTCGGGTTACGGCATCCAGTCGAACCGGCAGAGCTACATGATCCCGATCGATGCGCAGATCTGGGCCGAGGCCGATGTACGCCGCGACGGCTTCAGCCTCGAGACCGTGCTCGGCGAGATCAACAGCCGCGGCGCCGGGGTGAAGCTCGCCCTGATCGACGCCTCCAGGCGCAACCCGTTCGAGCGCCGCTTCCGCAGCTTCTCGGCGGGCCTCGCTCCGGTGATCGCACCGAATGGAACACTGGTGATGTATTCGGCCGCGCTGTCGTCCGTGGTCTCGGACAATGGGAGCGACCGCAGCCTGTTCGTGCGGGAACTCCTGAAGGAGATCCGCACCCCCGATCTGATGGCCGAGGAGACGCTGAACCGCACCCGCGTCGGCGTCACCCGGGCCTCGCGGCAGGAACAGGTGCCGTGGATCTCGTCGTCACTGGCCGAGGATTTCTCGTTCATTCCGGGCGGCGCAGCCAATCCAGTCGGCGCAGCCAATCCAAGCGGCGCGCCGGGATCGCCAAATGCTGCGGCCGCGCCGACCGCATCGCCGTCAACCGAGGTCGCGACGGCGCCGCCGGTCGCG